>JBKQWH010000104.1:0-4683 GCA_052139635.1 Capsulimonadaceae bacterium
CAAAAAGATGCCAAAGAGAAGGGGTTCAATCTCATCGCCCGCAAGGCGGCTGCTCTTTAGAGTAGCCCATTTGCAAGGGAATGTTAAAGTTGCTGTAAACGTGACATTTGTTCTTGACATCCCACTTACCATAGCTCATAGTTTCGGCCGGCGCCCGCAATCTTCCCCGGCTTGCGGCTTTGTTTTCGCCCGTTCGTGCACCACGCCAGTGTAACTAGCAACAGCTCGACCAGAGACAATCACATGACTCTGTCCGTCGTGAAACGATCATCGAAATGTATGCCCCTTGCGGCTGCCCTTGTCGATACCGATCAGATAACGTACGAGCCGCTATAGAATTCCTTTCTGTCGCAAACGTTTGATATTGTAGGTGAACGTTCCCTTCAAGATATTCGGTGAAGTCAACCGGATTACTCCGCCGACCACAGACTGCCTCGGAGACGCGTGATCCGATGCATCGCATTGCACGTATTGTACGACAATATACCAGTAAACTTGATTAAATCCTTGTTAAGATTTGGTTAGAATTTGGTGTGCGGCACTGAGCATTCCTGTGCGTCTGATTGAGCGGGCCGGCTATTAGTTTGGGCACATCTCTGAGGCGACCATAGAGAATCAGTGAGCGACTTCCTCCCGCCACTCGGCAACGACGGCTCCGGCCTGGTCGGCCCAGTACGTGTTGCCGGACTCTTCGAACAGGGCGCGGGCAAGCTCCATCTGGGAGATGGCTTCGGTCGCCTGCATCTGCGCGGCCGCGAGGTGCGCCAGACGCTCGTGGATGCCGGCTTGACTGTACCGGTCGCCCAGTAAGGCGTAGATACCAAGAGCCACTTCGTATCTTTCCCGAGCCGGCGCGAATTCTCGGCTTTCCCGGTGGAGGTCGCCGAGCGACTTCACGCAGTTGGCCTCCCCAAGGCGGTCGCCGAGCGACTGGAACTCGGCCAGCGCCTCCTCGAAGCGGGCGCGGGCGGCGTTATAGTCGGATTGCAGCAGGTCGATCTCCCCCAGTCCGTGCACGCAGTTCGCCACGCCAAGGCCGCTGCCGGCTTGCTGATAACCCTTTAGAGCGGCCGTAAAGGAGGCGCGCGCCTTCTCGTGGTCACCCAAACGAAGTTGAAGATCTCCCAGCGACTTTACGCAGTTGGCGAGCGCGAGTGCGTCGTCCGCGTGCTCGAGAATCGCGCGGGCTTCCTCGTAAGACGTGCGCGCGAGCGAGTCGTCACCGCGCATTCCGTGCACGTCACCAAGCCATCGAAGGCAGTCCGCTTCCTCCGCTCGAGATCCGAGATCGCGGAAGATCGGGACCGCCTCCGCAAAGCAAGCCAGCGCCCCCGCGTAGTCGTCCGTCATATACCGGATCTCACCCAGCGACTGCAGACAGGCAGCCAGCGCGGCGGCGTCACCGGCCTGTCTGTAAATCGAAAGCGCCTCCGTATAACGGTCGCGTGCCGGGCCGAACTCCTCGAGGGACAGATGCAATTCTCCCAGCGAGAGGAGGCACCCGGCCACGCCCGCGCGGTCGCCGGCGGTTCGAAAGGCCGCCAGGGCATCATCGAGGCTGACGCGCGCCCGGGCGAACTGCCGAAGCTGGGCGAAGACGATGCCGAGGGAGCGCGCGCACTGGGCCATGCCAATCCGGTCACCAGCCACCTCGAAGAGCGGCAGGGCCTCTTCCAGGAACCAGACAGCCTCGGCAGCCTCGCCAAGCCTCACCCGAACGTCGCCGAGCAGGCGGAGGCAGGCCGCCTCCCCGGCGCGGCTGCCGATGTCACGATAGACGTCGAGGGCCTCGGTCAGGCAGGCCTTGGCGGAGTCTAACGCTCCCAGCCGAACGTGTACCTCGGCGAGCGATTGGAGGCAGCTCGCTTGATTGACCGCGCGGCCAATGGCGGCCGAAGCCGAAGCGCCCTGCCGGAGCCTCTGCATCGACTCCGGGTCGGCCACGACCACGTAGTAGCGCTGCAGCGAGTCGGTGACCTCCGCCACATAATCGAGGCGACGCCCGGCGGCTCGGTCCAATGCCGCGTGCAGGTTGGGCAGCTCGGATGCAATACTGCGCGCGGCCAGGATCGGGTCCGACCCCCATTTCGCATTCGAATCGCCCCAAAGCGCGGCGTATTGGCGCAGGTAAGTCGCAAGCCGCGTGCGCAGTGCCGGCAGCCCTTCGGCGGTCAGGCCCGACGCCGCCTGACGGAGGGCACGAGGCATCCGCCAACGCTCCCCAACGCTCGATAACCCGTCGCGCGCACCGGGCGCGGCGACGTCCCGCTGCACGAATCCGCGGCGAACGAGGTCGTCCACCAGTCCCTTATCCGGCCCGAGAAGGTCGGACAACAACGTGTCGGTTGCGCCGGCCGGGAGGTCTCCGAAGAGCGCGAAAACCGCCCGAATTCGGCCCGCCGGCAGGGCGCTGTAAGCAGTACGGAGAAGGCGCAGCAACACCGACGAGTCGGCAGGCGCCTCGACTCCCAGCGCATCCTCGAACGCCACGTCGGGTGGAAGCCCGGCCGCGATACGGATGGCCTGAGGATTGCCGCCGAGGGCCGCACTCACTCCGGTGCGGGTCACGGACGAAAACTCGCGGAACAGGCGGTCGCCGGCTTGCGTGGACAGGCCGTTTATGCTGACAACAGCGGCGATCCCGGTCAGCACTTCCATAGCCGTCTCCGTCCCGGTGATCAGAAACCGGCACGGAGACAAATCGCGGAGGAGGCTCATCAGGCCGCGCGTCCCGTTCGGATCCTCCTCGATGGCGCCGTCGAGGCCGTCGAGAATAATGACAGCAGGCGTAAACTGGGCCGCATAGCCTTCAGCCTCCGCCGCGGGCTCAAGGGCAAGGGCTGCCGCCAGCGCCGCGAACGCAGAGTCGGCATCCGCATAGGGGTCCAGGTCGACATAGGCGACGTCCGCGCCGGACCGCTGCATCGACAGCCCGATCGCCCGCACGATCTCGCTCTTGCCAATCCCGGCCGGACCAACCAGGGCAACCACACGCTCCTGTCCGAGCAGCTCGATCCCCCGTGTCACTTCGGCGTCACGCCCGGTGAATCCGCGGCCAACGGCAGGCACAGCCGGCAGGATCGGTCGACGTCCGGCCCGCCCGCGCGGGGCGCGCCCCGCCGCCGCCTCAGGCGACGCTTTCAAAGCCGCGCTCGTTCCCGACACGCTATCCGACGCTGTCTTTGAGCCGTCCGAGCCTTCCATAAATGGTCTCCCTCTCCTACCAACAAGTCCAGACGCAATATTGTATTATAGCAAGGAAGAAGAGAAAGTCGAGGTTCGGAATTACGAGTGCGCGCCTTTGCGGGTTGGCTCAGGTTGCGGACGAGGCGCCAGGTTCCGGGTGCCATGCTCATAGCCTTGGATGAGCATGCCGCCCCCCTCCCAGCCTGGCGCGTGTAGTCCGCGTGGAGCCTACTGGGCGCCGACCGATCCGGCGAATTGGCTCTCGGTGTGCAAGACCTCGACGCCGGCGGCCCGAAAGTCGCGGCCGTCGTAGGCGCCCTGGACGCGAACAACATCGTCGACACCGACGTCATGCACGCTGATCCGCTGGCCGTCGCGCCGCACCCGGGCAGATCGGGGCACGTGGACGACGATCTCGCCGGCGTTGCCGTCCAGGCTGAGCGTAATGTCTCGACCGAACGGCGTGCTCGGCTGCTCGACACTGCCGACGAGCTGCACTGCCGCCGGAACGGAGGCCGACGTCGCGGGCGCCGGATTCCAACCGGCGGCGCGCAGGTCCCGATTGAGGCTGACTGCGCCGGCGCGTACGGTTCCATCGGGCAGAAGCACCCCTGCCACTGTCACGCGCTGGCCAGGGAGGAGCCCTATGTGCTCATCGTCGCCACGAATGTCTGTCAGGTCCGTGCGGCCGTCGACGTGGATGACGCGCACGTGGTCGGAGACGTGCACGGTGACCAGCCCGCGGTCATCGTCGACCGCGGCCACGGTCCCGCGAAGCTGAATCGACACGGCCGGGGCTGACGCGGTCAACCGCGTGGGAGTCAGGACCGCGAGCCGCTGTGCGGCCAGGACGTTATCCGCCAACAGGGTCCCATAGACCCGGACATACATCCCGGGCGCCAGATTCCCGGAGGCGCCCGATTGTCCCGACGGTACCCGGAACTGGGTGCTGCTCGTATCGACCTGATATGTTCGTCCGCTGTCGACCTTGAGAACGGCCATGTCGCGGTCGGCATCGACCGACGTCAGGACGCCCTCGACCAGCACGCCCGCCGTTCCCTGATACGGATAGTCGCCTGCCCTCAGGCGTGTGGCGCCCACCATCGCCGTGAGCGCGACCGCTAGCATCGTGACCAATCGCATTTTCGCTGACATCGCTGTTTCCCCCAGTGTTAACATAACCACTGTGGTTAGTTACGAAACATGGGGGCAAAAGGTTCACGGACGGCGTGACACGATAGTCGAGTTAGACCGCAAGAAAACGATGGCCGGCGGGAGATCCCGCCGGGCCGTGTACGAGGGTTGCGCCAGTACGGACACTATACCCAATAATGCGAGCTGCTGTTCGTGTTACACTATACGGAGCGCTGAAGCAGTCCTAACCAGCGCGTTTTGGATTGCAGAAGTTCGGTATCATTATATCAAGGAGGTTAGCAAGTTGTCAAGTAGAATTCGAGAAATCATTACGGGCATTTGGTATTATTGTATGGTGAGTTG
>JBKQWH010000105.1:0-4663 GCA_052139635.1 Capsulimonadaceae bacterium
CCGCCAGTGTCGACCAGGCCAAGTGCAGCGGCATTGCCGTCTACTAGCCCGATTGTGTTCAGGTAACCAGCCCCTCCTCCGGTCCGCGGATCGGAGGAGGGGCTTTTTCTTCAGGTTGCTGGATTGACAACTCATGTTGTTCGTGAGTCAGGTTGTTGTGCCGGTCACAATTGATCCTATTGTGGGACAGGCCTCCGTGCCTGTCTTCCTCCTTGTGCATTGCGTCCATCGCGTCCATTTGTCCGTCGTCCTTGTACGCGCAACATCGATTAGTTTCGATGTGGTAACGTTTACTTTACTGGTATACATGCGCGCGAATTGTGAATAATGCTTGACGAGGATACGAATTATTGCTATACTTGCTCAGGAATAAACTCGCCGGGCAGTTAACCGCCGGTCTGCGGCGCAACCCGTCCCCCGCGGGATGGTTCTTCGCCGTCGGCGTTGAACACTCGGCGAAGCGAAATTAGGTTTATAACGCCACAAATGCCATCTAGCGGGCGCAAAGAACCGCGGACATGCGCCGTGGCTCATCGGACTGAGACCTTCGTCGTGCATTTTGTGCGGCAGCACGGTGCGCGAGCCCGACTGCACTTTTGCTTGTGTCCTGAATCGATCATAACACCGGTCGAGCATAGCCCGCCGGTCTTCTACGCCCATTGGTGCGACAATGCGCACCGCTTCACACACGGGTACGGATGGAGTAAACCATGAAATTACGGACTACGCTTGTCCTCCTCGGGTTGCTGCTGATCGCCGCGGCTACCACCGCGTTCGCACAGGCCACCGACTTTTCGTTATATGGCGACCCGGTCACTGTGACCGTGGTAGCCGGATCGACCGCCCAGTACGTGGTCGACTTTTCGCCTAACGGCTACTCGACGGCGCCGGCAGGTTACTTCGAGGGAGTCATCGAATTGACGGCGAGCGGACTGCCGGCGGGCGCAACGGCCACCTTCAGTCCGGTCGCCATCAGCGGCTCCGAGGCGAGTATCCTCTCCGTGGCGACCACCGCGTCGACATCGGCCGGCTCCTACACACTTACGATCGCCGGCGCCTCCGGCTCTCTTGCGCATACGACAACCGTAGTACTGACCGTAGTCGCGAGCGCTTCGTCGGAATCGCAGGCGCAGCAGGTGATCAACACGATGACCGAGGCGCAGGAGATCTCGCAGATTTCCGGAACGAACGTCTCCGGGGAATACTACGAGACGGTACTGGGGATATCGAGCCTGGACATCCCCACCTTCAACGTGCTGGATGGCCCTCTCGGCCCGGGCGCCTCGGCCCCCGGCCACTGGGGATCGGCTGTCGCGCCTCCCGCGCCGATTTGTCTGACAGCAACGTGGGACCCAACCGCTGCTTATACATACGGGACCACAGTCGGCTTCCAGGACAAGTACTTCGGGAACGGCCTGGTGCACGGACCGATGACCAACATCAATCGCGTTCCGGAATCCGGACGTACCTATGAATCTCTCGGCGAAGACCCCTACCTTGCCAGCCAGATCATCGTGCAGGACGCGCTCGGCATCAAGAGCGAGGGCATCATGGCCCAGGCGAAGCACATGGCCGGCAACAACCAGGAGGACAACCGAAACAGCGTTGACGATATCATCGACGAGCGGACGCTCCATGAGATTTACCTGCCCCATTTCCAGGCGGCTGTGCAGCAGGGCGATGTCGGCGCCATAATGTGTGCGTACAACGGTGTTAACGGTTACCCGAGTTGCGGAAGCCCAACTCTCCTGAGCATTCTCAAGCATGACTGGGGATTTACCGGATTTGTCGAATCGGACTACCCGGCCACGGCACAAACGTCCGCCGTCGCGGGCGAAGACCTCGAACAGCCGGATGCCAACTATTTCTCCACCACGACCCTCGAAGCGGACGTGACTGCGGGGTTGTTGCCGAAATCGGCAATTGACGACAAGGTCATCCGCCGTTTTGCGGAAATGATGACTTACGGCTCCTATGCCAGTCCGCCCGCGAACCAGTGCGCGGTCCCGTCGGCTTGCGCAATCGATTCCACCGACGCGACTACGATTGAGAACGATGTTCTGCCGATCGCCGAGGAAGGGACGGTCCTTCTCAAGAACACCGGCATCCTTCCGTTCAACCTGTCCAAGACCACGTCCGTAGCCTTGATCGGACCCGGGGCAACCGCGGCCTATTCCGAGGGCGGCGGTAGCTCGGAGGTCACCGAGGTAGCTATTGAGATGCCGCAGGCGGGAATGCAATCCTATGTCGGAAGCGGTGTCACGGTTACCACGAATGACGGCGGCAACCTCGCCTCGGCGGAGTCGCTCGCAGCATCGTCGAGCGTCGTTGTCGTGATGGTTGCGTGCCCCGAGTCCGAGGGTTCGGACCTGAGCACGCTCGACCTGCCGACCATCACCGAGGCCGACGGCACCGTCAATCAGGACACGTTGATCACCTCAATCGCCGCCGAGAACCCGAACACGGTCGTTGTGCTCAACAACGGCTCCCCGGTGACCATGCCGTGGCTGAGCAGCGTTCCGGCCATTGTCGAGGCCTGGTACCCCGGCACAATGGAAGGCTATGCGCTCCCGCCGGTCTTGTTCGGCACGTATAATCCGTCGGGCCACCTGCCGCTCACCTTTATGGTCAATGAGACCGACGAGCCTGCGAATACGACCGCGCAATATCCCGGGGTCAACAATGTGGCCGAGTACTCCGAGGGCGTGTTCATCGGCTACCGTCACTACGACGAGAACAACCTGGCCGTCAACTTCCCGTTTGGCTTTGGCCTCTCGTATACGACGTTCGGATTCTCCAATCTGTCGATTACACCCACATCGACCGCTTTTGCGAATAATCCAAACCAGACGGTGACAGTTAGCTTCACGCTGAAGAATACCGGCAGCGTCACGGGCGCGGATGTCGCTCAGGTCTATGTCGGAATGCCGAACCCGTCGTCGACGGTGATTCAGCCGCCCAAGCAGCTTAAGGGTTTCCAGCGCGAGTCGTTGACGTCGGGACAGTCGACCCCTGTCACGATTACGCTGAACCAGACTTCCTTCTCCTACTGGGATGTCAACTCGCACGCCTGGCAGGTTGTGCCGGGCACGTACACCATCTCTGTTGGCGACTCCTCCCGCAACATCGATTTGACGGGAACGGTGACTATCACCGCGGCTGTTACGGCTGCCCCGACCGCGCTGACGGCGACCGGCGGGTTCTCGCAGAACATCGTGTCCTGGACACCCAGTGTCGGATCGACGTCGTATAACGTCTACCGCGGGACAACCTCCGGGGGTGAGAGCGCGACACCGATCGCGAATGTCACCACCCCGATGACCTATACCGACACCGCGGTTACTGTCGGAACGACCTACTACTACAAGGTGGCGGCGGTCAATACGGCAGGGACATCGGCCCTCTCGAACGAAGGAAGCGCGGCGGCGAGCACGTATGTGGCGCCCACCGGGGAATCTCCCTACGGCGGAACGGCGTGGCCGGTTCCAGGCACCATACAGGCCGCGAACTACGACCTCGGAGGCCAGGGGCTCGCCTACAACTCGGACAGCGCCACCAACCAGGGTGACGAGTACCGCACCGATGGGGTCGGCATCGAGGACACGTCGGACACGGGCCCCGGGACTTACGATGTCGGATGGACGGCCGGCGGCCAGTGGCTCAACTATACAATCAACGTCGCAACGGCCGGCTCCTACACGGTCGGTATCCGGATTGCGTCTCCCAATGCGGGCAACGTGGTCGACCTGCGCACGCCCATGGGCGCGGCTCTCACCGGCCCGGTTTCCGTTCCCGAAACGGGCGGTTACCAGGACTGGACCACGGTGAATGCGACCTGCACTTTGCCGGCCGGTCAGCAGGTCATCCAGGTATTTGAGGATACCGGAGGCTACAACCTCCACTACCTCACGTTCACCAGTGGTGCATCGGCGCCCTCGACTCCGACAAATCTGACCGCGACCGCGGGCAACGCCCAGGTCTCCCTCTCGTGGACGGCAAGCAGCGGCGCCACAAGCTACAGCGTCTACCGCGGCACGGCCAGCGGCGCTGAGAGCGCCACGGCGATCGCTTCCGGCGTCACCACAACCAGCTACACCAACACCGGCCTGACCAACGGAACCGCGTACTTCTATAAGGTCGCCGCAGTCAATGCAAATGGGACATCTGCCCTTTCGACAGAAGCGAGTGCAACTCCCTCGGCCAGCACATCGTCAATGGTCCTCGGGATCAACTGCGGCGGCTCCGCGACCGGCTCGTGGGTGGCCGACGAGGACTTCGCGGGTGGGTCAGCCGATACGGTCACCAACACGATCAACACCGCGAACGTCACCAACCCAGCGCCAGTCGCAGTGTATCAGACCAACCGCTTCGGCGCCTGCACCTATACGATCGGCGGCCTGACGGCCAGCACCGCGTATACGGTGCGGCTGCACTTCTGCGAGACTTACTTCGACGCCGCCGGCGATCGCGAGTCCGACGTCAGCATTAACGGGACGCAGGTGCTTACTAACTTCGACATGTGGGCGGCCGCGGGCGGCGAGAATATTGCCAATATCCAGCAGTTCACCGAGACGACGAACGCGAGCGGACAGTTCGTGATCGTTTTCACCACCGTAATCAACAACGCTCAAATCAACGGCATCGAGATCGACTCGAGCAGCGG
>JBKQWH010000106.1:0-4600 GCA_052139635.1 Capsulimonadaceae bacterium
GTCTTCGAGAAGCTGCGGAACTCGATGGCGACCTCGCGCGCGCCGGGGATCTCGTAAATCGATCGGGGCAGAGCGGGGTCGGTGATGAACGCCTCGTAGGCCGCGTCGAAGAGAATCACGGCCCGGCGCTCTCGAGCATACGATACCCAGCGAGCGAGAGACTCGCGCGACATAACGGCGCCGGTCGGGTTATTCGGCGAACAGAGATAGATGAGGTCGACCGGCTCCGCCGGCAGGGCCGGGTCAAAGTCGTTATCGGCAGTAGACGGCATGTACACCAGCCCGCTGTAGCGCCCGGACTCGTCCGCGTCCCCGGTGCGTCCGGCCATGACATTCGAGTCAACATACACGGGATAGACCGGGTCGGTCACCGCGATGCGGCAGTTGTGGTCGAATATCTCCTGGATATTGCCGGTATCGCACTTGGCGCCGTCGGAGATGAACACCTCGTCGGCCGACACGTCGGCGCCCTGCCCGACATAATGCTCCGCCACCTCCTTGCGCAGGAATTCGTAGCCCTGCTCCGGCGCGTACCCCTTGAAGGTTGCGGCAGAGCCCATCTCGTCGACCGCGTCATGCATTGCCCGAAGGATCGGCTCCGCAAGCGGCAGCACCACGTCTCCGATGCCGAGCCGTATGATCGACGCACCCGGGTTCGCCGCACTAAACGCGCCCACGCGGCGTCCGATCTCCGGAAACAGATAGCCGGCTGCCAGTTTCTGATAGCTGCTGTTAATATTTGTCACGTAACGATCCTTTAGCTCCCGTTCAGAATAAGGCCGGCTGCAATTCTCACTGTGATACCCGTCGTGAGAATCGTCGCGGGCGGTGACGAAATCGACCCACTAATGATTTCGTGGGCTGCCATGGAGAACGTCCTCCGGACGTAAGAGGATCGCTCCTGCTCACTTTGGTCGCGGCTACGCCGCGCAGTGGGTAACCCGTGGAATAGATAACCGGCCGGCGAATGTCACCGGCCGGCTTGACGTGATGATTATACACTAAATGGCGCTCGCTCTCGTCCATAGACATGTATCCATAATCCTTAACTCGCCTCAGCATTTGACAGCGTTCATGAGGGAAAGCTATAATGTGCAGTTGGGCGCCGACACCCAAACCTTCGTGGGGCCGCGCCGTCAGGCCGATTCTCAATGACCACAAACAGCAACCTGGTTGCCGACAATATGGAAACCCTCGTGGGGCGGCACTCATCGATTGTGGATAGCCTGAATAAGCTCGTCGATGCAATCCCCGTCTCACTGCCGGATCGCCCGCGGATACTGATCGTCAAGTTCTGGGCAATCGGCGATATCCTCATGGCGACTCCGCTGCTCCAGGCACTGAAGCGAGGATTTCCGGGCTGCCACACCGCCTGGCTGGTCGACAGTCGCTATACGGCGATTCTCGACGGAAATCCGCTGCTCGACGAGGCCATCCCGTTCGACTCCGCGGCCTGGCGCCGGCATTTTCGCTATGGCCGCCTGCCGGAATACCTGCGAATGTCGGTCGGCACGCACCGTGCACTACGTGGCCGGCGATTCGATGCCGTCATCAACCTGACCGCGGAAAAGTGGTGGGCGGCCTGGTTTCAGGTTGCGCCGGTGCGGATTGGCCTCTTTCCGCGACCTCGACCGGGGATGATGGGCCGGCTGTACACGCACGCAATCCCTCGGATGCGCGAGCCATGGCTGCATAACACCGAGCATTACCTGCTGCCGGCCGCGGTACTGGGCGTTCCCGGGCCCTACGACCGGCGTATGAGCGTCCCCGAACGGACGGAAGATGACAGTACGGTCGATAACTTTCTGCGGAGCCACAAAGCGTGGCGCACCGGCTTGCCGCTCATCCTGCTGCACCCCGGGACCAGCCAGGCCACCAAGTGCTGGCCCGCCGACTACTTCTCGGCGCTTGTCGATCGTATCGGTGACCGCCACAACGTCGTTGTCACCGGCAGCGAGTCGGAGGCGGCGCTGGCAAACCGGGTCGCTTCCGGCCTCGGGCCGAATACGCCGCCGATCGTTGTCGCCGCGGGGGCCCTGCCGGACCTGCGCCATGCGGTCTCCCTGGTACGGCGTTCCGTGGGGGTGGTGACCGGGGACACGTCGATCCTCCATATCGCGTCGGCCCTCGACATCCCCCTCGTAGGTTTGTACGGCAGCACGCGTCCGGGCGACAACATCCCATTGCTGGGACCAAGCCGGCTGCTTTTCGACGATACCGTGAGCTGCGCCCCCTGCTATAAAGCCGCCTGCCCGCTCCGGGGCGATGCGCGCCTGCTCTGTCAACGGTCGATCACACCCGCCCGCGTCTACGACGCGCTGATGGCTCTCATTGAGGAAACGGATTCATCCGGTAATCCGGCGGTAGCGAGGATTAAGAATGTCGCGGCGAATCCAGTTCGATAAATGGTGGACAGCCCGGCGCCGGATCGACTTCGAGCGCTGGCTGGCTTACGCGGAATGGAAACTCAACTATACACTGGCGATCGATAAGCCCTATCGAAAGGGTCCGCCCGACGAACAATGGACCCATGGAACGCTCATTCCATCGCCGGACGCGAAGATCGGAGTAGTGATCGGGACCTACGGTACCCCCTCTTACATTGCCCTGCAACTCGCGACTCGCCGGCGCCACTGGCCTTCCGTGCCGGTTCTCATCCACGACGACAGCAGTCCGGACTATCCGGAGTTGACCGATTTGTGCCTATCGAACGGCGTCGACATCACCCGGACACCGGAGCGTTGCGGCTGGAGCCTGGGTGACCTTTCCGCACTCATCTCCGGGCTTGACTGGGCCAGCCGGAACAACATCGAGCTGCTGGTCAAGATATCGCGGCGCTTTATACTCAACCACGCGTGGACATTTGGCCTTCAGCAACTGGCCTATGGCTCGCAATACCCCACATACGGCTGCTGCTGCGGCCACTTCGGCTTCCGGCTGAGATCCGAATGCGTGGCGATGCACGTTCCGTCGTGGCAGGCAAGCGGTATTGTGCGCGATATGCGGGAGATGGTGAGCGATTGCCGCGTCATTGACGGGCCGATCGAGAACTGGTATCAAACAACCGCCTATCAGGTGTATCTGTCGCAGGCACCGTTTACGTCGCGCCGGTTTGACTATTTGTTCCCGCGTGACCCCTTCTGGCGGGGATATGCGTGGTGGCCGGTGATGGGGATGAGCCGCCTCTGCCGAATGCCCGGAGTGCTCTGGCACGACGCCAACAGCACCGAGGAGTATCTTGACCTCGCGCGAGAACTCGGTCTCGGTCAGTACGGCCTCGACGATTTCATCATGCCCGACTTCAAGGATTCCGTGCGAACCGAAGCCGAAGTGGTTCGAACTCGCAAGGCGAAAGTCGGGTGAAGACGACCGAGGGTCAGCATCTCGATAACGAGCTTCGCGGCCCGAGCGCCTCATAATAGAGATCCTCGATGCGATCGACCATGCGACCGAGCGTGAACTTCTCCCGGACTCGCTCCAATCCCGCGGAACCAAGCGACCGGCACAGTTCCGGGTCACAGGCCAGCGTTTTCAAGGCGTCCGCCAGGGCATCCGGGTTGCCCGGCGGCACGAGCAGGCCGGTGACGGCGTGGGCTACCAGTTCGGGGGTCCCACCGGTCGCGCTGGCGACAACCGGTTTAGACATCGCCATGGCCTGGCTGACGACCGCGGCGCACGGCTCAGGCCATACCGACGGTAGCGCCAGAGCATCGATCGCCTCGATCGCTTCGTTCACGCTCGGTATGAATCCGGCAAATGTCACCTGTTGTGTAAGCTTCCTGGCGCGGACCAGGCGCCGGATCGCCGATTCCTCGGGCCCTGTGCCGACAATTACGCAATGTACGGGTTCCGACCCGATCCGAGCCAGTGCCTCGATCAGGACCGGTATTCCCTTCTCAGCGGACACGCGCCCGAGGACTCCGACCACGAAACGTCCATCCGGTATCCGCCATTTCTTTCGAAGTTGCGCGACCGGTCTCGTCGACGACTGGCGGAATACTTCCAGATCGATCCCGTGGTGAATGGTCTGTATTCGTGCCGGGTCCACCCCCCCCGCGCAATAAGTTCTCGTGAACGCACTCCGAGACGGCGATTATGCGATCAAGGGCGCGATCGAGAGGCATCATCGCCTTATGCGGCAGGTCGGAGAGATACGGCATGTGCACGGTCCCGACAATCGCTCCCACACCCCGCAGTCGGGCCGCAGATGGCCCGACAATGAAGTCCTCCTCGGCATGGGCGTGTACGATATCGAATTGCACCTCCCTCATAGCGGTGATCAGGGGCCCGAATGCCGCCCAGTCATGCGGACCGGTGGAGGAGATTTCGAGGGTGGGTATAGCGCGCGTCGCTGCCGCGGAATGCAGGAACGACTGTGGCTTACAGGCAAGCACGACACGATGGCCACGGCGAATCAGCTCTTCGGACAGTGCCAGAATATGAAACTCCGACCCGCCCCAATCGCCGAATCGGAGCGCGATTTGCAGGATTCCAAGACGTTGTTGTACACAGTCCACGGATCGTAACCTACTCGATAGATCGCTTGAATCTCGGAACTTGTTGTCCGTGAGTCAAGTTTTGCGCCGCTCCGTCAGTTCAT
>JBKQWH010000107.1:0-16789 GCA_052139635.1 Capsulimonadaceae bacterium
TCGACCAGGCCAAGTGTAGCGGCATAGCCGTCTACTAACTCTTAAACGCCTCTTATCGAGGTAAGCCCCCTCCGGTATCCGGAGGGGGCTTTTTACCGAGGCATATGATCTGGGCGAATGTTCGGCAATTCCGATTTGGTGACCGCGTTGAGCACGCGAGACGGATCACGCAGCTTGTGCGCGGCAATCGACAGCAGCGCTGACTCTTCCGCGTGCGGCTTGTTCATCCGCTGGAGAAGACGGACCCGTTCCGACCGGCAGCGGCATTCCACGTAAGGGGCGCCGGATGTGTTGGCGAGCTGGATTCCGCGTACGACATACGCCGCCAGGAAATCCCCGCCGGCCACGTGGTACAGGGCCACGGCATCGTAGAACCCGTTTGTGCGGCGAGACAAGCGCCGTCGCGCGGCGGATCGCGCTTTTCGGTAGGCGGCACGCGCGCCCTCGACGTGGCCGGTCAGCCTGAGGGCGGCGGCGTTCCATGCCAGCAACTCGACATTCGCATGCTCGCTCCCCATCAGTCCGTAATAAGTTTCCCCAACGGCTGAGCACTGAGACAGCGCGCCCCAGTCCTGTCTCGCAGCCGCAATGCGGCAGAGGGCTGCGTAGTATGCGGGAACATAGTGGGACGCCGCCTTGGTTGCACACGTCTTCAGGCCCTCCAGGCTCAACGCCGTCGCCCGGTCAAACTCTTCCCGCACGATAAGAGAATCGATCCGGAGGCAGCGTCCGCAGTGTAAGCATGCCGAGTTCGGGAAGCTTTCGGCGTCAATGTAATCGCATCCGGCCTGAATTTCCGAGTCGTAACCGACCGGATCGACCATCTGCAGCACGTGGAGCTCATCGTCCCGCAGGCACACCCGCTGCGGAAACTCACGAAACGCCGGGTCACCACCGACTGTCGCAAGCGAGCGAGACACCAGTTCCTGCGCCGCGTCGATTTGTCCGGTGTAGTGGATGAGAATCTGGCATCTCCAGTGGTCGCAAAGCAGCGCCCACCAGGGCTCATGAAGAGCCTCTGCCTTCTCCCTGACCTGTTCGAGCAACGCCAGTGCTTGCCGCGGCTGCGTCTGCAGGATCTGCATACCCTGGTTAAACGCATGCGCCATGCTGTACCGCTCTGGGTCACGGCGCAGTCGAAACTGCTCAATGCTGTCGTATATCCAATCCCAAATGTCACTCATTTTCCAGCGGCTTTCATGGTTGGCGATGCCGGGGCCGCGCCTGCTGAGCACTCACCCCCGTCCCGGAAGGTCTGAAGCGGAAGATAACCATATCACCCTCTTTGTCGATGTATGTTAATTCTTCCGTCACGCTATCGCCGGCGACCGCACGGAGGAGTCTCCTCCAGAACGCAAGCGCCACTGTGTTGCCGGCAAACACGTGAAGCTCCCAGCAGCCTGGGTAATGCTGGAACATCTCCCTTGCGACCGATTGGGCGATGCCCCTGCCGCGGAAACCGCGCAGGACAAAGAACTCAACGACTGAGTAGTCACAATCCGCCGGTGCGAAGGGAGGGGCGACGCCGACAAGCACGAGGCCGCCAGCCAGCCCGTCGACGCGGATCAGATACGGATGAACGCGCTCGGGATTTCGCCACCAGAGTTCGAGGTCTTCGCGGTAATCGTGAACGGACATCGACGCTTCCTCGAAGAGGCCGAATGCGTTGATTGGCGTTCCGCCCACCTCGGACATGTCGTACTGGTACAATGGCCATAAGCGGGCAATGATGTGCGCGTCGGCTCGGGTGGCCGGCACAAGTTCGATGTTCATGATACAGTCTGACATTATTATGCTATATTATGCGGCAGCAGGGTGCGCAAGCCCGACTTGCACTTTGTTTCAGCGACACCAGTTTCAACTCAGGAGTTCCATATGAAAGCATTGATACGCTTCGCCGCCGCCGTTTCCGCGGCCGCACTCATCGCCGGCGCGGCCGTCGCTCAATCGCCGAATACCGGCGCACCCGGCGCCGCGAACCACGGCCGGCTTGGAATCTTGTATCATCGACACACCGATCCGCCGCAGGCCGGCAACCATGCCTCTGTTTTTGACGGCCAGATCATCGGGAACAAACACACGCACGTTTATCATATGCCCGGCGACAAGACCAGACTCCCCGAACCGCAGAACCGCGTTTACTTCCGGACTGAAGCGCAGGCAATCGACGCCGGCTTCCGACGGGCGAAGACCGGCGCGTTCCACGGAGGGGGCAAGCACCCACACAGGGCGCATGCGTCGAAATAGGCCTAATCGTTGCCGAGGTAGAAGCGCACCATGCGCCGCCAGTAGCCGGCGCGGTGCGCTTCGCCATCCCAGAAGAGGAGATCGTGGGGAATGCTCTTATTGCTGAGAGCCCGGCTCAGGAGGATATTGCTCTCACAGAAGGGGTCTTCCACTCCGACCGCGAGCACAATGCGAATACGTCGCAGCGCCGCGAGCAGCGCGTCGTGCGTCAGGTTCGGGATGAAATGGTTGGGCGTGTTGAAGTAGATGTCCTCATTGTAGTAGCCGCTGAAGAGGTCGTCGAAGGGGCCGACCCGGCGAGTCAGGTCATACCGGCCACTCAGGGCCACGACGTCGGTAAACAGATCCGGATGCCGAAACGCGATGTTAACCGCATGGTAGGCCCCGATACTGCAGCCGTGCGCGATGAGCCCGGGGCTTTCATTGCAAGCAAGGCTCAGAGGGATGACCTCCTCCAGGATATACGATTCGTACTGGATGTGTCGCTGGATCCGCTCATGTGGCGGGCGCCTCCAGCAGTACAGGCTTTCGGAATCGAGGCTGTCGACGCAAAAGAGTTGCAGTCGACCGGATTCGATCCGGTCGCGCAAACTCCCCGCAATGCCGAAATTCTCGTAATCGAAGAATCGGCCTTCGCGCGTAGGAAATACCAGGACGCGGGTTCCGCGATCACCAAAGATCAGGAGTTCCATGTCTCGGCAGAGCCTTGGACTGAACCACTTGTGGTATTTCCTGGTCATTCGGTAAAGTGATCTAAATGTGTTCCGAGCGATGCTCTTGTGGAATGATCCGATCACGGTATCCCGACAGGATTTCCGTCCACAGCCTGTATCCGGCGGCGTTCATGTGAAGGCCGTCGCTCTGAAATAACTCCGGCCTCAAGGTATTCTCCGGGCCGAGCATGGGCGTATAAACGTCAATGTAGTAAGCCCCTGGGATCGCGGCGATGTCGCTTGAAATCGTCCGGTTTGTTTGCACGACTCGGTCCATGACGCCGGCGCGTGCCGGACTGGGTTTGACCGAGATGAATCCGAAAGGGAGGCCGGGACCGATCGAGTCGACCTTGCGGGCCAGTGCTCGGAAGTATCCGACGACCTGATCCGGACTTCGACCGTCCCCGAGGTCGTTGTCCCCGGCGTAGACAACGAGCGACGACGGGCGGGCCGCGGCGACCAGTCGATCGAAGAAGAAGACACACGCCTCCAGGGTTGATCCACCAAACGCCAGATTAAGTATCCGGTCACTCTTCAGGTCGTCGGCAAGAGTTGTCCAATAATGGATGCTCGAACTGCCGTAAAAGACCACTGGTTGATTGATTGGGCGGGCGGCCAGGGATTGCTCCAACCCTCGGACCTCCGCTTCATACCATTGCACCTCTCTATTCTAGCCCAAGATCCGTCGATTTGCAGCAATACGGCGCCAGGTTTTTCTGTCGCGTCCCGCTCATCGAATGTGATGGACTTTGGCATGCCACATGCGGTAGAATAGGCCGTTGGACGTAGAGGGAGGACGAACGATGAAAGACGGCGACACCGACGCCCTGTTTGACGCCTTGCCGCGCATGGCCACACTGGCAAGCATGGTAGTGACCAAGATGGAGGCTATGATCGCTGACGGCGGCCTGCGCGACGGAAGCCGGCTGCCACCCGAACGCGACCTCGCCGAGCAGTTCGGAGTCAGCCGCACCGTGATCCGCGAGGCCGTGGCAGCGCTCTCCGCGCGCGGGCTTCTGGCGGTTCAGGCGGGAAGCGGCACTCTTGTTACGCGGCCCAGCACCGAGGCGATTGGGCGACTCCTGAACCTCTCGCTGACCATCTCCGGCGCCGCTGCGGCGAGCCGGGCTGATTTGTCCGCCACGCTGCGCGGGCTGGCCGGCGAAGCCGCAGACCTTGCGTCGGAGCGCCGGACCGACGCGGACCTGGACTTCCTGTCACGGATTGCTCGACCCGCCACGGAGCCGGTTCTGGAGTGGATCATGCCTGGAACGATCCCGCTGCTCAGGCAGTATCCGAGCCCCGACGGCGCCGACGACCATGGAGCCGGCTTTCTGCGGGCTGTGGCTCAGGCCGCTCACAATCCGTCGCTATCGCTGGTTCTGGATTGCGCGCTTCGAATGGCGGACATCAACCTCGAATCCGGCGTATCGCAGCACGGACGGACGATTATCGACGCTATCCGTAAGGGGGACGGCAAAGCCGCACGGCGGGCCATGCGAGACGTATTCGACGAGCCGGAACCCGTCCGGACCACGAAAAAGGACAAGCGCGAAAAGCCGTCGGCGCATTGACAGCAACCTGGACACGGACGTACAATGTTATTACGGTCAGGGAGTGGAGGGGGTAGTGATTCATGAGTACATTTGCTAAGACACGGCTCATTAAGATAGGCAAATCGCACGGGATTCGAATTCCTAAGCTGCTCATTGACCAACTTGGCCTGACTGGCGAGGTCGAGATCGAGGCGCAGGCTGGTCAAATCGTCATACGGCCAGCCCGGACGGCACGCAACGGGTGGGACGAGCAGTTTCAGGCCATGGCACGGGTCGGAGACGATCGTCTGATGGACGGCGAGACGATGGCCGCGACGGAATGGGAAGCCGGCGAGTGGGAATGGTAGCCAAGCGATTTGAGGTCTACCTTATCAACCTGGACCCCACGATCGGCAGCGAAATCCGGAAGACCAGACCGTGCCTGGTTGTCTCACCAAACGAAATGAACCGCAACATCGCCACCGTCATCGTCGCGCCGATGACGACACAGGGAAAACCGTATCCGACGCGTATCCCCTGCAGGTTCCAAGCCAAGGCGGGACATGTCGTGCTGGACCAGTTACGGACGGTAGACCGCGTCCGGCTAGTCAAGAGATTGGGCAGTCTGGATGCGGCCGAACAGGCAGCCGTGTTGCAGGCGCTCGCCGAGTTGTTTGCGCCGTAATGGCCCCGGCCGGACTGCCTGCACCATTGATAATGTACGCAAGCTGCGCAATAATGTACGGAATATGCGTAGCAATATCCTGGACTCGCTATTCCCGCACCACCGGCAGCAGATCCTTGCGACTCTGCTGCCGGACACGGAGCGGCGCTGGTACCTGGGTGATCTGGCCAGACACCTCAATGTGCAGCCGTCCAGCCTCCAGCGCGAATTATCGTCGTTGACCGATATGCCTTCAAGAAAGCATAGCCTTATGAGGTCGATGAAAGGGCGGCCGAAACGTCGACCGCGGGAGAGCGGGCTGGCGGTCGTCGTGATCGTGCAGAATGAGGCGGAGACGATCGAGCGGTCGATGCGCTCCTACTACGATCATGTGGACAGGATACTCGTCTCCACCGACCCGACGCGCGGGCACAGCGGGCGGGAGATCGTTCCCGACGACACGATCGATCGGATCATGGCGCTCGACAAGGTCGGGAAGGTCGATGTCCTGCGGGACGATTTCTGCCGGTACGATGATCCGATGCGGAACGATACGTATCAGCGCCAGGTCTCGGCGGACCGGCTGGCGCAGCTTGGCGACTGGCGCTGGATCTTCCAGGTCGACGCCGACGAGGTGTTCTTGGACTTCTCGGCTGTCGCGCGTCAGGTGCGAGGACTTCGGTTCGCGCAGGCGGTCTTCTGGCGGCTGGTCAGCATCTTCAACATCCTCCCCGACGGGCGGCTACTGGTGGTGGTGGACCGGGACGGAAAGCCGATGCTGGAGCGGTTCCCACTGGCCCACCGGCCGGGGGCGACACTGACGCGCGCGCGCCTGATCGACCGGCCGTCCGCCCCCATCTACCGGATCTTCAAATGGCGCTACGAAGGCGGCAAGAGCCTGAAGGACACCGTGCTGCACTATAGCTACGCCAAAAGCGAACGGCGCGTGCTCGAGAAGCTGGCCACCTTCGGCCACCATGCCGAGTTCGATGTCGACTCCTTCTTCCGGATATGGCAATCGTCCGCTGAACACTGGCCGGAAATGACCGACTTTCACCCGCTCGTGCCAACCCTGTGGCCGGCTCTGCGACCGTTCGCCGTGCCGGAACTTGCGGCCTGCCTCGGACGGGACGTCCCGCTATGAAACTGCGCCTCCCCCTTTTCGGCCGGCACGCGCCGCGCGAATACACGGTTGGCTTCGAGACCAAGTGCTACGGCGGCGACTGGCAGGCGCTGCTCACTACGGGGCGCCTGGAGCGGATGGTCGCCCGGTGTCGCTATAACTTCGACTCCGTCACGCTCTATATCAATAACGTGCCCGACTACGCACCGGTCGAGGCGGCCGCGCGCCGGCTGGTGGACAGCGGTGTGGTATCGACGGTCGTGCGTGTCGCGGACGAAGCGGATGTCGCCCTCGCGGCCGCCGGGATCACGGCGCAGGACCTCGGCCCCGGCTACCCGTACTCGATTCAAGAACTCGTCGGCATCCACTGCTGCCGGACCGACTACCTGCTGCACTTCTCCGGCGACTCGATCCTGCTCCCGGGGCCGCCATGGATCGATGCGGCTATCGAACGTCTGCGCGCCGACCGGCGGTACCTGGTGGCCAATCCCACCTGGAACCGGCGATTCGACGAGGCCCGCGCGGAGTCGTTCGACCGGGACGGCGACTTTCATGTGGGCTACGGGTTCTCGGATCAGTGCTACCTGATCTCTCCTGGCGACTTCCGCGCCCCCATTTATGGCGAGACTCACCCGGCCGGCGACCGCTACCCCGCCTATGGCGGCGAAAGCTTCGAAAAGCGAGTCGATGCCTTCATGCGCAACCATAGCCGCCCCCGTCTCACCCACGCTCGGGCATCGTACAGGCATTCCAACCTGGCACTGGCGGGTAATAACGTTCGGATTTAACCACAGATGCGCGGAAGCAAGAAGATTTCGAATTGGCTTCCGGTAACGGAGGAATCCGCGGCCGGGTGGCGAATAAACAAGCAGTCATATTGCATGGAACGGCGATCCATGGATTTGAAGCGATTTCAATGACGGAATGCTGAGATCCTTCTTACTTCGTTGCGGCTTTGTCTGGCTAGTCCGGCGGCCGGAAGAAACGTCCGACAGGTTGGGGACTTATGCATAAATGGATTCTGCTGGCGACAAAGGGACTACCCTGGTTTTTCGGAGCCGTGTTTGTGGTGAGCGCACTCTACATTCTATTTGCTCTTAAGGACCGCAATACGCAACGGGCGATCGGGTTCTCGCCCATCGCATCCGGCTCGCTGCTGGTTCTCCTGAGCAGGTTCTTGCGCCCGGTCGATCCGGGAGCACCTGGCCAGGCGGTGCAGACGGATATCTCCGAGGGCTGTGTCGTGGTCGGTCTGTTGCTGATTCTCGCCCAGGCAATCTCGTGGACGCGGGCGGTTCTGCGCGCCTATTGACACGATATCCCCGATCGACGCGGCCTCCTGGTTGACAAACGGGACTGCGGTACGCTATTCTTTACCACTTCCCGCCAGGAGCCCTGTCGCCATGCCCGAATCGTTGAACACCGTCAACAAGCGCTTTGCGTATGCAGCGCACAAATATGCGAACCGGCCGGCTCTGTCGAGACGAGCAGGCGCCAAGAATTGGCAGACGTACACGTTTCGGGAGATTGAGGAGCAGGTCCGCGGCTTCTCGGTCGGCCTCCGGACGCTGGGCATCGAGCGCGGCGACCGGGTAGCCATCATCTCGGAAAACCGGCCGGAATGGGCCATCGCGGACCTCGCGATCATGGCGGCCGGGGCCATCACCGTCCCGATCTATCCCACCCTGCCTGCGTCGCAGGTCCGCCACATCGCGGCGGACAGCGGCGCAGTCGCCGTCATCCTGGCGGACGCCGAACAGCAGCGAAAGATCGAGTCCGCCCGGGCGGAACTGCCGGCGCTCAAGCACTTGATCACGCTCGCGGAAGGCGGCGACGGAGATACCGTCCCGTTCGCGCAGGTCGTCAAGAATGGCCGCACCGCCGAATCGACAATCTCCGAGAGCTTCGAGGAGCGCCGCGACTCGGTACAGCCGGGCGACCTGATGAGCCTCGTGTACACGTCGGGCACCACCGGGGCCCCGAAAGGCGCGATGTTGACACACGCCAATATGATGGCCACGCTCAACGGCGTCAAGAAGGCCCTTCCCATCGATCCGCCCGAAGAGGTCTTCCTGTCCTTCCTTCCCCTTTGCCATGTCTTCGAGCGAGTCGTCTCCTGTCTGGCGCTGACAACAGGCTGCCAAACCTATTACAACGACAGCGTGTTCCGCCTGGCCGACAACCTGGCCGACGTCCGCCCAACGATCCTACAATGCGTGCCGCGTGTCTTCGAAAGCATCCACGAGCGAGTGATCGAGATCCTGGCGAAGGAGCCCGAGGACCGCCAGCACGCCGTGCACATGGCGCTCGGTGTTGGGGACAAGGTTTCGGTCAAGCGCAACGCCGGCGAGGCCGTTCCTCCCTGGCTGCTGGCGCAGTACGCGGTCGCCGACAGCCTGGTTCTCTCCAAGCTGCGGGCTCGTTTTGGCGGCCGCATCAAGTTCTGCGTCTGCGGCGGCGCACCGCTGAATCCGACCGTGACCGCGTTCTTCAACGCCATCGGTATCCCCCTCCTCGAAGCGTGGGGCCTGACCGAGACCACCGCGGCATCTTCGATCAATCCGTTCGGGCGCGCCAAGGTAGGAACCGTCGGCCGGGCGGGTTTCGGCGCCGAGGTCACCACGGCCGATGACGGGGAACTCCTCGTCCGCGGCGATCACGTGATGCGCGGCTACTGGAACATCCCCGAGGCAACGGCCGAGGCGATCGACCCGGACGGCTGGTTCCACACGGGCGATATCGGCATGATCGACGACGATGGGTACATCCGGATCACCGACCGTAAGAAGGACATCCTGGTCCTCGGTAACGGCAAGAAGGTGGCGCCGCAGCCGATCGAAGTTCAGCTCAAGCGCAACCAGTACATCTCGGAAGTTGTTCTGATCGGGGACCACACAGGCAATGTCAGCGGCCTGGTCGTCCCAAACTTCGAGCGTCTGATCGCCTGGGCGAAGGAGCAGGGCCGGGCCGACATGAGTCCGGCCGCGCTTGCCGCCGACCCGGCCGTTCGTCGGTTCCTCAAGTCTCAGGTCGAAGAGAGCTCGGCCGATCTGGCGGACTTCGAGAAGCCCAAGCGCATTGTCGTGCTGGAGCGACCGCTCTCCGTCGAGGAGGGCGAATTGACCCCGACCCTGAAGGTCCGCCGCAAGGTCGTCACCGAGAAGTACGCCAAGCTGCTGACCACTTAACCACCTGGCAACGGGCCGGACTGTCGGACCGCGGAAAACCTCGATCGATGACACTCAACACCGAAACCGTCGACGACGACCGCGCCCCGACACCGGGGGAGGCGCCGCATGCTCCCCTGAGTCCCGCCGGCATCCTCCTTTACTGCATGGCCAACCTCGGCTACGGCATGTTTTACGCGTTCAATAACTTCGCGCTGCCGCTCTGGCTGCGGCGGTTCACGCACGACGCGCGGCTGATTGGCCTGCTGGCGGGCACGCATTCCTACGAAGGTATCGTCTTCCAGCCGCTGACCGGCCTGATCAGTGACCGGATTCGGTCGCCGCTCGGCAAGCGCCGGCCAATCATGTTGATCGCGCTCCCGATTTGCTGCGTGCTGCTGGGCCTGACACCGCTCGCGGCCACACTTCCGGCGCACCGGCTTACCGCCATCGTGATCTGCATTGTCCTCTTCACCTGCACGTTTAACATCGCATCGGACCCCTACCAGGCGCTCCTGGTCGATACCACCCGTCCGGATCAGCGCGGATTCGTCACCGGCCTCTGGTACGTCTTCAGCGCCGGCGGCCAGGTCGGGATCCTCCTGACAAACCTGCATATCGAGACAAAATGCCTGCTCGTAGCCGCCGTCATGCTGGTCACGGGCCTCATCACGATCGCCGGCACGCGGGAGCGGCCGTGGAAAGCGGAAGAACGCGACACGAAGGCGCGCGTGACGCTGGCCCGAACGCTGTCCGGGCTGTCGACCCTCAAGCAGGCACGGCTGTACATGCTGATGTACCTGTGTTACGGGGCCGGAACCGACGCCATCATCCCAAACCTCACGAACTTCGTTGAGCAGATCACCCACTGCCCCGATAGTACGGCCCAGAGCCTGATGATCGTCCTGATGCTCGCGGTAACGGCCGCGACTCTGCCGATGGGCTTCCTCACCGACCGGATCGGTCCCAAGCGTCTGCTCCAGGCCGGCCTCCTGCTGGTCGGGATCGCATCGCTCGCCGGACTGTGGGTGCACACGCTGGCCCAAATTCGGGTAGTATTGCTGCTTGCGGGGATCGGAACGGCGGCCCAGAACGCGTCGTCGTACCCACTGCTCGCCCGCCTCGTCCCGGCAAAGGAGATGGGGTTTTACACAGGGGTGCAATCGGCGGCGCTCGCGCTGGCCGGGCCGACGTCGCTCGTGTTTACGGGCACTCTGATCAACCACGGCGGCTACCGCATGATCTTCTGGGTCAGTGCGGTCTGCATCGCCCTGGGAATGGCGTTTCTCGCACCCGTCAAGGTCCACAAGGCCCGGGTCGAGATCGAGGCGTACTCATGATTGACGGCACCGGAGATAAAAACCGGCTGGCTCGATGCGATTCCGGGATAATATGGCCTACTTTCTAGCCTATCCGTTTCTGTTCACGATCTTGCGGCTGGCGCTGCGGGTATTGTGCCGCCGTGTGCGCGTGACCGGCGAGTCGAATGTCCCACAGCGCGGCGGCTTCCTGTACTGCCCCAACCACATGTCGGATTCCGACCCGGTGGTGCTTTTTGTCACCGCGCCGCGCCGGTCCTGGTTCATCGGCAAACAGGAGCTATTCGACATGCCGGGCGCCGGCGCCCTTTTTCGCCTGGTCCACGGCCTGCCGATCCACCGCTACACGGCAGACAGAAAGGCGCTCCGCAGGATCGAGGGCCTGCTGAAAGCCGGCGAGCCGGCCGTGTTTTTCCCGGAGGGCCGCGTCTCCGAGGACGGCCGTATCCAGCCTCTCCTGCCCGGCGCCGCCATGCTGGCTCTTCACGCCGGCGTCCCGATTATCCCCGTCGGCCTGCAGAACACGCCGGCTCTGCTGCCCTATGGCGCCCTGTGCCCGCGGTTCACGTCTGCGCCGATCACGGTAACGTACGGCGCGCCAATCCTGACCGAGGACTTCCTGTTTCTCCCCCGGCGTGAGCGCATCCCCGCCATGACGCGTCGGCTCGCCGCCGACCTCGCGCGCCTCTCCGGCCAGGAACTGCCCTCGCCGTAAGAGGAGGACTTAAATAACCTGCAACGCCCATTTCGATCCTCTCTTGCATGCCTTCAGGCACCCCTCTCCCGTCCTCGGGAGAGGGGCCGAGGTGAGGGGTCGCTTCCTTGACTCCCATTATGCCGGCATGCTACAATAACCTGCCATACGAAAGACACCTCCGGCTCGTGCCGGGGTTCGAACTTCTGACCTGCATTATTCAGGTCCTATCGTGGGACAGGCGTCCCTGCCTGTCCTCTGAGATGTTCATGAATAGTCCGCGCTAATGCTCACGTGTTCTCCGTGAGGAGTTCGTATGCAGATTGTGGCGCTCAATGTCGGGTTCTACAACTACGTACTCGTCCAGAAAATCGTCGCGCTGATCTCCTGTGATTCCGCGCCCATGCGCAGGCTGGTTCAGGAGTACCGCAAGAGCGGTCGGCTGATCGATGCCACCCAGGGGCGGCGCACCAAGAGTGTGGTTTTTCTCGAGGGCGGCAACGTTGTGATATCAGCCCTCTCCCAGGAGACGCTCGCACGGCGCCTGAACGGCCAGCCAGCGCCGGAGCACGACGAAGAGACCGAGATGGAGTAAGAACGCCGTGCCCGATCTATTGCCCTCAATCGAACAGCCCGGAGGCCTGCTTATTGTCGTCTCAGGACCGTCCGCCGTCGGCAAGGATACGGTCCTCGACGCCCTCATGGCTACTCCCGGCCTTCCCTTCCCGGTTCGCAAATGTGTCACCGCGACAACACGGGCGCCCCGCCCGAAGGAAGGCGGACGCGAGGAGGACGGGGTCGACTATCACTTTGTCAGTCCGGCCCGCTTCCACGAAATGGTGGCGTCCGACGAACTCCTCGAATACGCCGAGGTCCACAGCGAAGGCTGGTATGGGACGCCGCGACGATGGGTGGACGACCGGCGCGCCGAGGGAATCGATGTTATCCTGAAGATCGATGTCCAGGGCGGCCG
Source organism: Capsulimonadaceae bacterium (assembly GCA_052139635.1). Taxonomy (GTDB): domain Bacteria; phylum Armatimonadota; class Armatimonadia; order Armatimonadales; family Capsulimonadaceae; genus JBKQWH01. The sequence goes on from JBKQWH010000107.1 coordinate 12,436, forward strand.
GTCCGTGAAGTCCCAGTCGCCTGACGCGGTTCTCATCTTCCTGCAGCCCCCCACCTTTGCCGAACTGGAACGCCGGCTGCGCTGCCGCCGCACCGAGAGCGAGGACCGTATCGCCGTCCGCCTCCTCAACGCCCGCAGCGAGATGGCGCAGCGCAGGCACTACGACTACGCGGTCACCAACGACACCGTCCCGGAAACCGTCAACGCCATCAAGTCCATTCTCCTGGCCGAGCACTACCGCATCCGCAAGCACAGCGGTTAGCCCAGTCTGCACTTTTCGTGTCCTCTCGCAGGGCAGGCATCCCTGCCTGTCGTCCGGGCGGTTCGTGAATAATTCGGGCCAGAACCCCGGATTGTCCGACTTCGTCGTCGCTTGCGACAATTCGCGCGTTTCATCCCTCGCCCCCTATCTGGTAAGATAGCCCCATGAATACATCCGAATCCAAATCTCCGGCCGGCCCGCGAGTCGTCCTCGGGGTGACCGGCTCGATTGCCGCGTACAAGGGCGCGGACCTGGCCAGCAAACTGGTGGGGTGTGGGTATACGGTCTATCCGGTGCTCACGCGGGGAGGGGCACATTTTGTGTCGCCAACGACGTTTGCCGCGCTTTGCGGCAATCCCTGCCCCATCGACGGCTTCGACGATCCGTTTCCCGGCCGGATCGCTCACATCTGGCTTGCGCAGACCTGCGACGCGGTCGTCATCGCCCCGGCGTCGATGAACGTGATCGCGCGGCTGGCCCATGGACTGGCGGACGATATGCTGACGGCGATTGTGATGGCGACCGAGGCCCCGGTCCTGATCGCGCCGGCCATGAACAGCAAGATGTGGAGTAATCCGGCCACTCAGGAGAACATCGCGACTTTGCGTCGCCGCGGGTACCACTTTGTCGAGCCGGCAACGGGGCGGCTGGCCTGCCGCACGGAAGGTGTCGGCAAGCTGGCCGATGTGCCGGACATTGTCGACGCTGTCCGGGCGCTGGTCGAGGGAACCGGAAAGACCGCGCGGAAGGATCTAGCCGGAATGACCGTGCTGGTGACCGCCGGGCCGACGCGAGAGGCGATCGACCCTGTACGCTACCTCACGAACCGCTCGTCCGGAAAAATGGGCTACGCCCTGGCCGAGCGCGCGGCCGCCCGCGGAGCGAAGGTCGTTCTGGTCTCGGGGCCCACGGCCCTTTCTCTTCCTCCGGGCGTTATCCTGGCCCCGGTCGTCACCGCCCTCGAGATGGAGTTCGCGGTCCTCGAGATAGCTCCCACCGCCGACCTGATCCTCGCCGTCGCCGCCGTTGCCGACTACCGGCCGGCCGCGCCATCGAGCCATAAGATCAAGAAAGGCGCAGACGAGATCGAGGTCACCCTCGTCCGCAACCCGGACATCCTGGCCAATCTGGGCCGCCGCAAACAGGAAGGCCAGATCCTCGTCGGCTTCGCCGCGGAAACGGACGACCTGCTTCAGAACGCCGAGGTCAAACTACACGAAAAGAACCTCGACTGGATTGTCGCCAACGACGTGACACTTCCCGGGTCGGGTTTCGAGGGCGACACCAACTCCGCCACCCTCCTGGGTCGGGACGGAGCCTGCATCCCCCTCCCGCTGATGCCCAAGACCCGCCTCGCCGATGTCATCCTGGACCACGTCATGGCCGGGGCGGGAAAAGAAAGAATGAATGATGAAGAAAGAGAGACTTAACCACGGAAATCACGTACGGCACGGAGATCACGAGTTGTCTTGAACTGCGATATGTCTGCTGAAACCTTCAACTGTGGCAAATGTGGCACGAATCGGGTATCGCCCGACTTCAATCGAGGCGCCGACGGGTAAGTTCGTGGTCCGGGTCCGTCTGCCACTGAAATCGGCTACTCATCACGGAGAACCACCATTGACAGAATCCATCGAACCTGTCATCATGTAATAAGCTGTAAATTTCACGAAAGGTTCGAGCCATGATTGACACGCGCCAGATACACTCCATGAGCGACTTTGTGAGAAATCCCAAAGCGCACGTCGCTCGACTGAAGCAGACCCGAATCCCGGAAGTGTTGACCATCAATGGACGCGCCGAGGTCGTGATGCTGGACACGGAAACGTACGAAATCCTGATGGATCGGTTGCAGAGTGCGGAAACAATTGCTTCTCTCCGCGCCCATATGGCGCAGGCCAGGAAGAGCGCACCGCCGCTTGAGCCCGCCACGGAGGCCGAGATTCTGCGCAGCCAGACTGTAATGAAAGAACTCGTTGAAGAATCAGAACGGCTCGGACTGTACCGATGAATATTGCTGTCCTGGACGCCTGTGTTCTGTATCGACCGTCGGTGCGCGACCTCCTGATGTGGCTCGCGACCCTCCGCATCTTCGAGCCACGCTTCACCGAAGAAATCCATGCTGAATGGACTCACAATTCGTGCGGCTTGAGCGCGAACAGCATGTTGCAGGAGGCGGAAAGTTGCGAGTCACAGGCATATCGAAGGGGGCGGACCGGTGGAGGTGCGAGCTTTACTCGCTGGTCCTTCGCCCCTGGATGATGGCCCTGCTGGTTGTAACGACGTTAGGCGGCGGAGCAGTTCTGTCGCGGTCGCTCAACGCGGGGATTCTCCAGTCGGTCTGGATCAGTCTTCTGTGTCTCCTCGTGTGCATTGTGTTCATGTTGCTCATGACGGCTCTGGTTTCCTTCGGCACGTTTTCCGACAAGCTGCGTTATACCGGCACCCTGCTCGCTCCCGATGGGGTTCACTGCAGCACACCGGAGGGACTGTCTCGTATCGAGTGGTCACATCTGATCGGCATCGTCTTTCGTAACGGCGATATCTTCTTTCTGATCCGCGGTGGAAATACCTGGTACGTGCCGAGATCCTCGTTCGCCGACATATCCCACGCCCGAAACTTCTACGAGGCCGCGGTTGCCGCGAAATCCGGAGACGTGTCGAGATTGCAGACTGCGCCACATCCCGTCTCGGGTGGCGGGGAGGGGGACACGCCGGGATGGGATACGATCCCGGCTGAGTTCGAGCACGTGGAACATCACCGCATGCACCCTGCTCCCCAACCGGTGCCCATACCGCATCCGATTCCTGCAGCACCGGGCCACCCACGCCCGCCCATCTTAGCGCACAATGCGCCGCCCGTCGAAAAATGGGAGCCAAGCTGCGAAAAGCCTACTCGAGTGGTGAGTTGGGACGTGGTCGAGCGCGACGGACGCCTGTCTCTTTCTAGGGGGAAATCCGATACTGCTGCTGGCGTAGTTGTTGCCTATGTGGTTATGTCTGTCTGTTATGTGATCATTATAGTGGTCTCCGCAATCTCCATGCATCCTGGCGATTGGGTCGGCTGGCTCGCCTTTACGCTGGGCGCCCTGGTGACTCTGCCGGTTTTCGGGTTTCTCCTGTGGATTATGCGCGTAGCAGCGACTCGTATCCGCATGATCGTATTTGACCGTGGCGCTCAGGAAGTCCTGATCGATGGGAAGTGGAAGGGCCGCTTCTCCGATGTCACCTCAGTCCAGCTTGACCGAATAGACACTACCGGGCGCAATGCGCGCGGCGAACTGGCACTGCGGATCGCTTTCAGCGACGGATGTACGATTACTATCGATTACGTCGATCTGGCCCACATGAACGAGCTTCGTCCGTTCGCGGAGTATCTTGCACGGTATCTCGGACATGAACTGGTCTTGACGCCGCTGAATGCGCCGTACAGATACATCGACTCTTGATCACGCGGCGAAAGGCTCGGCGTTAGTATTGCCTTGCACCGTGTTACCCCGGGGCGAGGGACGTGCCGGTTCCGGCGTGTTCGGTTGACCAGACGGCTCGCTCCCAAGCCGCACCTGCCTCCCATACACGAAAAGAAATATGTCATTCCATTGACCGCAAAGAAGGAAGTGGGCGCCGGGATGTCTAAATAGCAAGGGAATCGACCGAACCCTGGGATGCCATCGCCTCATGTCCAGCATCACCATCAGCGCCGGCGACAATATACCATTGCGGAAGCCTACGGTCCCCATGACGAACCCGTCTTTTTTGACCATCCGATCTTGAATTCCCCTTATCAGTGCCCCGGCCGTCATTGGGAACTGGACGGCGCCGGGCAGCCGACGCAACGGATCATCGAGGGACGCCGCATTGCCGAGTTCATCACACCCATCCCCCGGGCTCGCCATCGTACCGCCGCCGGACAACAAGCAATGGTATTCGATGAAGGCATGGGGCTGTCGACGCGGCAACAACAGTACGATCCGAATCCGATCATCAATGACTTGCGGCGTTATGTTGACAAATGGCGGGCGCTGCCATCTGCATATTCCACCACAAAATGATCACCGATTCCGATTGAAAATGATCACTGATTCCACCGTA
>JBKQWH010000108.1:0-8997 GCA_052139635.1 Capsulimonadaceae bacterium
CAATCGCCTTGCCGCCTGTCCGACCTGCTGCCTGGCAACCGCGTGGTTATGCCCCGAAAGCCCCATGCCAAGTGCACCGCCGGCCGATTCGGACACAAACTGGGCAACAGGTCCTGCCGCCTGCAACGCCTGGTTCGGATTACGAATCCCCAGCATCGACACGGCGCCGGTAGGAATGCCGACTTCCACGGCCCTCCACCCGTATAGGCAGCGCGCGTGAGCGGAGTCCCCGGGATTGGCATTCTGCCAACCTGCCGCGACGGCAACCGAAATCCGCCGACTGACGATGCAAGGCGCTCAGGCGCCAACCCGGCGCCGAGTTCCGCTTGACGCCGTCTAAGCGCCGCAAGCTCCGGGTGCAGCATGTCCTCGAAAGGCGAAAACTCGTACGGGATCCTGCCATATCCTCCAATGTCGATCATATCTACCATATCCACCTCGTCCAAGAAAAAAGCCGCTCCGAAGAGCGGCTATTGAGTCTTATTTCCCCTGACATCCACCGTGTCCATTTCGACCATCCCGTCCACAAATCGCCTCCGGTCTCTTCCCCCTCCCGCTTCGTGCCGGGTACCCGCGAAGCGGGTGGCGGCGAGCCTGACCGAGCCGGGGTGGGTCCCGACGTGCCGGCGCCCCGTTGAGTGCACGGACGGGCACGACGCTGTGAACCCCGCCGTCAAATTGTAAACATGGGCCGCCTCACGACGACGTCCAGCAACACCGCGACCGTCCACCCCATCCGCCGCGTCCAGTACGTCCAACGCGATTGGTGAGCCAGGCCGCACTCCTCACGCCCAGTACTCCCGATCCCGCCAGGGCGCCCGATCGAACCGGAACTGCCCGAGGCTCTCTCGCTTCCAAAGCCGCCACACCCCGTACCCAACCCCAACCAGGACCGCCAAACAAAACGTCAACAGAGCGACGCAAGCCGTAATCAAAGCAATCACGCGTTCCTCCCTTCTCGCCCGGCCGTTCTCACACCGCTACATAGCCGCAATCACGAATCTTCACGGAGTGGTAAGCCCCGAGATCCAAAACTCCTATGTCCGTCCGTTCCGTTGTGAAACGAAACTTCCTAATTCCGAATGTCCAGGTTTCCCTCGCCCCGCAAAGAGCACCATCGCTCCGTGACCGCATCGAGAAACCGAGTCCGGCACTGAGAGTCCGGGATCGCCTCCTCCGCGGCCAGCACCACCGCTGCCCCCAACCGCTCCATCATCGGAGTCAACTGCGCCATCGATACGCCCCCTGCCACACCCCCGGTCCCACGACCCGCCCCGGCCGCTTGTCCACACGCTAATACCATGTCCGTTCTCCTTAACCCTTTGTCAATTCCCACCTCGCTCGCCAATCCCGGAATCCGAATTCCCTGATTCCGCGCTTTCCATACCCTCCGTGGTTAAGTCCTGATCCTGATCTGGTTAAACTACGATACTAAATATAGTACGGTCGTTCCCGCGGGATGATCGTCGGGAAGTTGCTCTGCTTGAACACCGCCGCCTTTGCCCGCGCCCGATCCTCCGCACTCGTCTGGCTGGCCGCGTTTCTTAGCTCCAATTCCGCGATTCCCGCCGGTACACCCATGATCGTGGCCGCTGCCTCCGGCGTCATCCCATATGTCAGAAGCTGCGACCACTGCAATTCCCGATATGCTTGTGTCAAGTCCATGCCCCTCCATGTCAAACTGATGTTCTTATAATAGCATATCTGGTTCCGGAAGTCAATATTAATACGATCTTATGTTCGATAAATATTTTCGGCCGATTTCCCCCGAACCACACCCGGACCGGATGACACTTCCTCCCCTTTTGCGCTATAACATAGCTGGAGATAGGAAAACAACCATGCCCGACGAGACCTCTGAGCCACCGCTGTCCACGTGGCCCGTTGCCCTGCGCGCCCTCCGCCACCGCAACTTCCAGCTCTTTATGATGGGGCAGGGCATCTCCCTCATCGGAACCTGGATGCAGAACATCGGGCAGGCCTGGCTAGCCCTCCAACTATCCGGTTCCGCCCTCACCCTCGGCTTGCTGACCTTCTGCGGCCAACTTCCCATCTTCCTGTTGGCCCCCCTGGGAGGCTATTTCGCGGACCGGCGCAACCGTCGACTTATCGTAATTGCCACCCAGACAACCTCGATGCTGCTCGCGTTCATCCTTGCGGTCGACACATTTACCGGTAACGTCAGAATCTGGCACCTCTTCGTTCTCTCCATTCTTCTCGGAGTTGTCAACGCGTTCGACATCCCCGCCTGGCAGTCGTTCTACATCGAGATGGTCGGAGGCAAGGATGACCTCACCAACGCGATCGCCCTGAACTCGTCGATGATCAACGGCGCCCGAATCGTCGGCCCGGCCGTCGCCGGTTACCTGATTCACGCCGTTGGCGAGGCCTGGTGCTTCATGATCAACGCCCTCAGCTACATCGCCGTCATCCTCGGACTCTTGATGATGCGGCTCCCCACTCGGGCCATCGAGCCGCGCACCGGCTCGGCCGCTCAACACGTCGCCAAAGGCTTCGAATATGCCATGCGCACGGGCCCCATTCGCGCGCTTCTTCTTCTTCTTTGCCTGGTCAGCCTTGCCGGCATGCCGTATATTGTCGTAATGCCGATCTTCGCCAAAGCTGTCCTGCATGGGAATTCCAAAACGCTCGGTTTGCTTCTGGGAGCGGGCGGCTTCGGCGCCATGTGCGGCGCATTGACACTTGCATCTCGCCGCGGAGTCCGCTTTCTGGGCAAATGGAATGCCTGCGCCGCGGCCGGGTTTGGAGCCTTTCTCATTCTCGTGTCGATGTCGCGCGGCTTCTGGATCTCCATGGTCCTTCTCGTTCCAATGAGCTTCTGTGCCATGATCGTTCTCGCGGCGACCAACACGCTCGTCCAATCGATGGTCCCGGACAAACTGCGCGGAAGGGTTATGGCTGTCCATTCCATGATGTTTATGGGCATGCAACCCTTCGGCGGCCTCCTCGCTGGCGCCGTTTGCCATGTCGCCGGCGCGCCGTTCACCCTCGCGGCCGGCGGAACCGTTTGCATCACCGGCGCGGCCATCTTCGCCCTCGGACTACCGAAATTCCAGGCAGCCGCCACGATCCTGATGAGCCGCCAGGAGCACCCATCGACGTCCACAGGCCTCGACATGTCAGAAGATGTCGCCGCCGGTGAAGCTGCCTAGATTCTTCCGGTCCATCGCGTCCATCGCGTCAATACGTCCATGCATCCTGCGCGAGCATACCCGCATCCGAATTGCGCCACGCCGCGTTTCTGCCACGGGAGCCAGTCGGAAGTGTTCAAATTCTCACGACATGAGAATCCAGCCGAATATCTCGACTTAAAGGACCGCGCCTTGACGGATTCTCACAAGCTCGCGAACAATGTCGCCGTCGTATCGTAGGGCGCGCTCTTTGGATGTTTTCTGGAGGAGTGTTGGAACCGGATCGGTGAGGAACTTCCAGCCCATTAGCCGGGTGACCGGCGCGTAACTATGCGCGGGATTCCGCGTCACAATCCCGCGCAGAAACTTGAGCGAGCTAAAATGGGGCACCAGCCGTTCGACCGGGATTTCTCGCTCAAACGAGGATAAGTCGTGACCTAGGGCGAGCTCGACACCCAGGTGAAGAAAGTCCACACCGGAGTCGACAGCCGCCGCGAAACTGCCCCAGATGCGGGGATTGCACTCGATATAACGCGAGATGCCCGTTTCCGGGTCCAGTCGCGTGTCGAAATTCGCAACGCCGGTATATCCCGTCAGTGCGACAATGCGGCGTCCTTGTTCCAGGATGGAGTCATTTCGGAGAAAACGGTAGCCCGAGCGAGTCACCGCTTGAACGCTCCAGGCGACTATTTCCCCCTCACTTGCCAGAACATTCAGGTCGACATCGTCGCCCGGAGCAAACTCCTGCACCAGCAGCGGCAGTGGGACTGCGGATAGCACGGCCGTGAGTTCGGACGCCGTATCGATTCGCTGCACACCCTCGTTGTTTCCACCGTCCACAGGCTTGATTATGACCGGGAACTGTATCCCCCGAAGGTCCTGGTCCGGGGTCTCCGCAATCACCGTCACGGGCGTCGGGATCCCGTTTGCAGCCAGCAGCTTGTAGAACTCCCACTTGTTGTGCAGACGATTCAAACCAACGACATCGCCGGTCACCGGATAGAGACGCGCCGATTCGATCCGGTTTTGCATGTCCGTGAGGACAAACGTACCGAGCAATCCCGTTGGAATGATCAAGTCGATGGTGTTCTTTCGACAGTACACATCGATCAACTCGCGAAGCCTGTCCAGGGCGCCCCCGACATCGGCTCCCGGCTGGAATACGGGATGAGACGAATACGCGGCGCAATATCGAGACCGCCGTGAGACACGGCCCCCTTCCCACATTTCCATGACATGTGCTCGAACGCCCGGAACTCGGCTCAGACATCGAAGCAAAGTGAGAGCAATACCGTCGCTCGACGACACGATGAGTATATTCATAATGAGATTGGCTGAAAGCCGCGACTGATCCACATCAGCAGGAACATAACGAAACTCGGGCACTCCCCGCACGAAAACGTCGAAACGGAGACGTTGGCGCCGTCACCCTCGCGCGGTAGCATGATCATTCGTAAAACTCAATCAAGCAAAGAACAGTCCAAGTCTGTAACAATCTGGATTCGCGTCCGAATACGCGCCGTTTCATTATGGCAAACTTCAGGCCCATTTGCGCGGCAGCCTGGTTTGGGCGAGCCCGCCCGCGCTCCTGGCGCAGGGCTCACCGGGTTCTTCCCTCTGGGACGGCCGCGAGTTTGGGCAGCTTCCGAAACGGCGGAGCGCAAGCTCGACGGCTCACCGTGGACGCGCTTCCCAATTCAAAAACGAGTTTCGGCACGATTATTAAGAGTGTCTGTCATGTCTGCATACGTATGAATGGTTGTTGACACCAACTGGATCGGCGTCTATAATGCACGAGTACATTCGTTACCACAGTCTGGAGATTCACACGATTCTCTCGCCGAATAGGGTGCACAACGGTGCGTGCAGCAGACTGGCGACACCACGTCCCAACAAGACAGCGATTAGCCGTTCGAAGTTCACGTTATGAAAGGAAGAACCGAATGAACTTGTATGCACGTTCAAAGCGATTTCGGAGTTGGTTGTGCCATCTGGCGTGCAGCGCCGTGTGTGCCACCCTGCTCCTCGCGGGCGGAGCCGCCTACGCTGCGGGAAACGTCTACAACTGGACGGATGTCCCACAAGACCAGCGAGTGCCCGTCGACCACGCCACGTTCGACGCCGGCGGTTATCAGATTTACGATACTGTCGGAGAGACCATCATTGTCCCGTTTCGCAACCACAACCTCTATGTGATGAAGTTCGCCGTTTCCCACGATGGAACAACGTTCTTCATCAACCGTGGCTACGCCCCTGTGATGTATCTTCCCTGGCACGGTTACCTCGAAAACGCCACCGTACCGGGTGCCCGCTGGTATCCGTTTTCGCCCAGATTCCATCCGGCCGCGCCGGTCTTCATCGGGATTGCTCCGAGTTGGAACGTCTACGTTAACATGGGGTGGTATCCCCACATGTATTACTGGGGCGGATACTGGGGACACGCGGGCTTAGGTGTGGGAGCGTTTGTGGCGATGGCCGGCCTGTTCTTCTTGATCGACGGCCATCACTACTACGGCTGGAATCCGTACCATAACTACTACGCCAACCATTGGGGCTGGCACCACCCGGGCTTTTACCGCCGTGACTACTACCACTGGGCGGCTAACCCGCCGCCGTATCGAAGGCCCTTCGGCGGCTTCGGACATCCGGCGCACATGGGATTCGGCGGAGGCCCGCATTTTTATCCCAGACACCCCGGTGGCTTTGGGAATGGCGGGTTCCACGGGATTCAAGGCATGCACGCTCATGGCGGTCCTGGATTCCACGGCGGAGGCTTCGCCAACCACTCGTTCGGTGGTGGTCGTCCATTTGGCGGTGGCGGCCACGCCTTCGGCGGTGGCGGCTGGTCGCACAATGGTGGCGAGCACTCCTTTGGCGGGGGCGGCTGGTCGCACGGCGGCGGCGAGCACTCCTTCGGCGGGGGCGGTGGCCATTCCTTCGGGGGCGGTGGCGGGCACTCGTCTGACCGAGACCACAGGCGTTAACAGTGTGTAGTCGCGGCTGGAAATTCTCATCTACCCTGCTGAAACGCCTGTGTTCGCGACAGCGAGGTCGGTCACTCCGGAGGCGATGACCGGCGACGACACGTAGCCACTCGGGGTCCTTGTTCGGCGGCGACGACCGGCAAGGACCCGGCCGCGATTACCGGGGCACGTCTGCTATGGCAACGAAACGGTTAACGCCGTATCGTGCGTTCTGGCAGTCGTTGACCTCACGAATACGTATCCCTGGTTTCGTTCATCGGTCCGCGATATTCGAATGCTCCGAATCGAAGAGAATAATAATCTTCGTCCGGCCATAGACCAGGCCCTGAAAGCGCAACAGGCTACCGGGCAGTCACAACCACCTGCATCGCCATAGTTACCCTTTTCCCGAACAGGCAGGACAGAGCCGGTTCGACTTCGGGTCGACATAGACACGCGCCGTCTCGAAACCACACTTCTCGCACACGGGCGGGTCGATCCTGTCGAGAACCGAATCGAAGCGGACTTCCAGCGAGCGCGTGACTGGGCCTCGGTCGATCAGGATCGAGAAGCACGTCTTCGCCTGAGCCACAAGCCGGATGCTAACGACGGTAGCGCGCGGGTGGACCCGATACTTGTCGGTAATCTCGCGGATCTTGGCGTCCAACTCCAGACGAGCCGCCTCGCGTTTGCGCCGAAGCGTCTCGATTTTTCCGGAGTCGCTCTCGGCGGCCTCGCGGCGGGTCAGGTCGTCGTCGATTTGCCGGTAGTAGCCCGAAACCCTGCCGTGCTCCACCTCAAACCGCTTCGTCAGTCTCGTCTGAAATGCAAGGCACTCGGCGAACGCACGCTGGCGGACCATCTCCTTCGCCCGCTCATATGCGGCCGCGACCGATTCGGTGCGAAAGGCCCCGGGCGGCGGCGGATCGTCCGGCTCGATCAGGACCTGACCGAGTCGCTCCGCAAGGAGATGATTGATCTGCAGGGAGTGGAGGTCGACTGGAACCGTAAGCAGTTGTTCCCGGCGCTCATCCGAAATGTACGTCAAACGAAAGTCAAACAGGACGTAGAAGCTGTCGCGGATAACGGGCGGCCGATCGTCCTCGCGAACACGACAGTTAAGAAATGTCACTTCACGTTCGAGCGCCTCACGCAACCCCTTCTTGCGGACCCACGTGGGCGTGATGCGGGCGGCCGCAATATTACCGCGGCCGGACGCGAACGCGATGAGAGAATCGACAAAGGGGCTCCCAATCGTTGCCGGCTCGGCGCCCTGCCCCATTGCGAGCGCATCGGAATCGAGCGCCAGGGTGACCAGGCCTCGTCCCCCCACCGACGCAGTGAACGGCTCGGGCAAGAGCGCGTCGAGCAAACCGTCCGGACGCGTCTCGACCATCCCTCCGGCGGCGCCAACACAACGCGAGATGAAGTCCGAAACAGAGACCGTTTCCACATGCGTCACTGTCATTTCTCCGCTTGAAACTCGTCCGCAAACAGCGCGTTGTCGTAATCGCGGGCTTGCTGATACTCCGACTGCGCCGCCACAAGCCGTTCGCCGAGGTCCGCATAAGCGGCCCGAGCAGCCTCCAGGTTAGGCGATTGCGCCCAGAGATCCATCACGATCTCGTCGAACTCGCGGTCGTCGTCCAGGTTGCCCAGAATTTCGCCCAGCTCACCAACAACCAGTTCGAACATGTTAATCTTGCTGTCGAGCACCTCCAGGACGTAATCCTCCACCGTGTCACGCGCCGCGAGGTTGATAATTGTGACCGGCTCGGACTGGCCAATCCGGTGGACACGGCCGATTCTCTGCTCGATCCGCATCGGATTCCACGGCAGATCGTAATTGAGAACCGTGTGGCAAAACTGCAGGTTGCGGCCTTCGCTGCCGACATCGGTGGAAACAAGCACCTGCGCGTCCCCTCCGAATGCGCGCACCTGGGAATCCTTCTCAGGACCGGTCATCGAGCCGTCGAAGGTTGCTGTCGGTATTCCCGCCTCAACAAGCGCCCGAACCAGCCGGCGCTGAGTCTCGCGGAACTGCGTGAAGACGAGCGTCTTCACCCGAATCTGCTTCATCAGCGACACGGCCGTGGTCAGCTTCGCACCGGGCTGACCACAAGCTTCCGATGCTAGCGCGGACAGAGACTCGATCGACTCCTGTCTGGCTGTTCGAGGGTCAGGAGCGAGACCGACTCCTTCCCGTCCCGTTTCGGGCTCGGTTCCGGACTGCCGGGCCGCCATACGCGAAAGGGTCGACAACACGGCTTCGGCGCTGCTGCCGGCCTCGAGCTGCAGTGTTTGCGCCGACATTCGTTGGGCCGCTCCATGGCCGATCCACGTTCGAACCAGCCCGCTCACCTGATCGTACAGTGAGCGTTCGACAGGCCCTAGGTCCACGCGGATCGTTCGTGCATGTCGCGGTGGCAATCCCACATGGACCTGACTGCGGGAGTTGCGGATCATTACGTCCATCAGAAGTTCCCGCAGCTTCGTCTGGTTCTTCGGCCGCCGCGGGTCGCCCGGCTGAACAAACTCGCGGCGAAACGCAGCCGGCGTCTTGAGCTGGCCCGGACTGAGCAGCGTGATGAGATTGAAGAGCTCGTCGAGGTTGTTCTGTGCCGGCGTCGCTGTCAGCAGCAGGACATATTTGCTCTTGAGCCCGTTGACGAACTTCCAGCTCACCGTGCTGCGATTCCGGAGGTGGTGGGCCTCATCGACAATCAGTAGATCATAATGCTGTGCCTGCACTGCTGCCGCGGACTGCTTGCCGCGCGCCGTATTCAGTGACGCGATCACCCGATCGAACCGCCCCCACGCGTCGCCACCAAGCGCACGAAACGATGCGTCGTCGTTCGTCACAAACGACAAGTTTGCATTGT
>JBKQWH010000109.1:0-4367 GCA_052139635.1 Capsulimonadaceae bacterium
AATCTCATATACGATGTAATATATAGTCCGTTGCGGTTTCCGGATATGAACACCGTTTGGGCGTCAATGGGCGGCCTCTCATCAGAGAGGCCGCCCATTGCGGTTTCAACATCGGTTCCGGTTGTTACGTCCGTGGTCCCTCGGACGGTGTGCCGGGGACACTGGCGGCCGCTTGCGCATCGGCCCACGCCTTCTCTACGGCATCGCGGACGTCGTTCAATTGATAGGTCTTTTGCGAAGCCACACGAAGGATGGGTAGGCCGGCGACCTGAAGTGCAGTGTCGAGGAAGTCGTCACGCTCCGCCCGCTTGTTGTTCAAGTGCGAGACTTCGTTGAGCTCGATGACAAGAATCGGTCGGGTTTGACGGTCGCAAAGCAGGAAGTCAATCTGTTTCTGCGATATCTTTCGGAAGTGGCGGATATACTGCGGCCCGCGCTTTACACCCAACACTTCGGCCAGGCGCACCTTGACAAGCACGAGGACATCCGGCGGCACAACCTGCCGAAGCACCACGAAGAATGAGTATTCGGCTTTGGAGAGCACAAACGGCTGCCGTGTATAAGGCGGCGGCCCGTCATCCTCGCGTGGGGACCTGTTGAAGATCCGATTCAACAACAGCGGGAGGATGGCCCCGGCCGAGAGCGCTACGAGGACGATGAGGGCGATCTGCTCCGAATCCAACTTGTCGGGTTCCTTGTCTTCGGCGGTTCCGTGAACCGATGTCTGCCGCGTGCGGCGCTCGATTCCTTTTTATACCGCGATATACTCGACAAAGATTACTCGTTTTCGCGGATTTGGTCAACCGTCATTTTCGCGAAACCGCGTGGAAAGGTGAAAACGCGCCTTGCACCTATGTTTTACGTCTATAAACTTATGGATCTGCGGTAACTTCACCGATCCTCCGGATGCGACCCTCCGACCACCGGCGGAGTCGTCCCCGCCCGCGTCGACTCGGGCAGGGACGGCTGTCTCTTCGCTATTCTCTCTTCACACGCTATCCTCTGTCTCTCATCAGGGATATGCGGACACCGCCGTCGCCGCCCACCCGGCGAACGGGCCGAACGAGTTCTGGGTAAACGCCCCCGACACGTTGTCGAGGTCCCAGACCGAAGCGGCGCCGGATGTGCTGGTCCAGAGGAGTTGCACATTGCCGTCGGAGCTGTCCGCGATGCTGGTTGAAGACCAGCCGGGGAACGGTCCGAAGCCGCTCTGGGTGAAGGCGCCGGTGGCGGTCGAGTAGTTCCACACCGAGGCCGCCCCGCCTGTATTCGTCCACAACACGTGAGTCGTGCTATCGGCGCCAACGGAAATTGCGGCCGAGGTCCAGCCGGGGTAGGGGCCGAAGCTGTTCTGGGTGAAGGCACCCGTCGTGTTGTCGAGGTCCCAGATCGACGCTGTGCCGCTCGCGTTCTCCCAAAGCATGCGGGTCATGCCGTCCGGGCCGTCCGCGACTGCACGGGCCGACCATCCGGGGTAGGGCCCGTAGCCATTCTGTGCAAACGCGCCAGTTCCGGTATTGTAGTTCCAAAGTGACGTGGCGCCGCTTGCGTTCGACCACAACACGTGGGTCGTATTGTCCGCGCCGACCGACACAGCCGTTGCCGTCCAGCCGGGGTACGGTCCGAAGGTGTTCTGGGTGAAGGCTCCCGTCGAGTTATTCACACTCCATATCGAGGCTGCTCCGCTCGTGGTTGTCCATAGCACGCGAGTGAGGCCGTCGGGACCGTCGCCAATCGCCTCGGGCGTCCAGCCTCCGTATGGGCCATAGCTGTTCTGTGTGAACTCGCCCGACGCGGGATTGTAGGCCCAGAGCGAGGCAGCTCCGCCGGAGCTCGTCCACAGCACATGGGTCACCGGCGTTGTGCTCCAGTTGATCGAGTCGACGTAGCAGGTTCCGGTCCAGGCGCCGCTGGTCACGAACTGGACACCGAGCTGGGCCAGTGGAACCACGGCATTGGTCGGGACGTCGACCGTGATTGTGTTCCACGCATTGGTTTGCAGTTCGGAGATATCGGTCCAGGTTCCCGTCCACAGCCAGTTCCCGGAAGCGCCCTGCTGAACGTAGGGCTGGATGCCGCTGAGAGTGCTGCCGGAAGGAATCCAGACGTGAAACACGACGGTTGATCCGGCAGCCGTGGCGGGTGACGCAACCGAGACGGTTTGGACGTCCGCTCCGGCGCCGCTGAAGTCGACCTCCAGTGAATAAGCACCCAGATAGGCCTCGGCGATCGAGGTCTCGACGCCGGTGATCATGCCGCCACTCGATACCCAGCCCTGGGTTGATGTTTCGAAGTTGTACGGGCTGTTGTCGACATTCGCCGCGGTCGGCTCGGCGCTTACCACATTCGACGGACCGCTTGTCCCCGCCGAGTTCACGGCCGTTACTTCGTAGTAATACGTGGTTCCGTTCGTGACCGTTCGGTCCGTATCGGTGGACACCGCGACCGTTCCGATTGACACAAACGTCCCGGTCGAGGACGTGGCGCGCAGCACGTCGTAGGACGTTGCCGCGGAGTTCTCATCCCAGTCGAGTACGACTTCGCCGGAGGCCGCGCCGGCAATGAGGCCCGCCGGAGCCGCCGGCGGAGGGACCGTTGATCCGGAGGGCGGCAGGATGAACAACGTGATGCTCTGGGCCGGCAGGGTCGCTGTGAGGACATTTGCCGTCACGGGCGTATCGGCGATGCGCTCGATCGGATTGCTCGACGCCAATTGCCAGGTCTGCGCCGTGCCGCTGCCGTTGAAGTTCGCGACGCTCAGGCTGATCTGCTGGTCGGTTGTGAGCTGCTTGTTGATGACCATGATGGTCAATGCGTTGTCCGACGAGCGCAGGGCGGCGAAACTGGAAACGTCGTCCGGGTCCGGCACGGTGTCGGAAACACTGGTGTCCCCAAAGGTCGAATCGTTGCCGTCGTAATTCCGATACATCTTCATCGCATTGTAGGTGGGAGTTCCGGAAGGCGGGACCTCCCAGCGAGTGGCCATATCGAGACCCTGGCGACCGAAGATTCCGTAAATATCGGCCTGCGTGGTCGCGCCGTTCATATAATCCTCGGCGCCCCAGTTGTACTCGGTGATGGCAGTTTGCGTCCCTGGATAGTAGGTCGACACCCAGTTCTGCATGCGCGGAATCAGGTACACCTCCGCGTTGACCCACGACTGGTCGACATAGTTCGGATCCCAAAGCGATCGCGTCGACTGGTTGCGGAGAAGATCCGTAGTCGTACTGTTATCGTCGCTGAACTCTCCCCCCTCCGGGTACCAGTGCACGCTCAGGACGTCCAGCAGACGCGTTCCGTTAGCCTGTTGGTAGGCGTTGAGCTGCTGGAGAAG
The DNA here is from genome assembly GCA_052139635.1 of Capsulimonadaceae bacterium. GTDB lineage: Bacteria > Armatimonadota > Armatimonadia > Armatimonadales > Capsulimonadaceae > JBKQWH01. Next base: position 3,335 of record JBKQWH010000109.1, read on the forward strand.
GTAGGGGATGTAGTCCATGTTGTTGTGCGCCGCCCGGTCGGGAAGAGTCCCTCCCCATCCATTAATCGACGCGTACCACTGGTCGTAGCCGCTGTAGAAGTAGCCGGTCCAGCCCCACTCCTCCGGCCCAACCACAAGCGCCGAAGGATCGATGGATTTGACCATGCCGGCGTAGTTCTCGATGTCGCCGAGTATCTCATCCATCTTCGCGCCGATCGGGTGCACGTCACGGTGAGTCGTGAACCAGATGCTGGACTCGTTGTCCATCAGGTAATAGCCAAGGCCGCCCTTTGCGGCGGTCCCCCACGTATCGACAAGGTGATTCACCCAGCCTTGCTGGTACGCGACATCCGCTGTGACGCTGGCGTCGCTGGGGTCGTTGTCGACATAGGCGCCGGTCGACGCGAGGATGCCGTTGCCGGCGTCGGGCCAGTAGGGATCGGTGGCGGTCTGCGCGCCGTACTTGGCGACGGAAAACGAATCGAGCGCGGTTCCGCCGGACCCGAGGTTCGCTACCCAACCGAGCATCGGGACGGTGAGCATTGGCTGAGCGCCCGCGGCCTGGGTCGACTGGATGAAGCTGTCTGCGTCCTCGCCGGGGGTTGACCCTGAGCCCGGCTGGCTCTCGAAGTACCAGTCCGATCCGAGGTTGGTCGCATTCAGCTCCCAGTTGTAGCAGGTCTCACTGTCCCCGCCACTCCGATTGATGGGTGCGTTGAGGTCGGTCAGGTCCGAGGTCGCGCCGAAGGCCACGCCGTAGATAAGCGGGTTGATGGGCAGCTTGTTTGCGTTTGCATCCACTGCGATGCTGATGCTTTGAGCACCGGCTGTGGAACCGCAAAGCGTCAGGAGGGCTCCCAGAAACGCAGCCGGGTATATTCCGCGGCGGCCGGCGAGTGGCTCTGCAAAGAACTTCATGTCTTTAATACTCCTTTATATCCGTATGCCGATGAATCGCATCGACACTGTGATACTCATCGTGAGAATCGTCGCGGGCGGCGACGAAATCGACCCACGAATGAATTCGTGGGCT
>JBKQWH010000110.1:0-9590 GCA_052139635.1 Capsulimonadaceae bacterium
GGCAGCGCTCTAACCAACTGAGCTACACCCCCACAACCCGACCGGCTGCGGAACGACATAAAGTCTACCACAGGGCCAATCGCGATGTCAAGGCTGGCCGGGCAGGATTTTCGCTGAGACACGTCGAATCGTCCCTTGTCACTGGCGCGGTCTGCTCGTTCGGGAGTTCTCATAGAGCCGGTCGCCGGTCGCGACACCTGCGGCAACGGGAAAACTTGTCCAAGAGAAACGTTGACAGGATCGCGCATTTCCTATACACTTTTTGTATTAACGTCCCGTTGTTTGGAAAGGCCTGGAATGGAAGCGCCGGAAATTCGAATGGCGATCGTCGGCTGCGGCACAATCGCCCCGACCCACGCCAAAGCAGTCGCGTCGATGCCGGAGGCAGGCATGCGCGTGGTGGCGTGTTGTGACACGGTGGCAGATTGCGCGGCCGCCTTCGCCAGGGAGTTTGGCCTGCGGGCGGTGGCCTGGTCCGATCTCCTGACCGACCGCTCGATCGATGCCGTTTCGATCTGCACCCCGAGCGGAACGCACGCCGCCCTCGGAGCTGCCTGCCTGAAGGCGGGCAAGCATGTCGTGATCGAGAAACCGCTTGACATCTCGCTCGAAGCCTGCGACGATCTGATCAAAGTGCACCGCGAGTCGGGCAAGACGCTGGCGAGTATCTCCCAGCACCGGTATGATCCGGCCAGCATCGCGGTGAAGGAGGCCATCCGGCAGGGGGACCTCGGCAGGCTGCAGCTTGTTGAAGCGCGTGTCGCCTGGTTTCGCGCCCAGGACTATTACGACTCGGCGAGTTGGCGCGGCACCCGGGCGCTCGACGGCGGCGGATGTGTGATGAACCAGGGTATCCACACCGCGGACCTGATGCTCTGGCTGTGCGGCCGCGTGGTCTCCGTGTTCGCACTCTCCCGTACGAGCGGCCATGACCGGATCGAGGTGGAGGACAACGCCGCCGCGGTTGTCACGTTCGAAAACGGCGCCATCGGCACAATGACGGCGTCGACCGCCGCGTATCCCGGATTTCCGGTTCGCCTCGCCATGTACGGGACGCTCGGCTCGGCCGTGATCGAGGGGGACGCCCTGCAGACACTGGCGGTTGCCGGCCGGACCACGGTTGCCGACCGCCCCGCCGACCATGCGCTGGCCGTGGCGGGGGGAGGGACTCGGAGCGCCTCCGGCGTCGCCACCGCCGCACCGCCGGCGTTGTCCACGGCGCTTGCTTCCGCGGAGCGCCGCACCGTGAGCGGCCCCGGAGTTCCGCCCACCTGGGGCGATTCCCATGCCCAGCAGCTCGCGGAATTTGCCCACTGCTGTCGAACCGGCGAATCGCCGCTCGGTGATGCGGTCGCCGGCCGCGCCGCCGTCGAGCTCGTCCTGGCGATCTACGAATCGGCGCGCACCGGTGTCGCGGTTCCCCTCCCGCTGGCGGGATCGGCATGATCGTACTGGGCCTCGATCCGGGAACCGCCACGACAGGGTTCGGAGTTGTCGAGAAGCGCGCCGGCAAGCTCATCTATGTCACCTGCGGGGTCATCACGACTCCCGCCGCCGACGACCCTCCGGCGCGGCTGAAGTCGATCTACGACCATGTGAACCGGCTGCTCGACGAGCACCAGCCGACAACGGTCGCCACCGAGCGCCTCTTCTTCACCAACAACACGACCACCGGCATCCCCGTCGGTCGCGCTCTCGGGGTCGTCCTGCTGGCGATCGCCCAGCGGGGGCTTCCGTGGTCGGAGTACACCCCGACTCAGGTCAAGAACGCGGTCGTAGGGGTCGGCCGCGCGGACAAGAAGCAGGTCCAGTACATGGTGACGCGCCTCCTCGGCCTCGCCGCCCCCCCTCGTCCCGACGATGCGGCCGACGCCCTCGCAATCGCCATCTGCCATGCCCACACCCTGCGCCCCGTGGTCGTCAAGGCGCCGGTCCGGGGGTAGGATGGTATGGACGATGGACGCGATGGACAAGGAAGACAGGCAGGGAGGGCTATTCCACGAGTGGATCCGACGTGGCCGGCACAAATTGGAATCTCGCGAAGTTAGTCTTTGTCCTCGGCCGCGCGGTACCCCTGGCTGATCGCGTCCGCCTCCGTCATGTACTGGCCGGAGCGGGTATTGCCGTACCACCGCGTCCCCGGACGATGGTACACGCCGGTGGACGTGTTGACCCACACCGTTGAGGATGCCGTCGACGCATCCGCTGGCGGCGCGGCTTCCGGCAGGCTCGCCTTTTGGGCATGGAAGTCTCCGAGTGGAGCCGATGCGGCGCGGTTGTCGAGCCAGCCGTCGCCGCGGATAGGGACGTCGGTGTTGAAGTATTTCCGATACGCGGCGATCCAGTCCGTCGCGATCGCCCGCTGCGCCGTCGGGAGGTCAAGCTCGCCGTCGACCACGAGTTCATGCAGCCGGTTCTCGAGCTGGTCCTTCGTGCTCGCGTTCCAGGGGCGAGTCCTGTAGCTCTCGGGCCACAGGTTTGTGATGTCGTTCGATCCCCCCAGTTCCAGCGGCACCAGGTGGTCAATCTCATACTGCCCGCGGCTGTGATGCGTGATCCCGTACTCCGCGTACACCTGCAGCTTCGTCTCCTCGGTCACATCGCGGACCCGGCTTGTATACCCGGTCACCGCGATGTCGTCGACCGTGACCCGCAGGGTTGCCCCGGGAGTGAGCCGCGGGTCGGGGAGGAGAGGAAGACCGGACACGCTGGGGCCCGGCGTCGCCGTCGGGGCCTCGACGTGCTGCCGCTGCGCCTGGCAGCCAAGGAGCATCGATGTCATGAGGATGATGCCGAGGAGGGTCGGTCTATGATCCATCATTGTCAGTCTCCATGTCGTTAGGATTCGCGAGGAACCCGCAGAAATCCTCTTGTTCGATCCATTCATTGCGGCCCGCGCACCGTGCCAGCCGGCTCGGCGAATTCTCGCGGATTTTTCGCAGGCGTCGCCGCCACGACCTGGCGCCTGATTGGCTGAGGCCAATTCTACTACGCATAGCCGAGGATAGCTAATGGATGTAATTGCCGCATGGCCGGAGAACGACCGTCGGGACTTGTTTTCACAGACTGCAGCCGCGCGTGGATTGGCACCAGCCATCGTTGAAAAGGACTTTTGGGTCTGCTGGACACTGAAACATGTCTTTGGCCTGACGATGGCCCCACACTTGCTTTTCAAAGGCGGCACGTCCCTGTCGAAGATATACTCGGCCATACAGCGCTTCTCTGAGGATATAGACCTTTCCATCCACCGCGATCATCTCGGTTTCGGCGGCGACAACGATCCTATGCTGCTTACCAGCAATACCCAGCGCGACAAGAAGATTGAAGCACTCAAGGCGGAGTGCAGTGCATGTATTCGTGATGAGTTCATGCCGGATCTCCGTAAATCCTTTACGCGCATACTAGGACTGGAAAGCCCTTCGATTGTGCTTTGGACGCTGGAGCTAGATCCAAACGACTCGGAACAGCAGACGGTTCTTTTCACTTATCCTGCCGTCATCGCGAATCGAAACGACAACGCCCCGCCGTATATACAGCCCGTTGTCAGGCTGGAAATGGCCGCGCTGATCCGTATCCGACAGGCTATCATCAGATCACTGCCTATGCTGCCGAGCAGTACCCAGACCTGTTCAAGCAACAAAGCTGTGATGTGCATGTCCTTGAGGCAGAACGAACGTTTTGGGAGAAGGTGACTATCCTTCATGCAGAGTTTCATCGATCGGAAGGAAGCAAGACTCCTGGTCGCCTCTCGCGGCATTCTGCAGCTTTCCGAAAGAGGATCGTCCTGTGCGTCGAACTCGACGCGACTGCGGCCAAGGAAAAACCGGGTGATTCCTCAAAGAACGGCCTGCGCATCGAAGACGACGCGGTTACGGCGCGGAATGCCTCAATCGAGAAGGAAGACAGCATCGCCTTCTCAGATGCCGGGCGCCAGCGACTCTTCCTATGTTGAGGCGACATGGTGCGACTTCAATTAGCTTCTTGCGGATTGGATGGGTCATTTGATGACTTCCCATCTCCCGCCCTTATCTGGCCCGATACGCCGGATGCGGCCCTGTGCTTGAAGCCTCTTCAAGCTCCTCTCGACTGTGCTTCTCGACACTCCCAGATGCTCTACCAGTCCGTGAATCGTTGCATCCGGGTTCCTGGTAACCACGACCAGGATCTTATCCAGCGCTTTCTCCTTCTTTTTCTCGGTCACTCCGGCGTTATCTCCGTCATTTTCTTCATGATGACCGGTTTTCTCCGTCACTTTCTCCGTCATGCTGGCGTTTTCTCCGTCATTTTCACCGTCACTGAGGTCTTTCTCCGTCAGAGGTGTCTCCCGACGAACGGTCGCCACGAACAGATTTCCGTCGCGCTCGTCGCGGAATTCAATTTCCGGCCACGATTCGATAGCCCTTGGAACCCCTGAACCAAGCCCACGATACGGGAGTAAGCCCTTGGCGACGTAGCTCGCGAGGATGGGATTGCGAAGGAGTGAGTTACCCACGCGAATCTTATCAACAGTCAGGTGGTTTGGCAAATGTCCGGGACTGATGATTTCAACCCGGTCCCGGAAGACAAAGAGCCGGATTGGCGCAGTAATCAGGTAGTCGCGGTGTACCAGCGCGTTAACCAGCAGTTCTTCGAAAACAAGGGCGGGTATTTCGGAAACGCCAGGGCTGTTGATACCGCGACCAGCCTGAACCTTACGCAGATTGCGAAGGACAAAAGCAAGCGCCTCTTCAAACAGCCTTGGAAGCGGACCGGCAAAGTCTTCGGTATCCTCGTAGGTCGTGACATCAATCGTGTCGCCCGGGTAACTGACCGCCTTAACGACAAACTCCGGCTTAAACCGCTCCGGTTGCTCGCCAAAGAGCAACAGTCCGGCGAGATTGAGAACGCCGTTGTCGGTTGCGAGATTCAGGTTCTGCAGGAGTCTCAAACGCCTAGCGAGGTCGTCGGGAAACTCCTGTCCGTACTTGTCACGCAGGAAGTCGCGGAACCTCAGCTTGTCCAACGCGTCGATCCCGGCCCGAGTGGGAAGTTCGTCGGCGTGGAACTGATCGCTCATCTGGAAAATGCGCCGAAGCTCTTCTTTCGAGTTGATCCGACGCTTGTCTGATCCCACCCGCAGCCAGATCACTCCGTTCTTGTCGAAATACGGCTTGTCGATCCCTTTCGGAATCTTCAAAATGACCACCACATTACCGTCTGCCAATAGCACGTTCTCGGTCTGAACGATCAGCGGACTGCGGACCCCCTGGCTCGCGGTGTTGCTGATGAGTTGGTTCACCCGGGCAACCTCGGCGGCAGAAAGGCCAACTGCCTCTCCCTCGTCGTTCACTCCGATGAAAATCGTGCCTCCCTCGGCATTGGCGAACGCCGCCATTTCTGCGGCGAGGGAGTCGGGATTATTAAAGGTCTCCTTGAACTGGCGTGCGCTGTCCTCTCCAGATCGGATTGGGTCAAGTTGTGGCGGAAGGTTGACTTGCAGTGTCATTTCGGCTCCTCCGCCTGTTCGAGAAGCTCTCGCAGGCTGTCGTTGACGCTGGTGACTCCAAAGTCCGGTTCGCGGCTGAAAGGTGTACCAGAAACCAGACCACTTGTCCGCTATATTCGCACGTAGGTGGTATGCAATTATGCAATCGGATAAATGCCAACGTAAGACTGCTTGCAGTATACCAGATTACTCGCCGCGTTTACCCGGAATGATCTCCGAGCGTGAAGAGGCGAATCGGAATCCAGCGCGGGCCACGTCGTGCTCTTTTACAACCACCCAATGGAGAATTACGGCGGGCTACACCGCCTCGTTATCGATTGACGACGCCACCGACGTGTCACGGGCGAGCCGGACTCGGGCTGCCCACAACGCGCGGAAGAGTACGGCATAGTAGAGGACAACCTGCCAGGCCTCCGGCGGACTGGTTGCGGTAAAGCCGGTGGCACCGTGGGCGAAGTGGCGGACGGTTGTAACGACGGCGTCGAGCAAGGGGGCCTCGCATCGAAAGAGCGCAGCGCCTGCAGGGGGGACGACAGCGCTGAGCAGGAGAGCGCACACGCCGAGAGGGATAATCAGGAAGAGAAGAGGGACCACAAGGAGATTCGCAGCGACACCACTCAGCGAGACCTCGTCGTAGGCGGCGGCGACGACCGCCATCGAGCCAAGCTGGGCGAACACGGTGAGCCCCGCCAGCGTGACCACCCGCAAGATCATGCTCTTGACGAGCACTGGCGCCTTAAGCTCTTCGATCCGCGGGCGGACAAGGGCGTCCCAGACGGGCATCCCGGCCGCAAGCACGCACACGGTGACAAAGGAAAGCTCGAATCCCGGCTCGAAGAGTCCGGACGGAAACGCGGCAAGAATAGCCAGTGCCGCGGCGGCAATCGCGGTCGGAATGTCCGGCTCTCGTTCGAAGACGATCGCCCCGAGATAGGCCACCGCCATCAGCACGGCCCGCGTGACACTCGGGCGACCGCCGCATAGCTCCACATAGCATGCCAGGAGCAGCGCCAGGACGATGGCGCCGGCCTTCCGCGGCACGGTCAGCCGGATCAGGACAAACCAGACAAAGAGGGCAAGTATGCCGACGTGCAGCCCCGCGGATGCCACAATATGCACCGTCCCGGTGTGAACGAAATCCGCCGTCAGGTCTGGCGGCAGATCCGCCCGCCGGCCAATCAGGATTCCGGCCAGCAGGGCGGCTCGGACCGGTGAGAGGTGCAGGCGAATCTGGTGCGACATCCACCGCCTGAGCGCACCGATTCCGCGACGAGCGGACTCGGGCGACGCAGGCGAACTCAAGACCACACCGCCGGGGTGGCGCACGAGCAAAGTGCAGTAAGCACCGCGGCGGGCCAGGTATGCGCGCCAGGAGAATCCCCCTGGATTGCGCGCTCCCTGCGGCGCTTCGAGCGTTCCGTGCAGTTCGACGGCGTCGCCGTACTGCAGAATCGACCGCGCCCGGGCACCTGGCGCAGTGTCCGGAGCAGAACCCATCGCCGCATCCTCGACCGTAACGAAGACAATCCCGTCCGCGGGGACACGGGCGGATGAGCCGTATCCGGCGCGCTTGACCGCGAGCATCAGGGTCACTCGGCCGGGCAGGTCGCCAGGATCACTGTCAACAGTGCCGTCGACCGTCACGAAATGCCGCCTTGCGGCGTACCGGCTAATGTCGCCCGTCCCGACGAATCGGCTTGCCGATTCGCGCAGCGCCCCGCAGGCGAAACCAGCGGCCAGCAGCGCCGCGGCAGCCACAGCCGCCCGGCCGCCCTTCCAGATCATCAGCGCAGCGGCGACAACCACAACCACGAGCGCCACGGCAGCCACCACGGCAACATCACTGGCAGCGGTTGTCCAGATGCCGATGAGAAAACACGCTGCGAACGCCGCGAGAGGCCGGTGATGTATTGCGATGGTCATAAGTCAACCGAGGGTAGTGCAAGAGCGGTCGAGGCTAACGCAGCGGGCGGGGCCGTCCGGACGCAATCCGGCATGCCGCACATGCCGCATGGCCGTCGGCGGGATCGACGAACGTGCCGCAGCGGGGGCAGGGCCGCCACCCATTTGACATCTTCCACTGACGAACGCGAGCAGCCAACTGCAGAGATCGGCGCATGCTCACGCGCAGATCGTCGTCGAGAACAGCCTCGACGGCGGCGGTGATCCGAGCGGACTCTTCGTCCGGGATCGCGATCTCAGCCAGTTCGCCGGCGGTTGGCAGCGGCAATGCCGACGGAGCCGCGACGCGCGGATCGAGGGCGCCGATTTCAAACCGGATATCGGCGAGCGCCTTTCCGCCACCAATAGCGCGATTGAGGCGAACCACGATGTCGCGCTTGAGAAGAGTCAGCTCGTTCGCCCAGACCCCGTTCTTGGTGCGTACGACCAGTGTGTCGCCGCCACGCACGGCCAGGACCTGGGTTGCGGCGGCCACCTGCGGCCCCACAACGCCTTCCCAGTAGACCTTGGCCATATGCGGCCGCAGGGCCTGCGCCAGGTTCGCTTCGCGGAGGCCGCCCTCGATCACGTCGATCGCCAGACTCAGGCCGGTTTTCTTCACTGGCGGGTTACCACACCGTTCGTGACGGAGTATACCACAGCGCTTTCCAGGACACCCTTGGAAAACGGCCGTAAGTTCGTGCAACTCAGGAAGGTCTGCGACCCTCCCTGTGTCGTCAGATCGAACAGATGGTGCCGGCGCACGTCGTCGAGGTCCGACAGCACGTCGTCCAACAGCAGGACGGGGGGCTCGCCGACCAGCTCCTCGATCAGGCGGCGCTCAGCCAGCTTGAGCGAGAGCGCCACGGTGCGCTGCTGTCCCTGCGAGCCGTAGAGCCGGCAGTCCTGGGTATCCACGACAAAGGAGATATCGTCCCGCTGGGGACCTCGAAGCGTGGTGCCGCGAGCGATCTCGTCCTCCTCGACCGCACTCAGCTCTTCCAGGAAGCGTCCCTCGACTTCCGCCTCATCCCGGGCGCCGTCCAGAGAGAAGGAAGGAACGTACGACATCTCCAGGGTATCGCGGTGGTCGCTGAGCGTTCGATGGATTTCCGCGGCCAGTACGCTGAGCCGATCCAGAAACCGGCGTCGACGCTCCATCAGCCGGGCCCCGTGCAGCGCCAACTGGGCGTTCCAGGCGGGCAGCACAGCCCGGGCACTGCGGTCGGCACGACCGTCGCGCAGGTCGCGGAGCAAGCGGTTGCGCTGCTCCAGAGTCTTGCGGTGCGAGCCGAGCGCATGAACGTAGCGGGGAGAGGTCTGGGCGATCTCGAGGTCCAGGAACCGGCGCCGCACGGCCGGCTCACCGCGCACGATTTCCAGGTCTCCACTGTCGAACAACACCGCATTCAGTTGCCCGATCACTTCCGCCAGCTTGGTATGCCGGATCCCATTCAGCCGCGCGGACTTCTTTTCGGTGTCCGAAAGCACGATTTCGAGCTCGATGTCGGAGTTCTTCTCCCGGAGCACTTCGGCCCGGATTCGCGCCTGCGGGCAGCCGAATCGAATGAGTTCCGTGTCCTTGCCGGCCCGGGCCGACTTGCTTGTGGCAAGGATATACACGGCCTCGAGCAAGTTGCTCTTCCCTTGCGCGTTTCGGCCGACCACGACGTTAAGTCCCCGGCCGGGCTCGATAGCGAGCGAGCCATAGTTTCGAAAGTCGGCTAGTTGAAGCTTTCCCACCTGCATGGCCGTTAGACGCGCGGCCCTCCCGGCCGCGGATGTTCCAACCGAATTAGAAACTCCGCCCGCTTATTCTCGACCTATGGTAGAATGATCTTGACAATCGTCGCGGGCGCCGACGAAATCGACCGATGCATGAATTCGAGCACGGTTTGTTTGCGCCTATGTCGCTTCCGGGTAGGATAGCTCGTCGAGTGTCCGTTACGTCGTTCCCGACGATCGACGGCGACTCGTGAAATTCCTGACTCCCCTAGAGAATTTAAGACTTTTAGTTGTAATACTATAGGTGTGACTCTGCGTGACTTCAACTTCCTTAACGACACGTTAACACAGTTAATTTGTCCTTAACACCCTCTTAATTGAAGCAACCATGCGTCTATACAGCGCTTAACTCTCCATTTCTCCCTGGCACAAACGCCGG
>JBKQWH010000111.1:0-14285 GCA_052139635.1 Capsulimonadaceae bacterium
GGTCTGTTTTCTGGTAGATACGTACGTATCCTGTGATAAATGATCAGGCATCGCAACCATGGTGCCCCAGCAGGACCCAAATTCGTCGGGTACCCAGGGGAGCGTCGGCGTTGACGAAACTAGAAGACCTAAAGCCAAATGCTGTTGTTCGAGGAATCCTCCCGATTTGGGCGGGGCGCGAGGTATCTCGTCCCAGAGGTCCCGGAGGAGCGTACATGAGTTCCCCAATATCATCCGATTTGCATCCGGCTTCTCCGCCGAATCATCCGAATCGGCAGATTTCCAGCGCGTTGTGGAACGCATGAGAACGTGAAAGAAGATTTAGATTCTGAACTCAAGCGCCTGTTAATCGAGGTCGAATCATGAATTTTGATAAGCATGCCTACATATTAGAGACCGTTGAAGCCCTAAAGAAGCATGGAAGCTGGTGTGGAAAAACGCACGTACAGAAGACCTTGTTCCTCTTGCAGCAACTTCAGGACGAGTCCGTGCCGTTTCAGTACGTCTTTTACAAGCACGGCCCGTACTCCTTTGAAGTTGAGAGCGAAATCGAGCAGATGAAGAGTTACGGCGCCATCAATATCGAACCCGTCGCCGGCTATGGCGTAGTGATCAATCCTGACCGTAACGCCGATTACATCCGCCGCAAGGGCGACCTCAGCACGGAGATGAAGGTTGCCATTGAGGCGCTTTGCCAGTACACGGGACCGATGGGAGTCGCGGAACTTGAACGCGTCTCGACCTCCGCCTGGGTCCGGTTCCGTGAGAACATCCGCGACCCAGACGCCGTCGCAACACGCATTCACACGCTGAAACCTCACATCTCGCCGGAGGAAGCGCGCAAAGCAGATGCTAACGTACTGTCGTGGGCAGTGGCGCTAAGCGGAGTTAGAGTACCATGAAGCTGGATCGCATCAGGATCACGAATTATCGCTGCTTTGAGAACCTGTCGGTACCACTGGAAGATGATGTCACTCTGCTGGTTGGCATCAACGGTGCCGGCAAATCGACGATATTGGACGCGATCGCGGTCGCTCTGTACGACATCGTCGCTGAAAACGGAGGCGGCAAGACCGAGCGATCCCGACGAAAAAACAAAGCGTCTCTCGAAGCTACCGATATCCACATCCCCGGGCCAGGACCTGAATTCGATGGTGGCGCATATTACCCGCGTCCCCGCCTGACCTTTGTGCAGATTCATGCAATGGCGAAGAACTATTATCCCGTTCCTGGATTTTCAGGGCCGTATCAAGATGGCCGGGGTAAGTATCTAGAATGGGAGAATACCATCACGTACTCTCCTCCATTCGCATTTTCCTATGTGTTGGACCCGTCCAGTACAATACGCGAATACTTTAAGAGTGTCTGGCGCGAGATAGCTCAAAACCCCAACGCCATACTCCCCCTGCCAGCGGTTGCGTACTACCGATCGGACCGACGCTTTATGGCACCAGCTCCTGTTTCAGGCGTTCCTTCGGAGAATTACGGGCGGGACTCTGCCTATGAAGACTGTCTGGTCGCTGGCGCCAGCTACGACGCCGCGGCGGGGTGGTTCTTTCTTGTCGAGTACCAGGAGCTCCGTCAGCAAAGTTCATCATCAAGCTTGTCGCCCGGAATGCCTTCTTCTGGTTCCGCATCGGGTTCATTTCAGAACTATGAGCATCCTGTGCTGCGACGGGTACGCGAGGCTGTCTACAGAGCGTTTACCAGTATTGAGTGGCTGGGATTCGACGGCATGCCACCGTCCATGAAGGTTCGGATGAAGGGTGGGCGCACTTATGACATCTCGCAACTCAGTGACGGGTACCGTGTGATGCTTGGTCTCATTGTCGACTTTGCGCGGCGACTCGCGACGTCGAACCCTAATTCGCCGAGTCCGCTTGACGAACCCGGGATTCTAGTGATCGACGAGATCGATCTGCATCTTCATCCGGGATGGCAACAAACAGTGGTCCCCAGGCTACGCGACGCGTTTCCCGGAACCCAGATTATTGCGGCAACGCATAGTCCGCAGGTACTCACCGCGGTCGAAGGACGATGCGTTCGCATTCTTCGAGATGGCAGCCTGTACGCAGCCCCCGCGAGCACTTCAGGTGCTGAGAGCAAGCGTGTTTTAGAGGACGTCTTTGGGGTCAGTAGTCGACCTCCAAAGGATGTCAGCCGTTTTGTACGTGAGCTAGAAAACCTCTTTGATCTCATCAGCAGAGACGAGTTGGACGCGGCGAAAGCGACCGTCGACCGCCTGAAGGGTATGGCGTACGGCGACGATCCGGCCATTCTGGAGGCTGAAATCAGCATTGAGAATAGATTGTGGGAGAAGGGAGAGGCTGTTTGAAACGCTGCCACAAATCGCGCCCCGAACCAGCCGAATTGGCGGCATATCGCGCCGAACATCCCGAAGGAACGTGGGAGCAGTTTAGGAACCATGATTCCGGAGTTGCATATAGCAAGGTCTCGGTTCGCCTAAGAGATGATCAACGGGGATTATGTGCTTACTGCGAGCTGAAGTCGGCCATCACCCAATTGGGCTGTCCGCGCGGGCGTACGACCGTATCTTGAAGCTGGCCCGCACGGTCGCGGATCTCGATGGCGCTGACTCGATCGGGCTCGACCACGTGGCGGAGTCGATCCGGTACCGGGCGATGGACCGGAAGCTGTGGGGGTAGAGGCGAGTTCCCATGGGCTCTGGGATATAATGGTAAGTAACCGCATGCCGAAGGGTTCCGGTGACCGCTTGCGCAACGAAAGGTGGCAATAATGCAAACCCAGATACTCGAAGGCACGTTTGCCGACATTCAAAAGATTATGTTCACCCTACCGTTTAAGCCCGAAACACGCCTGCGCGTCACCGTGACAGAACCAGAGTTGGCCGCGGAATCCGAAGACCTTCATTTTGAAAATGCAGCACGACGTAACGGATTGATTCTGTTTCCCACACATAACCGTAGTCAGACAATAACGACGGAATTCATAAACCGGCTTATCGAGGAGGAATAGTTATTGCGCATTTGCCTGCCAGACGTAAACGTGCTCATTGCGCTTCACGACCCGTTGCATTCAGGCTATGAAAGAGCACATCAGTGGTTCAACGGCGACGGGCAGCACGGATGGGCTACGTGCCCTCTCACGGAGAACGGTTTCGTGCGGATCACGTGCCAGCCACACTATCAAAATGGCATTAACACCGCATCCGAGGCTCTGCTAATTCTAGACAATATGACCTCCAGGCATGCGGCCGGCCACCAGTTTTGGCATGACAGTCCGAGTTTGCGAGACCAATCCCTGTTTATGGTTTCCGCAATCGCAAGTCACAAGCAGATCACCGACGTCTACCTGCTTGGGCTCTGCCAACAAAATGGAGGTCCGCTGGTCACACTTGACACGGGAATAACTGTCCAGGGGATTGTTGCGCCGGACGCGGATCTTCTTCACATCCTGTAGATGCGCAGATGACAGGCAGGGACTGTCCCCCGACAGGACAACGCCAGGTAAGTCAGGGTTCCCTCAGTGCCTTCCCAAAAAGCGTGTAGCGACGGATGGTCCGCGCGGAGCGGTCGCTGATGTTGCGGGAGTTGTTGGAGTCGTGCATCAGGGCGTGGATCGCGCGGCGATAGCCTTTGCGGGCTGCGTCGACACGGTTTCGAGCGAGCAAGAGCGATCCCAGCCCGGCGTAGAGCCGGCCCGGCTCAACGGCCAGGGTCTTCACAATGAACGTATCGACGGACTGTCCTGCCTGTTGCCGTGACCGGTCCGGGAGGCTGAAAAGAAAACCGGCAAGCTGGTCTCCGTGCATTGCGACAAGGACAAGGTCCGGATCGATGCAGGGCAGAACCTGCCGATACTGAACCAGAAACTCGTCGCGCGGGATCGGCGTGTAGAGGAAGTTGTGCGCAAAGCTGGTCAATGACAGGCGATAGATCCGTTCCAACTCTTCGGCATAGTGGTTGGGATCGATCGGCCGGATGACGACGCCGTCTGCGGCCATTCGCGCGGCAATCCTCGGGAGTCGCGGGTCCTCCCAGGCCATGTCGACGCTCAAGGCCGACGTGTATGTCGCAAGCGGTGTCCAGCCGGCGTCGACAAACTGACGGGGCCACTCATCGGGCTGGTCCGGCTCGAGGAAGAAGGGAGGGTGGTCGCCGCGGTCGGTGACGAAACGATACTTGCGCCACGTATTGCCGTCCATCGGCCCCACGGCCAGCGTACAGCCGGCGTGGGCGAGTTCGGCGCAGGCGTGGCCGAGGAGGGCCGATGCCGCGGCCGGGCTCGATGCGGCATAATGTCCCACCGCTCCAACCCGTTCGCCGGCCAGCGGTGGCGCGCCCCCGGCCCACAGCGAACACGCGGCCGCGGCGACGCCATCCGCGTCCAGGGCGACCCAGTGTGCGTCGGGCCGGTGCGCGGCGATCTCCTCCCAACCCGGCCACGGGAGAAAATGCGCGCGCGGGATACTGTCGTACTCCTGCGCGTTATCGACCCTGATCAGTTTCATATCGTGCCGTCGGGCGGGATCTCCAGCCGGCTCCCCGGCTATGATACCTCCGAACCCGCCCCGGCACGTTCCGATCTACGCGGCAACGAGATCGTGGATCTGTGCGCGTGCGCCGGCGAATGCGGCGTCTCGCATCCCCGTTGCGAGTCCCTGAGCCCGCACAATGGCGACATCGCTGATGCCGATAAAACCGAGGACAAAGCGCAGATAGTCCTCGTGCGCTGCACTCGCCGGGCCGCCGGCATGGTTGCCACCCGCGGTCGAGACGATGATGGCCTTCTTCCCGGTGACCAGTCCCTCGACCCCGTTGCTGCCATAGCGAAATGTCTTGCCGGCCACCAGGACGCGGTCGAGCCACGACTTGAGCTGGGTCGGAATTGCGAAGTTATACATCGGCGCGCCAATAACGAGAACATCGGAAGCCAGAAACTCGTCCAACCATCGGTCATTGAGATCCGGCTGGGTCGACGGCCGGCCGACCAGGTGGCGATCCATGTCCGAGGCAAGATCGTGGTACACCACGCGAACGGGGTCGTCCCCGGTGCGCAACGCGTCGACAACCTCCCGAGTGAGAGTCTTCGACGCCGACAATTCGCCCTGAATACTTGAGTCCAGATGCAGTACGTTCATGGGATCTCCTCTTTCCTTCGAAAGTATATTTCATGGATTCACTATTCTACACTGTATTATACATATATGAACTACTGCGACATCAAAAGCGTTCCCGGTTCATTTCAGCGAAGCAAAGAGTGTCGCCAGAGCGGTGCGCGCGGAAGCGTCGAGCCCGGACTCGAACGTATCGAATACGCCCCTGGCGCACGTCGCGGCAGCACTATGGCGGGTTCGCCCGAGGTCGGTCAGGGCGGCCTTCACAGAACGGCGATCACGGGGATCGTCGATACGCTCGACGAGGCCGTCGGCCTCGAGGCGGTCGACGAGTTGGGTGACGTTCGAGCGGACGCACGTGAGGTGCGATGCCAGCTCGCTCAAGCTTATCGGCTCCCCGGCCTCCGCAAGCGCCACAAGGGCAGCGAACTTCGCACCGGACAGACCGACTTCCCCGAGCGCAGTTTCCAGCCGGTCCTCGGCGACCCGCCCGGCATGGATCAGCGACAAAAGCATTGGCCGGCCGGGACAGGTGTCGTCATCTCCAACGTTCATTGAACCCTCCACGGCAAACGCCTCGCCGTACTCGCGCGGATCATATGCGTATTATACATGTATGCAGGAGTTTTGCAAAACCCATGGCGATGATCCAACCGACGACCGATCCCACGGCCGCAAATGCGGCCTGACGTGCCAGTAAATCCACGCTGGTCGGCTGATTCTCCGGGATCGGGCACGTTTTCAGAAACACGATCGAGGTCGCAGCGACAACGGCGATGGAGGCGGCCGTTTGCAATAACGTGCCTCTCGTAAGTCCGAGAACGAAGAGATACGGGATGAAGACCGCCAGCCAGCTCTTGATGACAACACTCGCAACCATCGCGCCGTCCGGACCGGCGCCACGGTGGTGCTTGTTGCGGACAATGCCGACCAGCGCAAGCTGGATCGTGAAGGCGAGCGTGTACGGCCAGAGCAACCGCGGACAATGCAGGATGTTCGCCAGGAACATCCAGCCCATCCCGACACTCATGACACCGCCCACCGACGCCACGCTGTGCGATTTGTGAAGGCTTTGCTCGGTGCGGGGACCCAGGCGCGGGTACGCGATGAACAGGACCACCGGAGCCACCAGCCAGCGCAGCCCGCCGACAGCCCAGCAGGCGTACCCGGCAAGCGCGGCTGCGAGCAGCGCGCTGTCCTTGAGGGTCGACCGGCGCCGCCGAGCGATTACGAAGATGACCAGCGCCACGATGGCCGCAAGCCGCTCGACCAGCGCGCCCGTATCCAGGCGCAGGAAGGTATGGAGCAGCACGTACGCTCCCAGCGGCACAAACAGGTTGTCGAGACCGCTCCAGGCGATCGCCTCCAGCAGCATGGCCATCAGCGCGATGGTGACCCCTATCAGCAGGCACGGCGCCCGGCCGGTGCCTGTCCCGAGCAGGAGCGGCACGTGCACACAGAGAAACGCGACCGCAAAGAAGGCGGTCGAGCCCTCGAAGCTCTTCATCCCGTCCTCGCCGGCGTAGCGATTCTGCCCGTATCGAACCCCGATCAGAGCCGCAACGGCGTCGCCGAAGGTCAGGATCAGCATGGGGACACAGAAGAGGATCGGATCACCCTTCGAGACGACGAACAATGTGCCGACGGCGAGGGGAAAGGTGACATCGCCCAGACTGGCCCGCTCGACTCCGCCGAGGACGCTCCCGAACTCGGCCGCGAGCCGCGCCGACCGCTTGAGCGCGACCATGACGAGCATCGAAAGAACGGTCAGAACCAGCACCGGCCAGGGTGACCGGAATATCCACGGAAATGAGAGCGTGGTAACCCCCATCCCGATATGGACCAGCTTGCGCGACATCTCCGCGTCCAGTTGCCGGCGCTGCCGGATCGCGCGCACACCGAGAATCAGGCCTCCCAGGATACCCAGCACGAGCAGCATTCCGGTCCAGGGCGCTCCGGGCATCAGACAATCTCCTCCAGCACGAAATCGCTGTAAAAGAAGGCCTTGTCGCGGCCGTGCAGTTCGCGGGCGCGAACCTGCTGAGGGCGAAGACGGTCCGCCATGTCGTCGGGCCGATGCCGATCGGCCAGCATGTTCCAGTACGCAAGCCGTCCACCCGACCTGCCGGCGCGGACGATCCGGTCGAGCAGGCCGGCGTAGTTTTCGGGCGACATGTACTCGAAAACATCCGACAGGTTATACCGATCGACCGAGCCCGGACCGACCTCGTCGAGAAACGCCTCGAGGCCCTGGCAGCGCCATTCGAGCCGGTCGATGTTGTCGCGGATGGCGTCGAAGTTCTCGGGCCGCAGGGCGTATGGCAGTGCGGTTCCGTGCGTTCCGGTCAGGATCCAGTGCAGGTAGGGGTTCTCGCTCGGGTCGAGGCGGGTGAGCGCGTGCTGCGTGCGGGCCAGGATCTTATCCGCGACACTGCCCCGCACATACGCGAAGAAGCTCGGGTCGCGCCCGAAGCGCCCCATAACCGCTCGCGAGAAAAAGATCGCGAACATCAGCCGCCAGCGCCGGTTGTTCCAAACACGATGGTAGAACTCCTCGCGCTCGGCCGGCGAGCCCCCGCGGAGGAGGCGTTCGACCGTGGCACGTGAGTGGACCAGGGGCAGGATTCGGGTTCGAAAGAGCGCGAAGTAGCGCTCGAACTTGCCGGCCGATCCGATCCCGGCGGTGATCTCGGCCGGGTGCCCGTCCCAGAATGCCCGCACGCCCGCGCTGAGCTTCTCCCGGCACCGTCGATAGAGGTCGCCGCGCCGGTCCGACGGCCGCGAGCCGATCAGTTCGAGCAACTCGTGATGTTCGAGGGTCCGATAGGCCGCCACGCGCAACTCGACGCAGGCCAACTGGGCCGCGCTGAGGTCGAGGGCGATCACCCGAGCGGGCCCGCGCGACACCATCGCCAGCGCGTTCTCGCCGGCCGACGCGATTGAGACGCAAACGTCTCCCGCCCGGATATCGAGCCCGTCGAGAAGCACGCCGGCGTCCTCCCAGCACTGGGCGTAGCGAATGATGCTAAAGTCGGCGTGCTCGGCGATTTCAGTCCGCATGGGTATTGTCGAGGTTTTCCATCCCTGCCGTGGGCCGACAAGAGGCCCGTTGACGGTTACGATGGTCCATTGGCACAGTATACCATGGCGCCATTGAGTCAAACAGGTCTGCAAGAACAACCCCGCGACCTCTTTGACCTTCTCGCCTCGTCCAAGCTATCGCGAACGCATCTCGAAAGTCTAGCCAGACAGTTGAGCCTGCCGGTCATGAAAGGGGACAACGTCCATCGACTAAAGGAGAAGATAGTAGAGGCGTGCATCGGATCTCGACTGAATTCTAACGCAATCCGCGGGGTGAGCAGCGAGGCCTAAAGTCGCCAAAGTATCCGACGTACTGCGGCGACATGGCTGGACGGCTTCACCACTAGACAATCGATGTTGTGGTGAGGCATTGATCCAGAACTCCGTGTCGAGGCCAATAACCTTGTCCAGTAGTCGGAGCCGATGCGGGTACATTCGGGCAGAATCGGTCACATCGCTGACAAGCTCGATGAGTCGGAGCTTGCCCATCTTGTAGGTTGTCGCCGGCTCTTCGAAATCGAACAGGTTTTGCGGTTGTGTACCCATTTTCGATAAACCTCGTCTTCTTCGGCGCCGTGTCCGCACGCTTGGATCTATGTCCGCGACCGTTGTCATGCGGCGAGTCCGGGTGCCATGCTCATAGCCTGGGATGAGCATGCCGCCTCGCTCACGGCTATGATTTGCGACGTCCGGTACGCATGCCGTTTGGTTTCAATCCCACTCTGCGGGCTCGAAATCCAGGTCCTTAAGGCGCTTCTTGGCGGTCTTACGCTCCTCGTACGTGAACAACGGCAAATACTTCTTCTGCAGCACCGCATTTTCCATGCTGTATATGAGTTTCTTCTCTTCATACAGCCGGATTAGGCCGGCCTGAAACTCGCTTGAAGCAAGAAGCCGCTTTGCCGTTCCAACCCCACCATGCTCGTGCAGCATCTGGAGGAAATATGACGCGTTGTAGCCGCACTCCGACTTCAACAACTCGACGCCCGCGTACATGTCAACTTCGAACTGCTTGTCAAGTGGTGTATTCTCAGCCATCGCTTTATCCAATATCCTCTATCTTTTGGACGTAGACCGCGCGAACCCTGCGCGCCCGGATTCTTTCTCGCCGCAATGGCGCTTAGCGTCCTGAACATACCAGAAGTACATGAGTAAGCCAGCGACGTCATGGTCCGTCTGCATTTCACGTACGCCGTCGATGTCAACGACATAGCGCCGATCGGGGCCTGCGCTACGCGGCAATTGGACAATGCGGTAGATTGCAGCTTCGCCCTCCGCTTCGTACAGAGAGTCGTTGAGTTTTCGCCAATGGAGCATAACCGTTCCTATTCCCTATTCCAATAATGTGGCAATGCGGCGCTCGTGATGCCGTGAGCCCCGGAAGCGCCGATGCGCTCAATGGTTCTATTAGCTGTACAGTTCGTCTATGTCAGTAAGGCTGTCTTTCTTTCTCGCAACCAGCTTCCACAACCTCTGCGTCCGTCCAGATTCCAATAGCCAAATCTCGTCCTCATACCTGACCGTGCGGGCGAGCGTCTGGACGAACAAGTGCATCAACAAGCGGCGGATCACCATTGAAATCTCGTCGAGGTCGTCAGCTTGAAGCTCGGACGAACTTGCATCAACCCCCGGATACATATGGGGCGAGATTAATCGAATTGAGGTAAATTTCGACGAATCGTCGCTGGGCATAAGTGGGAAACTCCAGTACATGCGCATGGTTGTTTACCCACGATTTGCCCGAAACAGAGAAGGCTATTGGTGCAGATCGCGCTAATAAGTTCGCCCCATCCTCTGAAACCAGTAAGTAGTCGCCCTCGAAAATGTGTTCGCTAACGTAGTCCACAATCCCTGATGCGCCGTAATACCTAACGTCACCGGTCGTGCGAACTGACTTGGTTACTGGTTTGCGTGATGAGTCTCGATTGATTGAAACCTCTGGGAGAGTAGCCCAAGTTATTCCTCCATCATAAGTCAAGAGTTGATCACGGTAGAACGTATACTGGCGTCGTCGGGCCTCCAGCTTACTAAATGTATCGAGCACCTTGACGATTTCTTGCTGTACTTCGATAGGTGGTATGGGGATTGAGTAGGCCTCAACCTCCTTCACGCGGACATGTGGTACTCCTGCACCCTTCTTCATGGAATGCATGCTGTCCTGATTGTTCTGGAGCAAGTAGTACACAAACTTTGGATCGAGAACAGTAGTGTCTGGATGAACGCTAAAGGCATCTGTAAGAAAGATCGGTTGGTTCCAGTAACTCACTAAGCCCGCATAGGCTCCTGACCTTGCTACGACGATAGTTCCCCCTTTGCGGTTGGCTACCGAGTGGGTATAGGTGGGGACTGGGCCGTTCGCAACGACAGGAATGTCACCTGGAATTGCTTGACGTTCTGTTATCGCCGTTCCTCGGTTAAATGTCGAAACCTCTCTTAGTGGTTTGAACTCGACACCATTCGGGCAGTGCTCCATGATCAGTTCGTCAATGTGGCCCATGTCAAGCCTCCTTGAGGCGCTCGCCCAGGTTGCTCCAGAATGAGTGCAATATGTCTCATCTAAAGCGCCCCCATTTTATGCTCAAGCCTAACAGCTACTTCCTGCTGTTCGAGCCATAGCTCGTAGTCAGATTTCTTCACCGGTAACTTGTGCGGTTGCTTCCGCACCAGTTCCATCACTGGCATCCCGGTTGCGAAATCAATGAACTGAATGCCAGCAGTTTCCTCGAAGTACCGAATGAAAGCCTCAACTGTAATTCCTTTCTCACCTTTAATTCCGCCGAATTCCACGGAATGAAAGGTCACGGATTCGATACCTTTACGAATCGTCGAATTCATTCCTGCTCCCCTTCCACTTCTTTCTGCGCCGCCTTGAGAGTCTCCAAGTAGGCCCGTTCTACCTCAGATGAGCTGGCATCTAGTTGCTTGCGATATTTGGCATACTCGGTTTCTGCTTTGGCGACCGCCTGCTCATGGCTGACCGATCCGGCCCCTATGAGGGTTGGCGCATCCATCGCGACGATGAGCCGATCCAGGTGACCGAGCCAATCTTTCATGTAGGTTGGCTCATGATTCTGGGCCCGGAACTCGGCGGCTTCGAAGTAAGCCGAGACCAATGAATTCAGGCGAGTCAGTTCCTTCTCTAGCAGATAGTTCTTGGCAATAGCCACATCGGATTTCCGTGGGCGTTCGCCGGTGAATGACATCAGCCCCATGTTGGGCTTGGTAGCATCTGCCCGCTGATGAATCACCTCTGCGGCGGTGCGCCCGTGTGCCGCGTGGTGGAGCTTGTTCTGCACTTCCTTGAAGAAGGCCATCGTTTCTTCGGCTTTGGGGTTGTAGTCTAAGCTGGTGGCGTAGAGGTCGAGCACCTGCCGGTACAGGACTTTTTCGCTACTGCGGATGTCGCGGATACGCTGTAGGAGTTCTTTCCAGTAGCTTCCACCGCCCAATTCCTTGAGCTTGGCGTCATCCATTGTGAAGCCCTTTTTGATGTACTCACTGAGGCGTTCAGTAGCCCATTGGCGAAACAGGGTGGCGCGTGACGACTTGACCCGGTAACCCACCGCAAGGATAAGTTCAAGGTTATAGTGTGGCATGGTTCGAGCCACCTCGCGCGAGCCTTCCATGCGAACCTGTCGGAAATTCCGACAGGTCGCCTCCTCGCTAAGTTCTTGCTCCTCAAAGATATGCTTGATGTGCTCAACTACGTTGGTTCGGGAAGTCTGATAAAGATCGGCAATCTGTTGTTGGCTAAGCCAAGCGCTTTCGCCTTCAAAGCGAACTTCAAGGCCGATTTTGCCGCCTTCGCGCTGATAGATGATAATCTCGCCGTTCGCTTGATCACTCATGCTAATTTCCTTCTAGGTCGGCTACGATCGCGTCAATCTGCGTGCGTAGCTCCGATTGACGCGCCACGATCTGCGCGATCTGGGCATTCAGCGAGGTGATGTCGGTGGCGACCGAAGTGTCTTCTTTTTCAACATAGGATGAGACAAAGATATTGTAGTTGTTCGCGGCAAGCGCTTCCTTCTTAACGAGCCTCGTGAAGTGAACGGAATCCTCGCGAGCGGTGAAGGCATCAAGGATTTTCTGCTGATGATCAGGGGTCAGCCTGTTCTTGTTCCCAACGCGCGTGAACTCTGACGAAGCGTCGATGAAGAGCACCGCATTGTCCTTCTTTGATTTCTTGAGCACGATGATGCAGGTTGCGATGGTGGTGCCGAAGAAAAGATCGGGCGGAAGCTGGATCACCGTGTCGATGTAGTTATTCTCGATGAGGTACTTACGAATCTTCTGCTCCGCCCCGCTACGGTAAAGGACGCCCGGAAACTCTACGATGGCGGCGGTGCCGTTTACCGCAAGCCAACTGAGCATGTGCATCGTAAATGCGAGATCCGCGGCCGACTTTGGAGCCAGCACCCCTGCCGGGGCGAAGCGGGGGTCATTGATCAGGAGCGGGTTGCTGTCGCCATCCCACTTGATCGAGTAAGGAGGATTGGACACGATGGCCTCGAACGGTTCGTCGTCCCAATGTTTGGGATCAATAAGGGTATCGCCATGTGCAATGTCGAACTTCTCGTAGTTCACGTCGTGCAGGAACATGTTGATACGCGCGAGATTATAAGTAGTGAGACTTACCTCTTGCCCATAAAATCCCTTGCGGACGTTCTCCCTGCCGAGCACCTTGGCAAACTTAAGGAGCAGCGACCCTGAACCACAAGCCGGGTCGTACACCTTATTCACCTGGGTCTTGCCCACAACGGTGATGCGGGCGAGTAGTTCGGAAACCTCCTGCGGCGTGTAGTATTCGCCTCCGGACTTGCCGGCCGAGGATGCGTACATCTGCATCAGGTATTCGTAGGCATCGCCGAAGACGTCGATAGAGTTGTCCTCGTAATTACCGAGCGGGAGGTCTCCGATGGCGTCAAGGAGCTTGACCAACTTCTCGTTCCGCTTGGCGACTGTCGGACCGAGCTTGGCGCTATTTACGTCCAGGTCGTCAAAGAGCCCTTTGAGTTCGTCTTCGCTGGCTGCGCCGACGGCGGAGCCTTCTATGTTCTTGAACACACGTTGCAGAGTCTCATTCAGATTCTCGTCTTTAGGCGCACGTTTGCGGACGTTCTCGAAAAGCTCGGAAGGTAGGATATAGAATCCCTTCTCGGAGACGGTTTCTGTTCGCCCGAACCCGGCCTCCTTGTCGGAGAGCTTGGCGTAGTCGAAGCCTTTCTCTCCAGCTTCGCGTTCGAGCTTGTTGATGTAGGCGGTGAGATTCTCCGAAATGAAGCGATAGAAGAGCATGCCGAGTACATAGGACTTGAAGTCCCACCCATCGACGGAGCCCCGCAGGTCGTTTGCGATGCGCCAGATTGTTTTGTGCAACTCGGCGCGCTGAGTTTCACTCGTGACCGGCGGCATTACTCTATCCCCCGATTACTATGCGCTTGGTGAATGATCATTTCATTTGGTTTTCCTAATTGGCAGCCAGTCGTACATTGACAGAACAATTTATCTTCTCGCAAGTATCGCTTGGTTGGCTTACAGTCGCGAAACTCGACTGTAAGGCCGCTTGCAGTATACCCGATGAATTAAGGTAAGTGGTTCAGTTGCAACCTCGACGATGCTTAGCCGACAAGCCGAGCGCATCAGGGCGAGCAGGCGTCGACGCTGCTCCGGGCTGGCGTCGCTTCCGAAGAGGATACGAATCCGGTCGTAATGAGCGGCGGAGTCGGCGAGAAGCATGAGCGCATCGAGGGAGAAGAAGGCGGTCGCAATGTGCAGCACGCGGCCGCCGTTGCTCATGAGTTGCAGGTTCCGCAAAAGTGTATTGTCGCTGGCGTTGTCGATGATGCTGGACATGGGGCGATGGCATCCTCGGATCGGTCGATTCCCTTGCTATTTAGACATCCCTGCGCCCACTTCCTTCTTTGTCGAATAGGAAGTCACAAATTGTTTTTGAACGGTGGGGTCGATGGGGTCTTTGGGCTTGACAGACCCACTCATCTGTGATATACTGGGATCATCTGTTCGCATACGCCAGCAGAAACCCTACAACCTTGGCCAGGGCACGGCAACGACGCCCCCTGAGCCGCAGCCCACTGCGCTTCCG
>JBKQWH010000112.1:0-39431 GCA_052139635.1 Capsulimonadaceae bacterium
TGTATACAGCAACCGTCGAAGGTGTTACCGATACGCATTTTCCCTTTCTACCCTGTGCGGCAGGAGGGTGCACAAGCTCGACAGCACTCTTGAGCGGCGCCCGATTCCCGCGTTTGGGGCACCGCACAGGGTAGAAAGGGAAAATGCGTATCGGTAACACCTTCGACGGTTGCTGTATACACCTTGTCCTCGCGGCGTACGCAGTCGATCGCAGGCGAACGTCAGGATCGGACCCGGTCTCACCGGCGCGGTCAGTCCGCGTTGAAAGATGTGGCGAAAATACTGTGAAGGTCCTATCCTCGCGCTGTTCCCGCGCGAACGAATTGCCTGTATAATATAGCCACCGATGTATTCCTTGGCACATCTCGGCGTCGTGTGGGCGCGAGGCTGCTGGGCGGATTGCTGGCAAGGGGGCCTTCTCGCGGCAGTTGTGTGGCTGTTGTGCCGCGGATGGCCCGAGATGCCCGCACGCGGGAGGGCGTGGCTCTGGTGGGTCGTTGCCGCCAAGTTCGCTCTCGGTTGGATCCCGGCATGCCTCCCACTCGCGATACTGCCGCCGGCGGCAGCAATTCACCTCTGGGTCCCGCCGGCCCTGGTGCAGACGATTGCTTGTGTCGTCTGTACGCTGCTTTGCGTCGCCTGGGCCGTTGGCCTTGTGAAGGTTGTTCGCTTTACCATACAAGCCTGGCGCCAGGCGCACACGCAGCTCCTCAGCTCTGATGGTACCGAACGCCACTTCCTGATCGCCGAATGCTACCGCCTCTGCTTCTTCATGGGCATAAAAAACCACCCGCGCATCCGAGAGGCGAAGAACTTGCGGACGCCCTTGCTCACCGGGGTGTTTCCGGCAACGATGATCCTCCCGAGCGAGGTCGCGGACGGCTGGAGCGCTCTGGAAATGCGCATGATGGTGGCCCACGAGCTCTCCCATCTGCGCCGCAAGGACCTGGTGTATGGATGGGCTCCGGTGATGGCGCAAATCCTGTGCTGGTTTAATCCCCTGGTCTGGCTGGCGGTATCCGAATGGGAGATCGCCAAAGAAAGCGCGTGTGACGAGCTTGCGATCGAGGCCACGGCAAGCACACCGGCCCAGTACGGGCGGATGCTGCTTAATATGGCGCTACCGTCACGGCCGGCGGCTGCGGGTGTCGGGGCAGTCGGGTTCTGGGTTCCGGCCAAGTCGCTCAAGCGCCGTCTGCTGGCGCTGCACAATATCGATTCCTGGACCCGTCCCCGGGCGCGCATCGCCACCTACTCTTACATACTGCTGCTCGCGCCGCTGCTTGCACCGTGGCATCTGGTCCCGGCAGCAACTCCTCTGCCGGTGGAAACGGCGCGTATTGCCATGGTCAAGCCGCCGGCTGCGGCGATCGACGGACAATCCGGTCACGGCTGGCTTCATGGCCCTCGTAAGCTGCGACCGCAGTCCGGCCCGGGCGCGCTGCCGGCCACCGCGTATTCGCCGGAGGCGTTTGCCGCCGGGGTCGATACGACGCCGGCCGGACGGCCTGTGAGACCGGAACTCAGCCCGTCGGCTGCCGCGGAGGGACTGTCGACGGACACTGTTCCCGCCGCGCCACCGGCCCCTGCCCGCCGCACACCTGCCCCCGCCGCCCCGTCGCTGGGTGACCGCGTGGTTACCTGCGCGAGCCAGGGAATGGACTATCTTC
The DNA here is from genome assembly GCA_052139635.1 of Capsulimonadaceae bacterium. Lineage (GTDB taxonomy): Bacteria > Armatimonadota > Armatimonadia > Armatimonadales > Capsulimonadaceae > JBKQWH01. The sequence continues at coordinate 1,671 of JBKQWH010000112.1, forward strand.
GCGCCGCGGCCGAAAATGGGGAGCGCGCCATATCTCACTGGGAAACCGGCCACTAACCTGTCCCGGCGGGTGAGACTGTGATGGCGCCGTCATGACTCACCACAACAAGCGTTTCTTGCGAGCGCGTCGTTGGGCGCGTCTCACGTTTGGCTATGCCACCCTGGCAACGATGATCTTTCATCCGCTGGCCTACTATTGTTGACCCAGAGACCCTCTCTTGGCCAAGGTGAGCGGAATCGGCGTTGTCACCGCGCCCATTGTCGGAGTCCTGGGGGCCATTGCGGCCTACCTCCTTGGTGTCATTCTGCCTTTTCGAGATCCGCAATGAGAAGCCGGACTCAGCCGCAAGGTGACATGGACGAAAGATCAAGTCATGCGAGACGATAAGTTCGAAATCGAGCTGGAAGAGCGGCTCAAGGGACTGCCCGGCTGGTTTGGCATGGGGGACCAAGGCCAGACGTCGGTGCTGCAAACCTATCGCCGATGCGCTTCGTACACCAGCGCACTGTCGATCATCGACGAATTGCTCGATTCCGGGCCGATGCGTTCGGCTCCTGAGGGCTTCTTTTCCGGTCCGGCGTCCGGAATCGAACAATTGAAAATCGTCCAGTACCGCGACGAGGCCGTGGACATGTTTGTTCAGCTTGTTTGTCAGCGCTTCTCAGACCTCGAGTACGCGCGATACGTGGACAGTGTCGCGGTGCAATCCGGAGCCATTACTTCGAGAGATTTTCATGCCGAGACGGGCTGCCGCGGCAAGTATTCGTCGAGCCGTGACGTGGCGGCGAAGGCGGCAAAGATGCTTGCCTGGCATGGCGCAAGATACGATGACTGCCACTTGCACACGAGTTTCGATTCCGCGGATCTCACGACCTTCTCACGGGTTGCGCGTGCATTGCTCAGCCGGTTTTCCGATGCCGGCCACCAATTGTCGATGCAGGTTGGCCGGTCCCGGGGCGAACATTCCTGGGCGATCCAAGTGGAAGTTGGTCGCAAAGGCGTGTCGGTGGAGAACATCAACACTGCCCTTCGTGTCGACCGGATTCTGGCCGCTTACAGGAGGAACCAGGAGCGGGTTGCGGACACGCTGCTTGCGGTTCCCTACCGAGTACCCATGATCCTGGATCGCCGCCGGCGCACCATAGGCGAGTGCTGGACCGTAAAGTACGTGTATCTGACCGACGAAGTTCGTAACGACTTGATCTATGCCAACCGGGAATCGTTGCCGGGCGCTCCGTGGACCGTTCGCCTTGCGATACGGCCGGTCGATACCGGGGAAGTTCGGATTTCAAAGGGTCTGCTGCGTCTGGTTCGGGACGGCGACGTTATCATCAATACGATCGACGGCATGGAGGTGCCGATGCTATCGGCTACGGCGGCTCCGCTGGAAGTCGGGCTTGACAATGAATATGTCAACGACCTGCTTCCTCTCTGTGCGAGTATCGTCACGTCGCCCGGGAGTTTTATCGAGGATGTCCAATGCTGCCAGTTCCCAATGTGGAGAGGACGGTATATTCGTACCATCGCTGAGATGCTCCCCCTGGTGCGATGTCGAGCCGCGAAACTCGCGCTGATCCATGCCGCCGGGAGTTATTGCGAGCTGTCAAGAGACTTGCTACTTCAGGCGTTGCGGGAAACCGGGGATGGTCAAGGATTTGTGGGAATGCGGTGGGAAATCTGCAGCGCATTGGAGATTATGGCCGATGATCGAATGGCCGACGAGTTGATCGCCGGCGACGGCGACGCGAGCCTGGGCTCCGCTCGACAGATGGTGGTATTGGGACTGGCTAAGCTCACGTACGAGCGGGTACTCCCGGTTCTCATTCGTCTGCTGGATGACGATCATGTCGGCATGCACGCAGCTTTTGCGCTGAACAGGATGGGCCTGAGGCAGAGTCGTTCGAACCTGCAACGGCTCGCGAAGCTTGCGGAGTCCGATCTCCAGGCCATTGCCGGTGTACTCACTCTCAGTCGTGGGAAAAACCACGACCTGCCGCCGGTCAGGGGGGTGCTGCGAGATGTGCCCATGGCGCGCGGACTGGCGGAATTCTCCGTCGCTTGCAGCCTGAGCCATCTGGACCGGATTCTCGATCCGCTGCGAATAATCGTCACCGAAGGGTTTGGCGAGGATGAAGTTGAGCGGCTACTCGGTTCGGTGCGTGACAATCTGCACTGGACCACTCTGCGTTTCGACTTTGATGCGGTTTATCAGGGCAGCCGGGTTCCGTTCCTCGTCAAGCTCGTTCAATACTACAGCGGCGCCGAACTGTACGTTTATTCACTTCCAGCGCTCATCGAGGAATATGAACGCGAGATCGTGAATGTTATCGATCGGCTGGAAGGTGAGTGACCGCCTGAGCGTCACTCTTCGACGCCCTGCCATTCGGGCTGAAGTTTTTGGTCGACGCCGAGGTTCTGCAGCACTCTCGCCACGACTGTGTCGACCAGGTCCTCGATCGTCCGCGGCTGGTGATAGAAGGCGGGCACGGCCGGCAGGATGATGCCGCCGGCTTCGGTGACGGTGACCATGTTGCGCAGGTGGATGAGGTTGAGAGGTGTATCTCGCGCGACCAGGATCAGCTTGCGACGCTCCTTGAGGCAGACGTCGGCCGCACGGGTCGTCAGGTCGTTGGAGACACCGCTTGCGATTCGCGCCAGCGTCCCCATGGAGCACGGGATGACCACCATCCCGCTATGACGGTACGAGCCGGACGCCGGCGGCGTAAAGAAGTCCTTGTGGTTGAGGAATACGATTTTGGAGGCGTCGATGTCCGCGCCAAGATAGTCCTGGACGGAGTAGGGCCGTGTCAGCGTGCTGCCCATTTCCGCGGCAAAGACGGTGGGCGCGTGTTCCGAGAGGATAACGTAGACTCGGTCGAAGTGTTTGACGGCCTGACGCAGAAACCGGACCGCGTAGATGGCCCCGCTGGCGCCGGTCACGGCGACAACGAGGCGCTGCGGCGTTTGTTCCGGGTGCGCTTGCTCGGTTAGGCTCATCCGTCGACGCTCCCGGATTGGCGCCCTGGCAGGACAACGGATTCCGCTGAGTGCGAAAGCGGCGGACGCAAAACGTGCCGGGCGCTACACCCGTCCGTTCGCATCGCATGGCGTGCGCTCACTTGCGCCCGCGTCTCCCCGTCTCACGGCATGCGCGAACGCGCACTGCAACCCGCCCGGGGGCGGCCTGACGCGCGCGCAGAACCATGCTGCCCAGACCCAGCCCCAGCCCGACCGGCGCAAGCGCCAGGGCGAGAGGGTTGTGGATTCCGAACGACAGGGCCAGCAGGCCGGCGGCCGTCAGGGCGACTCCGACCACCGTGTCGGCGCTCATGGCGATAGACTTAAGATCCATCTGGTAACTTCCTAACTTCTACACAACCCATGGTTGGTGTGGACCGACTAAAGAGATGGCATCAGGCCGCATAAAGAACTGTCGCTATTATACAATATCGCGAGATAATTAAGCAAATGAGAATGAAATATCCGTCGATTTGCGGATAGGGGCCGCCTGGCCCACATGAGAACAGTACGAAGAAGGAAAGATGTCTTAAACTGTGATGCCGGTGATGAAATGATGAAGATGATTAAGAGCCGGCCTCGTAACCGGGTGTTGCTCATCGGAGCGATGGCGATCGGAACTCGGAATGGAGGACTTAGACGGAAAGAGGAGATCTAGCGAGGCTCCGCCTCAGACCGTCAAGCTTTATGGACATATGGACGCAATGGACGCGATGGACGCGATGGACACCGTTCCCAAGATGGACTAGCCTTCTCGCCGTGGCGAGGAACCTAGCCGGAGTAGATCGAGCCGAGTTCGACCTAATGCTTGCAGGGGCTGCGCCGAATTCCGCGTCGTCACTCGATTTTCAAGTCTTTCCAGATCGCGTCGACACGGCGCGTCATGTCCGGGTCCATGTGCAGCACGCCGGGCCATTCGCGGTGAAATCCCTCGTCCCGCCATTTCCGAGTTGCATCGATTCCCATCTTGGAGCCGAACGCCGGAAACGGGCTCGCATGATCGAGCACATCGACGGGTCCCTTGACAAATGTGATGTCGCGCTCGGGGTCGATATTGGCGAACGCGCGCCAGGCGACGTTGGCCGGGTCCTGGACATCGACATCCTCGTCGACCACGACGATGCACTTCGTGAACATCATCTGGCCCAGCCCCCAGATCGCGTGCATTACTTTGAAGGCATGCCCCGGATAGCGCTTGCGAATGCGGACCAGAGCGAGGTTGTGGAAAACGCCCTCGACCGGCAGGTGGTAGTCGATCACCTCGGGCACCATCAGCCGCAGGAGGGGCAGGAAGATGCGCTCGGTCGCCAGGCCCAGATACCGGTCCTCCATCGGGGGCGGCCCCACAATGGTGCAGGGATAGATCGCATTGCGCCGATGGGTGATCGCGGTCACTTTGAAGACGGGATAGTCGTCGGCCAGGCTGTAGTAGCCGGTGTGGTCGCCGAAGGGGCCCTCGAGGCGGCGCTCTCCGGCGGGGACGTATCCCTCGATGACGAAGTCGGCGTCCGCGGGCACGTCCACATCGATCGTCCTGCACCGGACAAGCTCGACCGGGCGCTTGCGCAAGAAACCGGCGAAGACCATCTCGTCGATATCGTCGGGCAGCGGCGCCGTCGCCGCGTAAGTGAGCGCCGGGTCGCCTCCGAGCACGACGGCCACCGGGATGTCACGGCCCTTGGCCTCGAAGCCCTCGTAGTGGCGGCTGCCTGACTTGTGCCGCTGCCAGTGCATGCCGGTCTCGCGCGGGCCGTACTTGTGGATCCGGTACATTCCGACGTTGCGCTTGCCGGTTGCTTCGTCGCGCGTGAACACCAGTGGAAGTGTGATAAACGGTCCGCCGTCGCCGGGCCAGCAGGTCAAGATCGGCAGGTCGTCGAGCGACGCCTCGTCGCCGATCTTCACGACCTCCTGACAGGGAGCCTGCACGGACGAAACCGTGCGCGGGCTGATAGCGCCAAGCTGGCCGAGCTGCGGGAGAACCTTGAGCTTGCCGAGCAATGTGGGGGGGACATCGGACGGAAGGCGGGTGAGGGCCGCGATTTCGGCCCCGATCTCCTCGATATCGTCGACGCCGAGCGCCCAGGAAACTCGCCGCCTCGAGCCCATCAGGTTAATGGCGACCGGAAACCGGGACCCAGCGACGCGCTCGAAGTAGAGGGCTGGCCCGCCGCCGGGGAGCTTCATGGCCCGGTCGGCGATAGCGCTGATTTCCAGGTTCGGGCTGACCTCGCGCCGGATCCGCCGGAGTTCGCCGGCTCGCTCGAGCCGGTCGATAAAGTCACGCAGCGATTCGTACGCCATGGCGGTCCTGTCCTCTTCGCACAGTTTTCATGATCGTGCGAAGTATACCAGGTTCGGGGGTTGTGTCATCGTCGACTCGAAGCCGCAGTATCCGTGCGTTGCCCAAAAAGTCGGTCGATGAGCCGACTTATTGTGCAGAAAGCGGACTTATTATACAGGATGCTGCCCGACATAGATTTCGAGTACACTCCGGTTTATACCGGTAGGGCGGATATTCTTCTTGAACCCGTGCCATAATCGTAAGCGGTCGTACCGTAGGCCGATCATAAAAAACCGTTGGCGGTTAATTCTTGGACTGGAATACAAAGTGGCTAATTGGTAAGCTTAAGGGGCTCGCGCTCCCCACTACACTGGTAGTATTGGGGTGGTGGGAAGTTAAGGATCTACTCAAGGGAGTGGCGCATCAGTTTGGCCCGCTCGCCGCATATGCACTTTTCTTGCCTGTCTTCTTCGGAATGATGTTTTTCGCGGGGTACCTCCACCTCGCGTCGATCTCGCAGTCGGAGATAGATCGAAAGAGCAAGTCGAAGGCAGACCTCGAAAAAGAGGTCATGAAGAACAGGAAGTCTACCCAGCCGCTCCTTGACGCAAAGAAGAATGCGGAAAGGAAGGCGGGACGTGGAAAGAAGAAGTAGCCTTCTCGCATCGACGATTCGACGAAGGAGAGTAAGCAATGTTGACGTTTATCGCACATAACCACTGGTTTTTCGGTCTGTGCTGGTTGCTCGGGCTGGCCATAACATTCTCTGCATGGCGCTGGACGTCTCGAGCGATACTGCAAAGGACACTCCGGAACCGGTTCTACGCCTTGCGTGACCGTTGCGTTCAGCTAGTTGCTGAGGGCGTGGTCGAAGAGAACGACAGGCTATTCCAGCGTCTATATGATGGGACGAACCGGCTGGCGGCAGATGCCGTAGACTTCGACTTTGCCGGCCTCGTCATTCATGCGACGGAAGCAGTGAAGAGCACACATCCGGAGGAGCTTGCTCGATTCCGGCAGGATATTGAAAGTCGCCCGGCTGCGTTCCAATCACTGGTCACAGACTTTTACAAGGCGATCTGGATGAGTATGATCGACAGTAGCACCATACTTCAGTTCATCGTCGTGATGACCGTGCTGAAGATTACGTCCAGTAACGCACGGCGTTTGGTGGCGGCGGCCATTAACAAAACCCCCGCGATCGATCCTGTCCACCGCAGGTTGAAGACATGGACGGACATGTGGAATGTGTCAAAGAGCGCCAGGCTTTTTGCCGAAGGAAATCGCCCACACGCAACAACCGTGTAATATCCGTAGGAGAAGTGCCTGATCGCCAGGGATCTGCGGATATCCAGAAGTTGTTCGACAGCGTGGATCAGGAAAAGCTGATAGATGCGGTTGCCGAAGAAGTTGCGGACGGTTGCATTCTGAAGTTGATACTAGTGGCCGAAGGCTGCGCTCCGTGCCCTCTGTTTCGCCCGTACTGTTCTTGTCGTCGAGCAGGGCCTAGATCCCCCTCCCAGCAAACGGGGAGGGGGAGTTGAGAGCCACTAGCTCGCCGGACCGGTGATCTTGTCCGGGAGGCAGATGGTGAAGGTAGGGCTGTGGCCGACTTCGCGGTCGCCGGTCAGCGAGCCACCCATCATCTCGCAGAGCTGGCGGGCGATTTCGAGGCCGAGGCCGTGGCCGCCGAAGCGCAGGGTGCTCGTGCGGCTGGCGCTGGCGAACGCCTCCGCGAGCTTATCGCTGGCCTCCTCGGCGATGCCCGGACTGAGGTCGGACATCTTGAAGTATACGTTGGAGCCTTTGCGGGCGACACGCAACTCCAGGTCGCGATCGGTGGCGAACTTGGTGGCGTTATTCACCAGGTACAGGATCGACTGGCGGATCTTGTTCCGATCCGACATCATGGACCCGAGGCCCTTGTCGCAGAGGACGTTGAGCCGGTTGGAATTCCTGGCCGACACGGGCTGGGCCGCCCGAGTAACGTCTTCGATGAGATCGGCAACCTCGAAGGTGTCGAGGAAAAGCTGCATCTTGCCGGCTTCGATCCGCGAGAGGTCGAGAACATCGTTGACAAGCATCAACAGGTGACGTCCCGCCTCGTTGATCTTCTTCAGGTCCGGCAGGAAGTCTTCCGGACGCCGCTCCTTGACCTCCTCCTGGAGCATCTCGCTATAGCCGATGACCGCGTTGAGGGGTGTGCGGAGCTCATCGCTCATATTGTTGAGGAACTGGCTCTTGTCCCGGCTCTCCGCCTCGGCTGTCTCCTTTGCGGACACCAGCACGGCCTCGGCGGCCTTGCTCTCGGTAATATCACGCAGGAAAGTCGCAAATACCGGTGGTTCGAGTTCGGGGACAACCGTAATCGAGAGCTCCATCGGGAATTCCACCCCACCCTTGCGCATGCCGGTCATCTCGACACGCTTACCGAGAATACGCGGCTTGCGGGACGTGAGATAGTTCCGAAGGCCCTGGTTGTGCTTCTCGCGCAGGGAGGGCGGCACGATGAGGTCGGCCACCATCCGGCCGAGAGCGTCGGCGCGCTTATAGCCGAAGATCGACTCGGCGGATGCGTTAAACTCGATGATCTTGCCGTCGGAGGTCATCAGGATCACCGCGTCGAGCGCGTTGTCGATGATCGCTTCCTTGTGCGCCTCGCTGGTGCGAATGGCCTCCCTGGCGCCGCGCCGCTCGCTCACATCCCGAAAGAGTACGGCCGCGCCAATGACGTCGCCGGCGTCATCCCACACCGGCGCAACGTGACCGGAGATCGGCTTGGTGCCGGTGTCCGCTCGTCCGACAACCAGGGAGTTGGCGGCAAGTTCCTTGTCGATATGGTTGTTAAGAACCTCTTGTATCGGCAGTTCCTGCTTATCTTTGGTCTTCTCGTTTGCAAGGGTCAGGACGCGTGTGATGTCCTTGCCGACTGCATCCTGTTCGATCCAGCCAGTGAGCTTTTCCGCGAGCGGATTCATGAACGTGATCCGCCCCTGCATGTCCACCGCCATGAGAGCATCGCCGATGCCTTGCATGGTGGCGAGCAGAAGGGCTCGGTTTCGACGCAGGATTTCAATTTGACCGTCGCGCGCTTCCAGGAGTTTGTGGATCTCGGCGGTGACGACAACCGCAGTCGCAGTCATCTTGCTGATACCGAGAACCACGACAATGATCGCGACCACAATCAGAACGGTCGCGCCGCCCGCGCTGATCGTCTGAGCGACGGCCGACGAATCACGCGCGGTTTCCGCGATGCCATCCAGGTTCCTGACGAGCGTGTCCATGAGGCCGGCCTGCTCGGTCACCGCCGAGTGGGTGCTCCAATTCACCTCGGAGGAGCGCATCTGGTCGAGCCAGCTTTCCGAGGCTGACTTCACGGCATCGGCCTTGTTCGACAAGTTGCTATCGCCGGAGATCGCACTGACCAGACCCTCGACCGAGTGCTGAACCGTGTCCAGGGCGTCGGAGAGAGCTCCCGTTTGGGTTGGGTCGCCGGCTGCGAAAAGCCTTCGCTCCGCTTCGTTGGCACTGGCAACGTCATGTAGAACGAGATCGACCTTGGCCACGACGGCGCCGGCGCGACCGGCAGCGTCATCGGCGTACTTGAGGAGTCCTCCGATGAGGACCGCGCAAACCGCAAGAACGATGAGCGCAAGAACAATTGGGCGCTGTTCCTTAGTGAGGGACTTACTGAAGTCGCGTGATACGTCTGCCATCGTGTGCTTCTGAACTCCCTTTCCTGTGTTAATTGCCGGCTGCGCACCGTCCGGATCATTCACGATAATCGCAAGAGGTTACATGTGGACTTCACTGTAACCCTCTTCGCGGAAAAGCGGAAGCGACGTTCCCTTCGTTAACCGTGATTCCGACGGCTAAGTGCTGTTCGACCGGACTTGGTATTCGACGCGCGTGTGTTATTTGCGCGCCCGTTTTACGAGGGCGGATTCGATTTTGGCGATGAGCCGCTCGATCTCGACCGGCTTAACGTCGTAGTCGTCGCAGCCCATTTGCAAGGCGCGGTCGCGATCGTTGGCCATCGCATGAGCGGTGAGCGCGATGATCGCGAGGTTTGCCGTGCGCCTGTCGGCGCGCAGCAGGCGAGTTGCTTCCCAACCGTCGATGCCGGGCAGGGTCAGGTCCATGAGAACCAGGTCCGGCTGGTCGCTATGCGCCATCTCCAGCCCTTGTTCGCCGTCCACGGCTACCGAGACGATGTAACCACGACGCGCCAGCCGCCGAGCCAGCATGTCCCGGTTCATCTCGTTATCCTCGACCACGAGGACCTTCACACCACGCGCATAAGAGGCGGGAGCGGGTGGAGCGGCGATCTCGATATCGGCCACGGTGACCTGGGCAACTTCGGCCGGCGCGGGCGGAGCGGCGTTCGTGGATGCGAGCCAGCGCTCGATCTTGTTGAGGAGGCGGTTCATGTCGACCGGCTTCGTGTCATAGTCGTTGCAACCGGCCTGCATGGCCTTTTCCCGATCGCTTGACATGGCATGCGCGGTCAGCGCGATGACCGGTATTGCGCGAGTTTCCGGCGATCCCTTCAAGAGACGCGTCACTTCCCAGCCGTCGATGCCGGGGAGACTCATATCCATCAGGATCAGGTCCGGCCGATTGGTGTTGACGGCTTCGATCCCCGATTCTCCGTCGATAGCGATCTCGACGGTGTACCCGCGCCTGATCAGTCGACGCGACAGCATGTCGCGGTTCATCTCGTTGTCTTCCACGATCAGGATCTTAGCCATGAGTCTCCTCCCAGTCCACCGGCGAAAGTTAAGAAGAGCAGACAGTTGCGCGTCGCAAATAGACGATAGCTCAGTTACCTTATTCCACTCCGCACACCGAAGTCCTTCCCGAACTCCCAGCCGGCCGTTGAAATCGCGGCTGAATCACATCCGCCTTCGCGGATAATACCCCCATTTGCGACTGCACGCGGCTATCGGGCCTTACTGGACCGGAATTGCGGGTAAGAACCCACCCGGGCGACGGAAATCGCGGACGATTTACCAGATGCTCGCACGCCGGCACGATCGCGAGTGCTGCCGCGCGCCGTTCCTTGCAAAACGAGAAGCCATGAACCTGGATATCCTGACGTCAGACTATGGACGCCGCCTTACCCGCGTTTTGTTCCACCGATTTATCGGCTGCCGGCCGCGCCGCGGCTGCCCCGTTTCCGTTTGATGCGGTCCCGGCCACTTGCGTCGAAGATTCTTCGATCGCGGTAACCACAGTTGCCGGCAGGCGCATCGTGAAGCACGACCCCACACCCGGAGTGCTGGTTACGGTAACATCGCCTCCCATCAGGCGGCAAAACCGCCGCGTGAGGGCCAGACCAAGACCCGTTCCGCCGAATCGCCGCTGCGTAGACGATTCCGCCTGCGAGAACGTCTCAAACAGCTTCCCCATTTGCGCGGGCGTCATGCCGATGCCGGTGTCCGTCACACTTACACTGATCCAGTCGCCTTCCCAATGGCGCTCGACGGCGCTTTCACGGCTCGCTGCCAGCGTGATATGTCCCTGCTTCGTGAACTTTGAGGCGTTTGACAGCAGGTTCAGCAGGCTCTGCCGTACCTTGACCACATCCGCCCGCATGATGCCGATTTCCGGCGGGCATTCCACGACAAGCCGGTTGTCGTTCTTCTTCATCATCGGCTCGATCGTGCTGGCGACCTCGGAGATCAGATCGGCGATATCGATCTCCTCGACGTGGATGTCCATCTTGCCGGCTTCGATCTTCGAGAGGTCCAGGATGTCGTTGATGAGCGAAAGAAGATGCTTGCCGGCCCCGTGGATCTTCTGCAGGTCGGGGATAAAGCCTTCCAACTCCAGATCCTCGGCCTCCTCCTGCAACATCTCGCTGTAGCCGATGACGGCGTTGAGCGGCGTTCGCAGTTCGTGGCTCATATTGGCCAGGAAGAGGCTCTTGGCCTGGTTTGCAACCTCGGCGGCCTCTTTCGCCTCGTGCAGGGCGGCTTCGGCGCGGCGGCGCTCGGTGAGCTCAAGCTGCACAGCCTGGTAGAGGCGGGCATTGTCGAGCGCAACGGTGGCAAGCTGCGCAAACCGGCTGACAAGCTGGATCTCCTCGCGGCCAAAGCCGCGTCCGGCATCGCCCGAGTACGCCACACCGATCACGCCCAGGAACTGGCGGCCGGACTGGAGCGGGGTGCCCAGGACGGCGCGGACCGATTCCTCGTCGAAGTTCGGGATTCGGTTGGAGTAATGCGCGTAATCGTTGACAACATGGGTCCGCTCCGTCTCCCAGACCTTGCCGCCGATCCCCGCGCCGCGCGGAAACGAGAACCCGATATGCCGGCTGTAACGGCCGATTCCGACCTTGAGGCTGAGCGTGCTCTCTCCCAGTTCTCCGTCCTCGTTGGGGCGCCCGGGCTCGTAGAGCGCAATGTATCCATGCTCCGTGCCGAGAAGCTGCGCTGCGCGTGAAACGACGGCCTGCAGGAGATCGTTGATGTCGAGTCGGTTCATCAACGCCAGTGTGGTGTCGTGAAGCGCGGCAAGGTATTCATTCTGGCGCCGCAGGATCTCCTGCGCCTCGCGGCGCTCGGTGATGTCTTCGACCGTGCCCTCGTAGTAGCGCAGGCGGCCGCCCTTGTCGTAAACCGCACGCGCGCTCTCTGAAATCCAGATGATGTCCCCGCTTCGCTTGCGTGCCTGAGACTCGAAACGGGAAAGGACGCCGTCGGAGGCGATCACGCGCTCAAAATGCAGCCGGCGCTCCGGGTCGACGTAGATCATGCGGCCGATGTCGAGGAGGTTTTCCTTCATTTCCTCGACGTTGTCGTATCCGAAGATTCGCGCCATTGCCGGATTAATGCTCAGAAACTGGCCTTCCGGCGTGCTCTGGAAGATGCCGTGCACGGCATTTTCGTGGATCAATCGGTACTTTTCCTCCGCCAGCCGGAGCGCCTCACCGGCGCGGCGGCGCTCCGTCACATCCTCGAAGATAATGACTGCGCCGCGCACTTCGCCATCCTTGACAATCGGCGAAAAGGCATAGGCAACGTCGAAGGTCGATCGGTCCTTGCGCGCGAATGCCGCGTCCTCGACACGCACTTCCTCCCCGCGAACAAGGGCGACGCGAATCGGCCACTCGGCATCCGCAAAGCGACGGCCGTCGCGGTCGGCCGGGTGCATCAGGATCTGCACGCGCTTGCCGCGCAGCTCGTCGGGCGTGTATCCGAGCATGCTGGCGCCGGCCGCGTTGATAAAGGTGCAGCAGCCGTCGAGGTCCAGCCCGCAGATACCTTCACTGACGGATTCGAGAAGAGTGGTCTTAAGCTGCCGCTCGCGTTCGGCTTCGGCGGTGTGTCGCTCAATCTCACGGACGTAGGCGCGCAGCTCGACCTCGGTCATCACCAGGGCGGCCAGGTCGTGCAGGAAGTTGACGTCCTGCTGAGCCCACTGGCGGGGCCGGTGCTCAATCGCACAGAAGGAGCCAATGGGCATGCCCTGCGACGTTACCAGGGGAACGCCGGCATAGGCGAATGCTCCAAACTCGGTCAGGGCGGGGCTGTTCTTCTCGCGCAGGTACGCCCGAGCGTCGGTAATGACGACCGGGGCCATCGATGCTACCACGTGCGGGCAGAAGGAGTGCGACAGCGGAGCCTGGCGTGTCTGCGCCCATGGCTCGGCGAGACCCATGAAGCTCTTAAAATAGAGCCGGTTGGAATCGACGAGGGAGATCAGAGCGACATTTGTGCGCAGGACGGTCGCGGCGAGACGCGTCAGGCGGTCGAACTGTTCTTCGACCGGACTGTCAAGCAGATCGGTGCGTCTCAGGGCGTCCAGACGCGCCGCATGTCGAACAGCAGCAACAATATCCATAGTTTTCGCAGGCGGCTTGACGAAGGCCGCCCCCAGGATCCGACTTCAGGCAGCTTACCCACTTGAAGCCGCCGGCTCCATACTGCGACGCAACGGCGGTATTCCGTCTCCGGATGACTTCAATTCCGCAACTCCCTCTCCGGTTGCGGGGAGGGAGCTCAGATGAGCAACACGCGGCGATGTGGCTGGTTCTAAATCATCTTCATCATTTCATCATCTGCATGGTCACCTATGTCGAACAGCGAACGTTCCGGTATGCTCAGCCCCGGTTTTACTTCACATTGAGACTGGATCACATAATACCAGAGATTGATCGCAGTGGCAATAAGCTTTGCCGAACATGAAACGGCCGAATGCGCCGAATCTGCCGGAGGACCGCGCCCCTGCCATCCATAAATGGCCTCTTCGAGGCGGCGGAGTCCCGTTCGTATCACAGTGCGACACAGCCGCAAACGGAACGCGCCGCGACTCACACGGATATAAAGCGTGGCTGATCGGCGAGGCGCCAGCGGTCCTGCGGACCGAATAAAGACGGCCGATGGACTGAAGGAAGGAAACATATCCGTGCGCCGATGTCGTCGCCGCCTGCGACGATTCTCACGATTAGTATCATAGATACATTCTCATATAGATACTATATCTCAGACTTTGGCGGACCCTGCTGACATTTAGCCCTGGTGTACGGATTCGTTTCGCCGGCATGGCGCGCGAAAATCCCTATCAAAGTTCGCGTCAGAAGCATGGTATAAGGGAGTCGGCAGGCGGCCACTGCGGCGCGAGCTGCGTGGAACGCCAGCGGACGGATGTAAGGGGCAATCGATGTTCCTTTGCCCCTTTGAGTCATCGCCTTTATCCGCTTACACTTGTGCCACAGTGGATAGGATAAGGGCGATGACCGTCCGGCTCGTCCAACTTGACAGGCGAGTTCGCATTGTACGGGTTTACCTCCCCATCGACAAACCGGATAAGCGGCTGCGGGCGATGCGGGAGCATCACGGTCCGGCGCCGTGGTGGCAGCGCCGCATTCAAGCGCACGCCGCGCACCGATCGACCGCATATCGACCGCGGACGAACCGATCGTCGAAATTTTATCGGCGCCCTGTTTTATTGCGCCGGCCGGCGGGTTTATGTTGCAATTTAGAGAGATCGAGCGGCTGTCCCCCGACTGGCGGGACGAGGCCGATGCGGCACTGGGGTTGGAAGGATGTCTTGCGTTCGACCGGGACGGACGCTGCGTCCATGCCAATCTCCGGGCGGAGCGGCTTCTCGGCGCCACGCGTGAGAGTCTTGTCGGGACGGCCGTGGACGCCATTCTCGACGGCGACGCCGGGGCACGGCTGCTTGGCGCGTTCCAGGAAGCCTGCCAGGGCCGGTCCGCGGCTTACGACGAGCATTTCGAGCGGCTCGGACTCTGGTTGGCTGTCCGTGCGGCGCCGGCGCCGGAGGGCGCGCGAGTCCTCTTTCACGATGTCACCCCCCAGCGCGAGTCCGCCCGACAGGCGGAGCGCATTGCGACGCTCGCGCTCGCCCTCCTGCCCGCCTGCGGTCTCTCCGAGGCGCTCGATGCCATCGCGCGGGTCGCTCTGCCGGCCATGGGTGCGTCGTGCGCCGCCGTCATCGAGGGGGTAGGCTGCGCGCCGATCTATCTGGGGCCTTCGGAGAACTGGCCGGATGGAGCCCTGGCGCAGGTCGAGAAGGCCGCGCGGTCCGACATACCGATCTTCATCGAGGGCAACGCGGGCGGGCGGGCGGGAGTGATGTTCTGCGCACTGCCGATGCGCCGGGGTGACGGCGCTGTCGGCGGGATGGGGCTGTGGCTCACACCGCCGCAGCCGGCAGGGCAATACGAACGCGTGTTCATGATCGCGGCTGCCGCGCAGTGTGGCGCCGCCATTGAGCGAGGCCGCCTGCATGACGGGGAACGGCGCGTTCTTGCCGCCGCGCGGCGCGAATTGCAGGAACTCGCGGCCGCGGAGCGTGCCCTGCGCGAGAGCGAGCGCCGATACCGGCGGCTGCTCGAGACTTCGTCGGACGGGATCGTCACCGTTGACCGGCACGACATCATCACCTACGCCAATCCGCGCATTGAGCAGATGCTCGACGAGGAACCGGGCGCCCTGGTCGGCCGCAACCTGAGCGATATTCTCTACGACGACGCTCCGTCCCACCGGCGGGGACGGCTGCGCGCCCGCCAACAGCGGGAGCTCCGCCTGCGCCGCGCCTGTGGCGAAGGGCTTTGGGCGGTTGCGTCGGCGAACACGGTGACCGAGCGGGGCGGCTTTTCCGGGTCGCTCATTATCTTTACGGATATCGACGTGCGCAAGCGGACGGAGGCGCAGCTTGCGGCTGCCTACGCGGCGGAGCGTCGCATCGCCGACGCACTCCAGCGAACCCTGCTGACGCGTCCGCCTGACAGCGCCATTCCCGGCCTGGAGATCGAGACGCTCTACCGCCCGGCGCACAACGATGCGCTGGTTGGCGGCGATTACTACGATGTCATCGCAATCGAGGGCGGCCGAGTCGCTCTCGTTGTGGGGGACGTCTCCGGAAAGGGCCTCGAGGCTGCCTCGCGCACGGCCGAGCTCAAGTACACACTGCGGGCGTACCTGCGTGACTTCTCCGATCCCGGAAGCGCCCTGACCCGCCTCAATAGCTTTCTCATCGATGCCCGCGAGCTTGAGGGGGACGACGAACGCGAGTATTTCGTCTGTTTGACCCTGGCGGTGCTGGACCCGTCGACCGGCGCCGGCACGGTCCACGTCGCCGGCAGCGAGCCGCCACTGGTCGTGCGAGCGGGCACGGTCACTCCGTCCGAGTGCTGGGGAATGCCGCTTGGCATCCAGATTCCATACTCGTTTACTCCGGGGCAGATTCAGCTCGATCCGGGTGACCTTCTGATCATCTCCACCGACGGGGTCACCGAAGCCCGTCACGGCCGCGACTTCTTCGGCCACGAGGGGATCACCGCCTCGGTCCTGACCCGTGGCGCGCAGACGCCCCTGCGTGAACTCGGCGACGGCATCCTCAACGACGCCCGCGCCCACAGCGGCGGCTCCCTCTCCGACGACGCCTGCCTCCTCATCGCCCGCCGTCGAGAATGCCTGCCCTGAGGTCGTTTTCCGTCGGTGTATGCCAGTTATCATGCTGTTATTACGCGCTTAAGCGGACTCGTCGAGTTTCACGCGGACTTGAAGCCCGCGTTCGTATGTGCCTGTCAACTCAGCGCCTCAACATACGGCTCCATTGTTTTCCAAACCCGGTCGGCTATCGCCATGTCGTATAAGTCGGCCGGCGTAAACATGTTCTTGCGCAGCCCGTCCTTGAGAGCCTCCATGGCGACTTCCATCCCCACGCTTGCTCTGAACTTTAAGCAATCGGCCACCGTTTTCGCGGCTGAGAAGATACTCACCGTAACTCCCTCCAGGATATGTGTCTCCACCCATGACGTCTTCAAGGATGCGGTTCGTATCACGTCCGTAGAGGGGATCGACCCTGGTGCACGTGATCCCGTCGGAGGCCGGTTTCAACAGATACACGTACGCGGTCTTTAGCTCACTCACTACCTGAGGCGAATGTGTGCTGATAATAAACTGGCAGTTGGGAAAGGCGCCGGTCAGTCGCGACATAATGGATCTCTGCCAGCGAGGGTGCAGGTGGAGTTCAATCTCGTCAATCAATACGACGCCCTCTCCGTTCAGCGGGTCGGTAAGCACGGGATTGGCAATGGCGAGTCGTCGAGCGATATCCGCGACCAGGGCAACCCCACACTTCTCTCCGTCGGACAATTGCGTGAACAATATGTCTGAGCCACTATCACCGGTGACTTTCGTGAGAACGAGCGATTGCCCGCTTTGCTCGACGTGTAAATCTGTATATCCTGGAAATATTTCGCCCAATGCGCGGCGAACGGCTTCTAGGGCATGGTCTCGAAACACGGGGCTTTCTCTCAGTCGGATTCGGTTCTCGGCGTCTTCCCGTTCGCGAAACCACTCGAAGAATGCCTGAAAATCCACCGTGCCGCCAGTTGCACTCACGTCGTATGCGTCGATTGGACTGGACGCCCCTTCGGCGCCGCGGCGAACCGAAAGGTCCATCACACGCCTGTTCGTTGGGTAGTACGCGACTACCGGCAGCTTGGGATCGGGGCCATGAAGACGAAGCAGGATATCCTCAACCGCCTGTCGCAGTTCCTCCAGACTGCTATCGTGATTCCTGACGTAGCCGCGGCGATACTTGACGACAGACCAACTCACGGCGTCACGGGGAAACCCAAATGAGTGGACGCTGATTCCTAAATTGCAATACGGACAGCCGTTCCGGATGTCCGAAACATCCATCGATCGGCCGGTGGACTTTGGATTTCGAAGTCTGGCTGTAAAATGCGAGAGAGAGTAGTTAAGTGCAGCGAGCACGCTCGACTTACCCGCGCCGTTCTCGCCCATCAGAACAACCGGGCGTGCATCATCCATAGCGAGGCTCAGGCCGCCGATCCCGCGGAAATCGGTTATTTCGAAGTTTTCAACTCGCATGGTCAAAGTTTACCACCAGGGATAAAGAAAGGCGCTGTTTGGCGAGTAAATCTCATGAGCATCGATCCGGCGAATCCGACCTCTCCCCGCAAGCGGAGAGGGAGTTGCGGAATTCGGGCAACCGAAATGTGGTCATCGGGAAGTCTGGAACTCACAGGGCGAATGTCTGTTATTAGACTTTTATCACGTTTTTATCAAGCTGTTAATCCATTCCAGCCCGTATTCGTCGAGACCGGTAAGACCCACGAATCGGTCTATCGATCATTCTCCGACACCTGCAACCCCGGGTTCCGAACGGCTCAGAATCACCGTAATCGTGCCCCACGTGCCCCATTTTCGACGACGCCGGGTGGGTGTCGCCATGTTTCTCAAAGCCGAAGCATGGCACATAGCGGCTCGATCATGGGTGCGATGGACGAAGGAGAGATTGGCCCCGCCCGGGTCGACGCAGGCGGGGCTCGTACACGGGACCACGTCGATCCGAGTTAGTTGACGCTCAGCGATGCCTGGACCTCGGAAATCGCTTTGCTGACGAGCTCGGTCGCCCTCTGCACGGCTTCCTTCCGGTTCCTTTGGAGAACGATCACAGCCCGGTCGGAGGCGTGCCATGCGATGTCACGATGCCCGTGGTAAATGGGAAGCGCCTGCTTAAGATGCAAGACCGCCGTTTGTATGTTGCCGATAGCCGCGGAGCTGTTGCCCGATTGCAAGTCGGAGGCAGCCGCCTGCAACTGCCCGAGGGCGAGCTGCATCTGGCCGTCGGACTGCTGCTTCGCCGCGGGCGTGATCTCCGCTCCCTGATCACCGCTGTAGGATTGCCTTGTCGGCGTGTCGGTCTGCGCGGGCGCAGGGGAGCCGGCCAGGGCGATACAAAGGGGAATGGCAATCGCCAGAAGTTTCTTCATGAATGCACCTCTTTCGTAGTCGAGAGAATGGGAACGTGCCACTGCGATGGACGCGCGCATCGCCAGAATTGTTCACGCGACACAAAAACTCGCATGGACTTGTCTTTTGTGCCCGAACTGTGAATAATTCAATGCGGGGATAAAATCGCGTCAATGGCACTTTCCAGGCACCTCATCCGTTCAAACGTTGTTCATTCACTAACACTGCTCGTTGTTCTCGTCGGATTGATCGGCGCCGGTCGATCAGGACTGGCTCAGTCGCCGGGCCAGACGGGCACGTCGGGACAGCCGGCCGGGGGCGCCCTGACGCTGGCCGATGTCGTGAGGATTGCCGTGGGAAACAACACCGGTCTCATCGCAGCCAGACAGCGGCTTCAGGAGGCACAGGAGTTGGTCGCACAGGTCAACGCTCAGGGGAGGCCTCAGATCAGCGCCTACGCCCAGGACACCGACGCGAGCTATAAGACGTTCCCTCCGGGCCTTGTGTTTCCGCTGATCGCCAGCCCAACTGTGCCGCAAGTCACAATACCGCCCGTTGTGGACGCGGCCGGCAGCTTTCCTGGCGCGTTCGCGGGGGGTGGAAGCGCGTCGACCATCGGAGCCGCGCCGGGGATGGCCCCGCAAACGTCCGGAAGCCTCCCCACGCCGCCCACGACAGTTCCCGACCCCAAAACACCGCCGTCCGACGGTACGACGCCAATGCCGGCCGGCCGGAGCGGATCGATAGGAAGCCCCGCCGGGAAACAGAGCACGGCATCCGCCGTAACCGTCGTACCGCCGATTCTCGTTGGATTCGTCACGCAGCCGCTCGAAGACACCCCCACGCCGGGTCTCGCCGCAAGCGTGGTGCATGTTGCGAGTGGGGAGCCGGCGCCGGCCGTCGACCACCCGTCCGAGATGCCGGATGCGTCACCACTTGGAAGCACTGCCGACGGAACCAGGACGGGGCCCGTCCCCGATGCCGCATCGTCGACGTCCGCGCCGTCGACGCCGAAGCCACAAAACAACGACTGGGGCGCCCGCGCAAGTATTACACAGTACATCGACCTGTTCGGCCTGGTGCCGGCCGCGCGCGGAACCGAGGAGGCCGTTCGAGACTTCTATGCCCTCGACATCGATCGGCTCCGAAATGAGACCGCCCTCGTCGCGAAAAACCTCTTCTTTAACGTCCTTTACGCCCAGGCGCAGGTCGATACGGCACAGGAGCAGGTGGATTACGCCCAGGAAGACGTGCGAATCACGAAGTCCCGCCTCGCGCAGGGGATCGATTCGAACTTCGACGTTCTCACGGCACAAACCGCGCTCTCGACCGCGCAGCAGCAGTTGACGGCCGCCGAGGACCAGCGCGACCTGGCCCAGGCAACGCTGGCTTATCTGCTCGGGTCCGATCCCGAAAAGCCCCTGACGCTCACTCCGCCGCTGCTCCCATCCCTGGATGAAACGGTCGACCTGCAGCAATCCACGGCGACGGCCCTGCTGAGCCGGCCGGAAATTCGGCAGGCGGACGCGGATATCCGGGAGGCCCGCGACATGGTCAAGGTGGCCGGAGCGAGCCTGCTCCCGACATTCGGCATTGTTGGCAGCGGTGTCGAGAACAACACGGCGACCGCGTCGACGCCGCAAAACTATGCGGAAATCAGCGCCGAGCTGGCCGTACCGCTCGACGACGGCGGCGTGACGCGGTCGCATGTTCGCTCGGCGCGGGTGGGCGTGCAAGCGCAAATTCTCACGCTTTACCAACTTCAGCAAAGCGTGTGCCTGGAAGTACGCGAGGCCGCCGTCAATATCCGCAACGCCCAGGCCCAGGTGACGTCGGCGCAGGCCGGCGTGACGTCGGCGCAGGAAGCCCTCCGGCTGGCCCGCGAGCGCTACCAGGCCGGGCTCGGCACGTTCCTCGATGTCTTGAACGCCCTGTCACAATTAGGGGTGACTCGCACCAATCTTTCGACCGCGCAGTACGAATATCAGGCCTCGCTCGCACAGATGGTGCGCGCCATAGGAGAGCGCTAAGCATGTGGATTGTTCGACTTGCCATGCGCAAGCCTTATACCTTTGCGGTGGCCTCGGTGCTGATCCTTCTCTTCGGGATCGCCAGCATTCTCTCGATGCCGATCGACGTGTTTCCGGCCATCAACCTCCCGGTGATCACCGTGCTCTGGCAGTACGGCGGAATCACGCCGGACGACATGGCGAAGCGGATGGTGACGGCCAGTGAACGCGCCTATACGACGTCGGTGAGCGGTATCGAGCACATGGAGTCGCAGTCGGTGTCCGGCATCGGCGTCGTCAAGATCTACTTGCAGCCGGATGCCGACGTGCGGCAGGGTATCGCCCAGGTGGCCGCGACGTCGCAGACGATCCTGCGCGCCATGCCGCCGGGCACTCAGCCCCCGTATATCCTTCGCTACGACGCCAGCGACGTGCCTGTTGTTCAAATCGCGATTACCAGTTCGACCATGACGGAGCAGCAGATATTCGACTACTCGACGAACTTTGTGCGCACTCAGCTTGCAACCGTGCAGGGTGCACAGATACCTGCCCCGTATGGCGGTAAGTCGCGGGTGATCAATGTCGACATCGACCCACAGGAGCTCTACGCAAAGGGGCTTTCCCCTAACGATGTAAGCGCGGCGATCAGCGCCCAGAACCTGGTTCTGCCCAGCGGCGACGCCAAAATCGGCGCGCGCGATTACACGGTCGGGGTCAACAGCAGCCCGAGCGTTGTCGACCAGTTGAACGATCTGCCGATCAAGGATGTCAACGGAGCAATCGTGACGGTCGGCGACGTAGCCCATGTGCGGGACGGCTACAACCCGCAGACAAACATCGTGAACATCAACGGGCGACGGTCGGTCATGCTCAGCATCCTCAAGAGCCAGGGGGCTTCGACATTGGACGTCGTCCGGCGTGTTCGCGAAGCGCTTCCGCGCATCGAGTCGACACTGCCCAGGGCACTGCACATCGAGTTGATCGGCGACCAGTCGATATTCGTCGGCGCCTCCGTCACGAACGTCGTTCGGGAGGCCATCATCGCGGCCTGCTTGACGGCGACGATGATCCTGCTGTTTCTTGGGAGCCTTCGCTCGACCCTGATCGTGGCGGTCTCGATCCCTCTCTCGATCCTGACGTCGATCGTTGTCCTGGGCGCTCTTGGAGAAACGCTGAACACGTCGACGCTCGGCGGCCTGGCCCTCGCCGTCGGGATCCTGGTCGACGACACCACGGTCACCATCGAGAATATCTTCCGCAACCTGGCCCTCGGTAAACCGCTCCGCCGGGCCATCCTGGACGGCTCGCAGGAAATCGTGACACCGGCGCTGGTGTCGACACTGTCTATCTGTATCGTGTTCGTGCCGATGGGCCTGTTGTCGGGCGTGTCGCGCTATCTGTTCCTGCCGATGGGCGAAGCGGTCGTATTCGCCATGCTGGCGTCGTACCTGCTCTCGCGCACCGTAACCCCCACGTTCACCGCGCTGCTCCTGCCGCGGGAAGCGGCCCTCTTTCGAGAAGAGGGCCAGCACGGTTATGCCCCGGCGGTGGATGTGGCCCTGCAGGAGCTGCTCCCGCATCACAGCGGGCACGTCCTCTCCGGCAATGGCCGAAGTGGAGACATTTCACTCCGCGGATCGGAAAGCGCCGCCGACAAGCAGCGGAGGGGGATTGTCTGGCGGACGCACTCCGCCTTTAACGACCGGTTCGAGCGAATGCGCGACGCCTACGAGGGGGCGATATCCTGGGCGCTGCGGCATCGATCGCCCGTGATTGGAGTCTTCCTCGCCTTTTGCGCTCTGTCGTTCTGTCTGTATCCGTTTGTCGGGCGGGATTTCTTCCCGCAAGTGGACGCGGGCCAGCTCCGCCTGCACGTCCGCGTGCCGGCGAGCACACGGATCGAGGAGACCGCGCGAGTTTTCGCGCGCATATCCGACAGAATCCGAAGCGTGATCCCGGCCGACGAGACGAACACCGTGGTCGAAAACATCGGCCTTCCGATCTTCGTCAATCTGGCGTACGGCGACAACGCGACGGTGGGTTCCGGAGACGGGGAGATCCTGGTGACGCTCAAGCCCGGCCACCATCCCACAGAGCAGTACGTCGAACAGTTGCGGCGGGTACTGCCGAAGGCGTTTCCGGACGAGACCTTCTTCTTCCAGCCGGCCGATATTGTCAATCAAATCCTCAATTTCGGGCAGCCGGCCCCGATCGACGTCCAGGTGGGCGGGCCGATTACGAATCAGGCGCAGAACCTGGTGGTGGCGCGTGACCTGCAGAGACGGATCGCGACTATTCCGGGCGCCGCGGATGTCCATTTGCAGCAGATCGTCGACGGCCCCAGCCTCCTGGTCGATGTCGACCGCATGAAGGCGCAGCAGGTCGGGCTGACGCAGATCAACGTGGCAAGCAGCCTCCTGGTGTCGCTGGCCGGCAGCGGCCAGGCCGCGCCGAGCTATTACCTCAATCCGAGGAACGGCGTCGTCTACACCGTCACGATTCAGACGCCGCAGTACCGGATGAACACGCCCGACGCCTTGCTTTCCACCCCGATTACGGCTCCCGGCAATAGCAACCCGGAGCTTCTGTCGAACATCGCCACGGTTTCGCATACAACGACCCCGCTGGTGATCAATCACTACAACATCCAGCCGGTCTACGATATCTATGTGAATACGCAGATGCGGGATCTCGGCGGGGTTTCCGGCGACATCCAGCGCGTAGTCGACGCGGCCACGAAGAACCTGCCGCGCGGCAGCACGATTACGGTGCGCGGGCAGGTTCAGAGCATGAACACGTCCTTCACCGGCCTGTCGATCGGCATCGTGGGCGCCCTGGTGCTGGTCTACCTGCTGCTCGTCATTAACTTCCAGAGCTGGATCGACCCGCTGGTAGTCGTGTCCGGGGCGCCGGGCGTGTTTTCGGGAATCCTGTGGATGCTGTATGCGACCCAGACAACGCTCAGCGTGCCGTCACTGACCGGGACCATCATGGCTGTCGGCGTGTCGACGGCGAACAGTATCCTGCTGGTGACCTTCGCCAATGAACGGCGCCTGGAGGGGATGAACGCGATCGACGCCGTCGTTTCCGCGGGCTTTACGCGCCTGAGGCCGGTCCTGATGACGGCTCTGGCGATGGTGCTGGGCATGCTGCCGATGGCGCTGGCACTGGGAGAAGGCGGAGAGCAGGAGGCGCCGCTTGGCCGAGCGGTCATTGGCGGGCTTCTGGTTGCGACGGTCTGCACGCTCTTCATCGTGCCGATCTCCTACAGTATTCTACGTGCCACGCAGCCCAAGCCGCTCGAATCCGATGACGAGGCACTGACTCGTCCGCGACCCGCGAAGCGCCGCCGGCGGGAACTTGTATTGGCCCCGGGCATCGGCCCGCCGGAGTGAGGTGACCGATGTCCACAACAGACAGGCCCGATTCGGTGCGGGAGCCAGGACGAAACGGATCGGATGGGAAGCGGAGTGCTGATCCGGGATTGCGGCCGCTGGCCGGACTTGTGATCGGCCTCGTCGTCGTGTTCGGCGCCGTGCTTGTGATCGGGCTCATGCCGCGGCTGGCGCGAGGCCCAATCATCGAGGCCGACGCACGGGCTCAGACCGCACCGCCGATCGTTAACGCGGCCCTCGTCCAGGCGGCTCCGGCGTTCGACAATCTCGACCTACCGGGGAATATCGACGCGGTTCAGCAAACGGCCGTGGTCGCCCGGGCCAGCGGATACGTGAAGCAGTACCTCGTCGACATCGGCGACCGGGTGCGGGCGGGCCAGACGCTCGCGATCATCGACTCGCCGGACCTCGATCAACAGGTCACCCAGGCGCGGGCACAGTTGGGCGCGTCGCAAGCGGCGTACTATCAGGCCAAGGCCTTTCAGAGCAATCAGGAGGCGGGTCTGGCGCAGGCGCGCGCGGCGCTGTCTCGGTCGCACTCCGCTCTCGAGCAGGCGAGGACCCAACTGGCACAGGCGCAGGCGGCTCTCGCGCAGTCACAGCAGCAACTCGCGCAGCAGCAGTCCCAACTCGATCAGGGGCAAACGAACCTCAACCTCGCGAAGGTGACCGCGACCCGGTACCAGAATCTGCTCGCCGATGGCGCTATCGACCGGCAGACCACGGACCAGATGGTCGCAGCCTATCAGTCCAGCCAGGCGAACGTCCAGGCGCTGCAGTCGGCCATGCGGGCCGGCCAGGCGAACGTGCAGGCCTTCCGCGCGGCCGTGCAGTCCGGCCGGGCCAATGTCCAGGCCTTTGCAGACGACATCCGTTCCAGCCAGGCGGCCGTCGATGCCGCCGCGGCGAACGTCCAGTCGGCCGGCGCCGACGTTCAGGCGGCCGCGGACAATGTCCAGTCCAGTCAGGCCAATCTCTCGCGGGAGGTTGTGCTTCAACAGTTCGAAAGCGTCACGGCTCCGTTTCCCGGGGTCATTACCGCACGAAACGGCGACGATGGCGCCTTGATCTCCGCGGCCGGCGGTCCCGTGGGATCGAGCGAGGCGATTGGCGGAGGGATGGGCACGGCAGCAAGCGGGTCGGCCGGCAGTGCCGGAGGAGGCTCCGCGTCCAGTCTCTTCAGCCTTGCGGAACTCGATCGGGTTCGGGTTTATATCAGCGTGCCGCAGTCGTATTCCGGAGTTGTCCGCGTGGGGCAGAAGGCTACGGTCACGGTGAGCGAGTTCCCGCACCGGACTTTCATCAGCACAATCACCCGCACGGCCGGCGCTTTCGACCCTGCCTCGCGTACGCTGGTCACCGAGGTCCGCCTGAACAATCCTGACGGTCTGCTGCGCCCGGGCATGTTCGCCACCGTGCATCTGCGCCTGCAGCATCCGGGCGACGACGTCCTGATCCCCGACTCGGCGCTCGTTACCAACGCGCAGGGCAATCAGGCGGTAGTCATCGATCCCGACAATACGATCCACTACCGGCCGATCTCAGTCGGTCGTGACTTCGGCCAGGTGATTGAGGTCACTTCGGGCCTTCACACAGGCGAACAGATCGCCGCAAGCCCGAGCGACTCGCTGGTGGACGGCGAGAAGGTGCAGTCTGGCGTTAGCGCCCCGGCGGCGCACTGAGATGACAGGCGGAGACAAAAGCGACCATCGATCCGGACCCCAATCCGGCGTGGCCCGAACCAATCCCGGCTCGCGGAGATAAACGCCGCGTCTGAGCGGCCTTCGGCCACCCGTCCGTCCCGGACGAAAATACCCGTTGAGCCCCGGGCTTGAATGTTGCGCCGGTCTTGAAATCCCGCCGGGTTCTGCTATAATATCGGGGTATTCGCCAGGTTTAACGAAAGCGCGCAGGGTACGCGAGTTGCAGGTATCAGCGGTACACGACGGGCAGGGACTAGCTGCGCTCGCTACCGAATGGCGTGATCTGGCTGACGCGTGCCTGTATTCCACCATCTTTCAGACCTATGAATGGAATATTGCCTGGTGGCGCCACTTCGGTGGCGGGTGGAAGCGGCTTCACGTGGTCGTGGTGCGGAATGACCGGAACCGCCTGGTGGGTCTTGCTCCGCTGATGACAACGCCGTGGTACATCCCGGGCATGCGCCGACTCGCTTTCGTCGGAACCGGAGGGTCGGATTACCTCGATTTCCTGGCGGCTCCCGGGCTTGAGGAAATGGTCGTCGACCAGGTGTTCACGGAGCTTGGACGGGGGCAGGATTGGCAGGTCGCCGACCTGCAGCAACTGCGCGAGGGCGGCCTCTTGCGCCGGTTTCCTCCGTCCGGCATGTACTCCTATGAAGCTCTGCAGGAGCCGTGCCCGATGCTTCCCCTCACGGGCGCCTGGGAGGCAGTTCTGGCCGGCCTGGGTAAGAAATCCCGGTACAACATCGGCTATTACGGGCGCACGATCGAGAAGCTTTACGAGGTTGAGTTCGGACTGGCCGGGGAGCCGCAGTTAGCCGACGAGATGGGAAACCTGTTCCGGCTACACCAGCGGCGCTGGAACAAACGGTGGCTGCCGGGGGTTTTCGGCACCGCCCGCGTGCAGCGGTTCCATCGGGATGTTGCGTCGAGCCTTCTCTCACGGGGTTGGCTGCGGCTCTTTACGCTGCGGCTCGATGGCAATACCGAGGCCTGCCTGTACTGTTACTCGTTCAAGGATCGCTTTTGCTACTATCAGGGCGGCTTTGAGCCGGAATTCGCGCGGCTGAGCCCGGGAACGGTCTTGACGGCCCGGGCAATCCGTACGGCTATCGACGAGGGCAAACAGGTATTTGACTTCCTGCGCGGCGATGAGCCCTACAAGAGCAAGTGGACCGGGCACTCAACCCGAAACGCACGGCGTCTGATCGCCCGCTCGCTGGTAACGATGCCGCTCGTCCATGCCGTCCAGAGTATCGAAGACTCGATTGAGGCCGCTGTCAAGAGGTGGGCGCTCCGAATGCGCTGACCGCGCCGTAAGTGATGGGATATCGCACATGATACGAAAGCTGATTTCCGGATTACTCATTGTCGCGCTCGGATATGGCTGCGGGTACAACTGGTGGCAGGCCGTACAGCTTCGGGCCCAGGTCGACCAACTGAAGACGACCGTGGCCACACTGCGCCGCGCCGAGGCCAAACATTCGTCTCATCGGTCGGGCCACTTCGCGAAGCTGGCGACGCACCCGTCCCAGCCGCCACAGTCCCCGGAGGACCTGCTGGCTGCCGCGAACATGCATGCGGACAAGGCGCGCGCGGCGTTCGACGCGCACAATTACGGCACCGCGACACAGGAGGCCGCCGCGGCCATGGATGACATCCACCGCGCGTCGCAAGGGCCGGCGCAGGAACTGGCCGAGGCTCGCCAGAAGATGGATAAGTTGACGGCCGATATGGGCGGCGCATTGCAGCGGGTCAAGACAGTGGTCGGACAGTAGCCCGCTCCCGAGGACGGGAGAGGGGGGACTGACGACGAACGCGAGAGGAGACTTGTCGAGGGCTGGAATAGCCAGCATTCGCCCGCCAATTCTGCGACTGGACAAGGTAACGCCTTTTTGCGGTCGGGAGGGTACAGTTAACTCTAATTGCGGCGCTCGCGATCGGTGCGGATCGCGGGGAACGCGTATCGTAAATCTATAATCCGATCAGGATCGCGGCAAACCGGGCCGCGGTAATCTAAACGACGCCCTCGAGAGCTGACGACATCAAGGCACGGAGGCGTCGATCGAAAGAAGTGAGTTATTCCGTTGATTTACGCGGCTCTCGACCGCTTAGCAAGAAGCCTGTTCCCAAATTGAAAGTGGCTGCGGTCATACCCGCCTACAATGAAGAAGGACGGATTTGCGCGGTTCTCGACGCGCTCCTCGCGGCGGCGGAAGTCGACGATATCATCGTCGTCTCCGACGGCTCGTCCGACCGCACGTATGAGGTCGCTTCGGCCATTCCGCGCGTGCGCGCCATCCAACTTCCCGTTAATCGCGGCAAGGGCGGAGCGATGCGGGCCGGGGCGCTTCTCACCGACGCGGATGTCCTCGTGTTCTTCGATGCCGACCTGACGGGGCTGACGGCGCAGCACGTGCGCGACCTGATCGCGCCCGTTTGCGCCGGCGAAGTCACCATGGCGACGGGGGTCCTGTACGGCGGGCGGTTCGCCACCGACATCGCTCAGGCCGTTTCCCCGGGAATCACCGGCCAGCGTGCGATCCGGCGCGACGTGTTCTTACAGATCCCGGACCTCGACAATGTCGGCTACGGGATCGAGCTCGCCATCAACTGTTATGTGCTCCATAACGGCTACACGCGGCAGAGAGTTCGCCTGCGTGGCATCAGCCATCCCATGAAAGAGGAGAAGCTCGGGTGGGCCCCGGGATTCGCGGCCCGCTGCGTGATGTACTGGCAAATGCTCCGCTTCCGGGTCTTCTACGAGCTGCACGGCCGCCCGCCGTCCCGCAAGGCGATCCGCTAGCCTGGATTATTCACGAACATCTCAGACGACAGGCAGGGACGCCTGTCCCACGATAGGACATGAATAATGCGGGCTAGCTCCTCTTCATAAGCGAATATCTGAATAAACTGGTCAAGTTCTGCTTCGCGCCATGACGGGACGAGGGTCGACATGCTCATCCAGAGCTATGAGCATGGCACCCGGAACAAGACCACTTGTCGGTTTAAGACGAAGCTTCGCTAGAGGAACGGCTGACCGCCGATCGAAGGTACACGTCCTCGCGGTTCGTGGACGCTTCGGGGGAGGACCGCTCATGAACCTGAATGAAACCGAACCGGTGGATCCACGGCTTGCCGGCGCTGACCTCTCTCGCCGGCAATTGCTGGGTTTGGCCGTTCGCACGGCGACGATAGGCGGCGTCGTGGGCGTCTACGGCGCCGGAATCGAGGCAAACCGGCTTATGGTCGAGCACACCGTCGTCCATCTGCCCCGCTGGCCGCGCGAGGCTGACGGGCTGCGGATCGGACTTCTCAGCGACTTCCACTGCGACTACGATCAAGCCGTTATCCGCACGCGGCGCGCGGTTGCGATGCTTGCCGCCCTGCACCCGGACGTCGTTTTTGTCGCCGGCGATTTCATCAGCGATGGAACCGACCGGCGGTATCTCCGCCCGACGGTGCGGGCGCTGGCACCGCTGGCAAGCATCGGGCGTGGGGCGTACGCGATCCTGGGCAACCACGATTGGTGGGGCGGCATGCAGGAGATACTGGATGGCCTGCTCGCCCGGGCGGGCTTTGCCGTGCTCCGCAATCAGTCGCTGATGATGCCCGGTGTCGACGGCGCCTATATTGTGGGGGTCGACGACGCCCTGGTCGGGGCGATCGACGTCGAGCGGGCACTGCGAGGCGTGCCGCCGCATGCGGCCAAGCTTCTGGTGATGCACGAGCCGGACTTTGCCGATGAAGTGGGCGAAGGTTTCGACCTGCAGATATCGGGGCATTCGCACGGGGGTCAAATCCGTCTGCCGTGGCTCCCCGTACTGCATGCCCCGGCCTACGGCACAAAATACCCCGAGGGCCTCAAGCGGGCCCAGAATCACCTTGTTTACACGACGCGCGGTGTCGGCATGATCGGCCCACAGATTCGCACATTCTGCCCGCCGGAAGTCACCCTGCTCACCCTCCGCACCGGAACGAATCGGTAGTCGGACCTGTCGAACTTGTCCGACGTGCCGAAGTCCTTGCGCTTGCATGGCGCCGGAAACCGAATCTCCGTCTCGGCTGTATAATAGGGTTGCGGCGAGCACTCCCGCACAGAAGAACGATGACAGGTTATATCCGCTATACTGTCGCATTTGCGCTCCTGGCGGCCTCGGGTACGCCGGTGTACACCGACTCGCCGGCCGGCGGAGCACCGTATGCGGCCTCGGTGCTTTCCGGCAGTTTCCCGAAAAAAGAGGTCGATTTCACCGCCGTCTCGCCGGCCGGCGATGTCATCGGCGACTGCCACACGGACGGCGGACTGGGAAGTCCCACCGAATGGCCGGCGGGCAGCGGGGACCCGGCGTTTCTGGATCAGGCTGACGGAGTGGCCAGCGCCGTGAATCCGGCGGGCGTGATTGTCGGTCGAGTCGGATGCAATGCGGTGGCCTGGCGAAACGGCGTCGAGAAGGTGCTGTCGATGCCCTCGTCCGTCAGCTATGCGGCAGCGCTCGGCGTTAACGGCAACGGCGAGATTGTCGGGCAGGCAGTGCGCGACGGGAAACAATCGGCGTTCCTGCGCTTATCGAACGCCGCCGTGGTCTTTCTGCCTTCGCTCGCGGGCTTTCCGGAGAGCTCGGCCCGGACGATCAACGATTCCGGCGTTATCGCCGGCGCCTGCTTTCGGGACGACGGCGCTTCACGGGCCTGCGTGTGGCGCGATCGAAAACCGTTGGGCCTTCCGCCCCCGGGCGTCCCGAGTACGGTGCAGCCCGGCTCCGTGGATGTTGCCGCGAATGCCGAGGCGCAGTGTATGAATGAACGGGGCGACATCGCCGGCATCTGCGAGGTCGCCCCCGGTCAGTCGCATGCCTGTCTCTGGCGCGATGGTAAGGCGATCGACCTGGGTGCACTGCCGGGAGACAGCGCCAGCCGGGCCGTCGACATGAACTCCGACGATGTCGTCGTCGGAGTATCGGGCTTCAAGAACGCCTTCGTGTGGAAGGACGGCGCCATGACCGCCCTCCGAGACGTGATTTCTCCGCCGCCGCCGTGGACTCCGTCACAGGCAACCGCAATCAACGACAAAGGCCAGATCGCCGGCTGGGGGGTCGACGATAACGGGCACATCACCGGATTCCTTCTCACGCCCCAGCCAGCCGCTACCGCCCCCTAGGCATGTCGAGCCCTGTCACACAAACCCCGCCGACGTCGCCATGCTTCTCAGAGCCGAAGCACGGCACAAGAATCGAAGCGGCTATGCAGATTCAGGAAACCGCCGCTCGGATCGCCTGCAACCGGGGGACACTGGCGTTGTCCGGAACCGAGCAGCCGGGTGCGAGAACGAAATGCTGCGTGCCGGCTTCGGCAATTGCCGCGCGGCTCTGGGCGACGATCTCGTCCGGAGTCATCTTCTCGAATTGAGTCTCATCGATACCGCCCATTATGCAGCCGGCATGGATGCGCCGAGCCTCGGTCAGGGTTGGGCCGCCGGCTCGGTCGCTCCAGCAGACAATGGCTGCCGGCAGGTCATGGGTCAGGTCAAAATAGAGGTCCTTGTACCCGTGCAGGTGCAGGATGTTGAACGGAGCGTCGAGCACGGATTCCAACACGGATTGGTCGTACTGCTTGAAATGGGCAATATACTCCTCGCGGGTGGCTCCCTCTCCCGATGCGCCGCTCAGCGCAAAGTAAATGCCCTCGCAACCGCCGTCGTCCAGGGTGGCGCGCGCGTAGCACCGGAGCGACTCCGCCAGGGCAGCCAGTCCCACGTGAACCGAATCGGGGTCATCGCGGAGATGTGTCAGCAGGCGGCCGCCGGAAAGCTTATCCCCGTAGTAGTAAACGCCGAATACGGTGTCGATCATCGGCACCATCGGGTCGAGGGCGGCGCGGATCTGACCGAGCGTGTGTAACTGCAGCCCGAAATTGCCGGAACCGGGTTCGAGCACGGGTATCGAGCGCCAGTCCTCCGGCCGAGCCAGCTCGCCGATTGACTCGTAGCGGATGTCGTGCATCACTTTGAGCAGGTCGGGCTGGAAACTCTCGTAGAAGCGGATCTCGGCATCCGCCATCCCGGATTCCGGGCCAGCCGGGGGGTCGAGGTGAAAGTGGTGCCAGGCTACGTAGGGCACTCTGTCAATGGATCGGCCGTCCACCGCGGCCTTCATGCGTTCTCTGGGTGTCATGGTCTTATCTCCGGATAATCGAACGTGCGGGTAATAACGGGCAATTTCCTCAGATCTCGAACGAACTTTGCCAAGAGAAGAAGAAATTCAACATCGGAAAGGACGGGAATTTGCAAAGACAGTGTCCCGCGGCATTCGGTCGTTTCGAAAGTCTCCGCTGGTCCCGCCGCAACTTCTGCGCGTTTTCCGCGCCACTGGATCGATCACAACCTATTTTACCCGTGAAGACCCGGAGTTGCGGACATCCGGCCGAGTTGTTGGTTTCAGACCCGTGAGCTCGGTATAAAATGAAATTTCGAAAATTATAGACGACTATTACCGATAGCAGTTGTCAACATCCCGGACACGTGATATAATACTACACCAGCTTGCCACGCAGCAGGCGGGCGTCTCGCTCCATTGCAGGTCGTACGGAGATGAATGACGCATGCACCTGCCGCCGACAAAACGACTTGAAGGCGGAATGGCTCGGAGCGGTCGAAAGAATGGCGCAGTTTCGACGGGATTTTGGCTGTCGACAAGAGAATTAGTCTTATTACAATGATCGTGACTTTAGCTCACTAAGGAGCAGCCGCGCGTTCGCACTGTGCCATTGCACAAAGGCGTTCGCACCCTGCTGCCGCACAATTATGCAAGACACAACACGGTGCCGGCCGGACGAGGACAGCGAGCCAAGCAACGCTGTCGACAATCCTGATGGAACCCCGATTCATAATGACGTCGAAGCAGCGGACCACATGACTGCGGAACTAGAGGTGCGCAGTGTTATCGCAAGCGCCCGTTGTATCGTGTGGCACGCCGCGGTCGACGACTACGACGGCCACCTGGTCTGGGATTTTCGCCTGACCGACGAGGCTGCGGCCCGACGCTGGCTGCCGCTGCGAATCGCGGACGACGAGCCCTTCATTGTCGCATTCACCCAGGCGATTCACCCGGATGACCAGGTCGCCATGGACACGCGAGCTTCCGTCAAGCTCCACTCCGAAGCCAACAGCTACAGCCAGGAATACCGGTGCATGCTGGCGGACGGCGAATACCGATGGATCGCCGAGGATGTGCACATCGACAGGGTCGGCCCCCGGAAGTGGCGTCTGGTTGGCGTCTGCACCGATGTTACGGAACAGAAGTTGTCCAAGGAGCGCCTTGCCAACGAGCGCAACCTGTTACGGACGCTGATTGACAACCTCCCGGACAGTATTTGTGTCAAGGACACGCAGGGGCACTACCTCGTCTATAACAGCGCGCACGCCCGAATGCTCGGTGTCGACTCGCCGGAACAGTTGATGGGTAAGACGGATTTCGACTTCTTGCCAGACGATAAGGCGACCGAGTATTTTCTTGACGAGCTGGCGATCATTCAGTCGGGCAAGCCTTTGATCGACAAGGAAGAGCCAATCGTCCTTCCGAACGGCCACAGCATCTGGCAGTCGATCACGAAGGTACCCCTTACCGACCGAGCAACGAACGTCATCGGCATCATCGGCATCCGCCGCGATATCACCCTTCAGAAGATTGTGAAAGCGGAGCAGGAACGGCGGCTGCTGGCCGCGCTCGAGCGCGCCAATCGAGACCCGCTCACGGGACTGTGGAATCACCGGTTCTTCCAGACTCGACTGACGGAGGAAGCGGAAAACGCGCTCTCGCGCGAGACCTCGCTCGCCGTGATTCTGCTCGACCTGGACAACTTCCGCTTCTTCAACGACATGTACGGGGTGAGCGTGGGCGACGCAGTGCTTTGCAAGGTCGCACGGGCGCTCGCCAACGCCTGCCGGCCCGAGGACACGCTCGCGCGATTCGGCGGTGATGAGTTCGCGGTGATCGCGCCTTTGCTCGATGTGCGGCGAGCGGAGGAAATTGCCACGCACCTGGCGGCGTCGGTGAACGCAGTCAGCCACCGCCCGCCCGACGCGAAGCACAGCGTCCCCGTCCACCTCTCCTGGGGCATGGCGGTCTTCCCAAATGAGGCGCCGAGCCGCCTCGATGTTCTTACGCTTGCCGACAACCGCTTAATGTTATCGAAGGCCGGCAGCGGTGAGGCGGGTATCCTGGCGGAGCGTCTGGTAAGCCGGCTTACGACCACGCGGGATGGCTTCAAAATGCTCAGCGCGCTGGTGAACTCGGTCGACAATAAGGACCGGTATACGCGGCGGCACTCCGAGGACGTACTGCTCTACGCCATGCAGATCGCCCGGCAGATCAACCTCGACCAGACGACCATGGATCATCTGCAGGTCTCCGCTCTGCTCCACGATGTCGGAAAAATCGGTGTCCCGGACACTACGCTCCGCAAGCCGGGGAAGCTGACGGCCGAGGAGTACGAGGCGATCAAGCTGCACCCGACCATGGGGGCCGTGATCGTGGGTGCGATCGCCGGCTTCGAGGCGGCCCTGCCGGCAGTCCGCCACCACCACGAGCGCTGGGACGGCGCCGGATACCCCGACGGCCTCGCGCGCGACGATATCCCGCTGCTGGCCCGAATACTCGCGGTGGCAGATGCCTTCAGCGCGATGACAACGGACCGGCCGTATCGGAAGAGTATGTCCAGCGACACGGCCGAAACCATCCTTTGCGACGGGGCCGGCTCACAATGGGACTCCGCACTGGTCCACGCCTTTATCGCCGCCCGCCGGGAAAACGCGTAAGGACTATGATGGACGTTGCGGCGCGGGGTCCGACGCCCGGCGGTCGACCCACCGAACGCCGTTCACCGGCTGCTTCGAGCGTAAACGACTTCCTCCTCTTCGTCGTCGAGAATCATCAGCGGGGGCGGCGTCTTCTGGACCAGGTGCGCCAGCGGGTACTTCTCGAGATATTTCTCCATCCGGAAATCGTCGCCCGGCATCGCAGGCGGGTATGGAAATCGCACGAAGATCGGCTGCGGAAACTTGGCGAACTTGACGAGTGTCTGTCCCTGCGGGAGCATGCGCAGCTTGGCCTTCATCTCCGCAGTCAGGCCGTCGAAAATGGGATTCGCCATCTCGGTGCTCTCGGTGCGGCCGAAGAAGAAGGTAGCACTGTTCTCGACAATCTCCTTCTCGACAGCGGAGGCGAACTGCTCGGCGCCAAAGAGAATCAGGCCCAGGCTGCGTCCGCGGGCAGTGATCTCGATGAGCTGCGACTTCAGCGCCGACTTCTCGTTCTTGGGTGCGAACTTATTGAGCTCGTCGATGAACACGATGACCGAATCGAGCCCGGTCGAGCGGGTCTCGAGCAACTGTGTGACCGACCGCATGACGCGGCCGAAAACCAGCTTCTGGCCCCCCTCCGAGAGCATCTCGATGTCGATCACGAAGACCTGGCCGCCGGTAAGCTGCTCCCAAGGGATGTCGATGCCGTTGTTCTCGTCCACAAGCAGGCCGCGGTAGACCTGGGTAAAGCGCTTCAGGTCCGACTTGAGGCGACGCCACGTGGCCGTGGGGAATCCGCGCGGCCATTCGGTGAGGCCGGTGGTCGACAGCAGTTTGTCCAGCCAGACCATCATCTCGTCGTAGTTCTTGATGTTGTTGCGCTCGATCTCTTCCTTGATGACATACCACGCGCCCTCGATGTTCTCGTCCCACTGCGACGGATGGAAGAGCGTCGGAACGTCCGGATAGACCTGCTGCAAGTCCCACTTGAAGGGCTCGGTGTGCAGCTCCCGCTGGCTTTGAGTCATGTCGCGCTTCTTGGGATGAGCCGGCGCGAAGAAACGCGCGGTGGTGAAACCTTCGAGCGGCATGTCGAGGTTCTCGTAAACCTTGCACGACCACGCATCGTTCAACAGGCGGTTGTTCACCTGGTCGATGTACAGGAGGTCCTTGCTCTTGACGTTGACCACGACGATCCCGATCTTCTTCTCACTGCGGCGGAGCAGGGACTTCATGCAGAACTCGAGGGTGCTGGTCTTCGATGCCAGGCCGGAGATGCCGGAGACGTTGATGTGGGCGGCTTCCGGGCCGACCATATAGTTCTCATCGATGGAGACCGGGGCAATCGTTCCGTCGCCGTTCTCGTAGATGCCGACGGGAACCGCCGCGCCGGAGAACGCCGATTTGCCCAGTGCGTTGATCATTCCGAAGGCAAACTGGATGCCGATGGCTGTCGGGAACAGGATGCGCGAGCGCGTGACAGGCCGTGTCCGCCCCGAGAGCGAACGCACCACGGCGCACGTACCAACAATCACCTCCGGGGCCTGGCTCGCCGCCTGGGATTCCGGGTCTCCGGCTCCATGCGCGGCATAGTCGCCGATGAACGTAGCTGAATCGCCGAACGAGCGAATCTCGTTCACCATCGAGAACACAAGCTCCCGCCCGTCGTCGGAAACGGCGACCACGACGCTTCCTATGTCGACAGGGCGCGCCTCGGCCGCCTTGCGCGAAAACCAGAAGTAGAAGATCCCGGACGTGTTCGGCTGCTCCTTGGTGGAGACCGTCCGGCCCAGGACCCCGAACTTGAAGTTGACGAGTTTGTTAAGCAGTTCGGAGTCGACCTCGGGAGAGAGGTCGTCGATCGAGCGTTCCGGTGACACCTGTTCCATAACGTCTCCTGACCATCGTGCAAGATTATTGAAGCCGGGCTTAATTGACAAAGGCACTGCGTTTACGCCTCAGGTCGCGAAAATCACGGGATGAGGAAACGGCAACACAGTGCTTATACCATAGCAGGCGGCCAGTATTTCGCAAGAATTATGGACGGACGGACGGATGGACATATGGACGCGATGGACGCGATGGACCCGGAGGTCCGAGAGGACCGGTTGATCTTTGCGTCCTTTGCGTCCATTGTCCATACTCCTCCGTTGTCGGGTAGACTATCCGGGAGGGACGAACCGATGATCGAACGCACTGTTTCCGCCGACCTGGCCGAGGAGGACCGCGACGAGTATTCGCTGCGGCCGCGCTGGCTGCGCGAGTTTATCGGGCAGCCGAAGATCAAGGAAACGCTTGGCATTTTTCTCGAGGCGGCGAAGCGGCGTGGCGAAGCACTCGACCACGTGCTGCTGCACGGCCCGCCCGGACTCGGCAAGACGAGTCTGGCGCTGATTATCGCCAACGAGATGAACGCGGCCCTGCGCCCGACATCGGGGCCGGCCATCGAGCGTCCCGGCGACCTCGTTGCCGTTTTGACGAACCTCGAGCCCGGCAGCGTCCTCTTCGTCGATGAGATCCACCGGCTTTCGCGGCCCGTCGAGGAGATCCTCTACTCGGCGATGGAGGACTATCAGGTCGACATCGTTATCGGCACGGGCCCGTCAGCGCGCACCGTGAAGCTGGACATCAATCCCTTCACGCTGATCGGCGCCACCACGCGCGCCGGGCTGTTGACGTCGCCCCTGCGCGACCGGTTCGGAATCCAGCACAACTTCGGCTTCTACGATCCCAAGGATCTGGTGGAAATCGTGACGCGTTCGGCCTCGATCCTTGGCGTGGCCATCGATGTCGACGGCGCCACGGAGTTGGCCCGGCGGTCGCGTGGGACGCCGCGAATCGCGAACCGGCTCCTCAAGCGCGTCCGCGACTTCGCGCAGGTGCGCGCGGACGGTCGTATCAACCGTGCGGTTGCCGGAGCGGCGCTGGCGATGCTGGAGGTGGATGCGAGCGGCCTCGACGATTTCGACCGGCGGCTGCTGACGGCCCTGATCGACAAGTTCGGAGGCGGTCCGGTGGGTGTCGAGACGCTGGCGGCCTCGATCAGCGAGGAGCGCGACACGATCGAGGACGTCTACGAGCCCTACCTGATGCAAATGGGCTTCCTGCAGCGGACCCCCCGCGGCAGGGTAGCGACGCGGCTCGCCTGGGAGCATCTCGGCCTCGTCCCGCCCCCCACCCTGCCGGCCCAGCCGGAGTTGTTCTAAGACATCGTCGTATTCGGCCCTCATTGTGAGAACAACCCGTTGTTGGTGTGGTCCGACTGGACCGACTTGCGATGCCGTCCGCCC
>JBKQWH010000113.1:0-4010 GCA_052139635.1 Capsulimonadaceae bacterium
GGCTTCGTTGGGCGGCTTGGAAATCTGCGGCTGCGCGCGAAGTTCGGGCAGCCGCTTGCCCAGAGCGTCGGTGTGCAGCGCGTCTTCGTACACCTGCTTGGCCATCTTGAGCTTGACTGCGAGCTCCGGCGTGAGCGCGATCCATCCGGCCATCATGCGCATCATGCGTTCCTCGGCGTAGCGATAATTCTGGATATAGATGACGCTCTGGTGGACGCTATAAACGCCCTCGAGAGTTCGCCTGTCGTTAAGTGCCATCGCGCAACTCCTCGGTGATGACCGCGCCGCATTCATTTGTCAAGGTTACCGCCGATCGCCGTGGACGACAACGCATCTGCGGCGGTTTCGACGTGCCGCGTCCTTATAGATTCTCGGGATATATCCACGTCGCGCAACCCTCCACATCGTGCCCGAGACGTTTCACAAGGAGCGGCTACCGCGTGTTGGCGACGCGGGGGAGCACCTTGGTCCAGAACAGCTCGATCGTCTTCATCAGCCGATCGTGCGGCATCAGACCATTGTACATCCACGCGAACACCCATCGAATCGGCAAGCGCGCCAGCAGGTGCTCGACTTGACGGGTGACAGTGTCGATGGTGCCGACGAACGCGAGTCCATTGGTCCATAGATCGGCGGGCTCGCCGGTTTTGGGATCGTCGAGGCCTTTGGAAAATCCAAACGGCTCGAACCATTCGTGGCCGCAGAAGTAACCGCTCTCGCGCCAGATTGCGCGCGCTTCGTCGTCGCTGTCGGCGATCACTATATCGCGCAGCACGCCCATCCCTTCGCCGAGCGGCTTGCCCGAAACTTCCGCATAGACTTCGTAGAGCTGATGCTCGAGCGAGGGATGCAACGGCGGCAGGATGGCAGTCACGCCCTCCTGCGCACACCATCTGATGCTGCGCTCGGACGACGCGAACGGCTGAAAGATGGGCGGGTGCGGCTTCTGCACGGGCTTGGGCACGACGGCGACCGCGCGCACGATTCCGTTGTCGATGCCGCCGCCCCATTTCGCGGTGGCGTCGAGCGTCCACGGCGTTTCGCCGGGCGGGATGCGCCAGTACTTGCCTTCGTAAGAAATGAAATCCTGGGTCCATGCCTGCTTAATGATGCGAAAATTTTCCTCGAAGGCCGCCCGATTTGCATTGTCAATTTCGTCGTGCTGGTGGGGCTGCGCGCCGTGAATACCGTGCGTCTGCTGCGCCATAATATCGACCCAACGCCGTTGATAGCCGCGCGCGAAACCGGCGTTGGCGCGTCCGCCCGTCATGTGATCGAGCATCGCGATGTCCTCCGCGACGCGGATCGGATTGTGCGACGGCAACACGATGCCGAGCTGCCCGACGCGCAACCGCTTGGTTTGCATCGCGATGTACAGATCGAGCAGGACGGGATTGTTCGACAGCTCGAAGCCCTCGACGTGAAAATGGTGGTCGGTGAAGCTGATCGAGTCGTAGCCAAGGTCGTCGGCGAGCCGGGCCTGGGCAGTGACGTCGTGCAACATCTGATCGTACAGGTGACCCTGCAATCCGGCGCGCCCTTTTTCGATCTCGGCTTTGCTGCCGACCGACGGCAGATAGAACAGCGATATTTTCATGTCATTCTCGCCACCGGTGCGCCCGCTGCGGATGCGTCCCGGCTCTAGCAGTGGTCAGCCCCTGCACCTTACATGGACCCAGAGGGCTGGTAGGCTGCGCACTTCGGTCTTTCATATGAAAGCACCTCTCTGTAACCCGATACATGGCGCGATCATCTCGATGCACAAGTCGATTTCATCTAGAGTTC
The DNA here is from genome assembly GCA_052139635.1 of Capsulimonadaceae bacterium. Lineage (GTDB taxonomy): Bacteria > Armatimonadota > Armatimonadia > Armatimonadales > Capsulimonadaceae > JBKQWH01. Next base: position 1,786 of record JBKQWH010000113.1, read on the forward strand.
CAAATGAGGGAACAGCAGCGTCAGACCGAACCTGACGGTGTACATCGGCGTAATCTTTGAGTATTGCCGGTAAGCAGTCCATTCGCCAGACACCCATGGATTGAGCTCCAACCCCTCGAACTTCCAGACGCGCCCAAAGCCAAGGCTGACCGGGATCGTGGTCGAACTGCGGTGACGCCAATTGACCGTCCACGTCGAGTCGGACGATTTTACGTACCAGCCATGGCCGAATGTGTACGAAATTATCGGCTGGAACTCCATCTGGCTTTGCGGGATCGCTGAAGAATTCGTGTACCCGACCGATATGGGATTCTGGAACAGGAAACCGACGATCAAGTGTGGAACGCCCAGGTATTTGGCCGCGAACGCGGGTCCCACCTCCCACGCGTGACTTCCAGCAGCGGGAACTCTTCCCGTCGGAAACACAAAAGTCGGTCCAATGCCCCAGCCAAATCCGGTCTCTTTGGGATCGGGCCAGTTGGAGACGAATAAATCGAATAGCTCCATATCATAGAACTCGGTTATCGTCGAACTGCTGGATGATGTCGCGATCTGCTGAAGCTTGAACGTCGGGCGAATGATTTGCTGAAACGGGAATTCTGAAAATGCCTGTATCGGCAGGATTGGACGCAGCTGAATTGTGTTCGTCTGCGCGGACGTCTGAAAATTCCTCGGTGTGTACAGGTCCTGGAATTGCAGCTGGGTGAGAATCGCCGTCGGATCATCTACCTCCCGCGCCAGGCGATCTTCTTCCGTATCGGCGCCGGCGGAATTGGATGCGATGGTGTCACCCCGAACGCTACTCGTGATTCCAAGAATGAGAACGAGGGCGCATAGCGAGATCTTCAGGATCGTCACGACGTCGTCGCTAGTCGCTACACCGGAAAATTTCATCTCGACATCAGTACCTTACCGGTAGTGCTATCGATGTTGAACAGCCAGAAAGCCGTCACGTCCTCCTCCAGGATCATGGCGACCATGCCTACTCCGGGCGCAAAAAAGTTGTAGCCGGTGTTCTGCGTATGCGCCGGCCCGACTTTGCCTTCGCATTTGACGCGGAATAGGACCGCCGGGAACGTGCCGGCCGGTACGGTCACCTGGTAAGTGCCGACGTAGGTGTAGGTACCGGTGAGAGATCCCGAGTATCTCTGGTCGCCCGGGTCATCCAGATAATTTACCGAGACTTTCTGTGTATAGGTTCGCGCCTCTCCCGGTCGCATGCCCTTGGGCAGGAACGGATTGGCAGGCCTGGTGACGACTACCACACCCTCGCCCGCGTCGGTGATGGCCGCCATTATGATGTCGCCCTCTGGCGTCTCGCGCATGAAGCCGTTGAGCGTCGGCGAAAGACCAAACCGCCAAGCCATCCTCCCGCCCGGCCGCCGAGTCCTCACAAGCCCAAGCGTCTGTACGTTCCCGGCGTGAGGGCCCGCGACAACCTGGTACTGCTGTGACTTATCCTTAAGCGGGAAGTAGAGGGACGGGTCCCCGATAGGTTGGCTCGGTAACGCAGTACCTACTACGTTTGGTCCAAGCTGAGCGGTTATGTTTTGCTGATCCTCCGGCGGCAGTGGCAGCACGACGCCTTGGGCGCACACCGATCCTGAAACAAGCAGCAGGAGGCCGAGCGCTATTGTTATAAACCTTCCCACCAGATTTTCTCCTACGTCTCTTTAGCGCCGCGCTGGCGCACTAGCTCTTACCAGTACTGCGACCGTGGCCGCGAAACGTTTGACGGCTATCGGCTCGACATTGCGCCCCTCTTAGTATCCGCTCTGGACGAAGACGCTACCCTTAGGTCCGATTCGGACACATTCGGCCTGGCCATTGTAATCGGGGCTGCAAATGGCTTTGTCAGAAGCGGGACACTTGTACAAACCCGGTGAGATCGGCTCGCACTTATTGAGATCGAAGTGTAACTCGGTCTTCGCCATTGCCGCTTGCTGGGCCGGGGGCGGTTCAGGTGACGAGCATCCACCGACTGCCAACACCCTAGCACTGCAATCGCTAAAGACATCCGCTTCGCCATTCGTTCCGCCTTACCTCCTGAGTTTCGAGCTGCCATTGCACTACCTCCTATCAGTTTTGATACGTTTTGCTCGAGACGTGCGCCGTGTCCCGCCTACGGAGTCTGGTCCTGAATTACGATGTTGATACGGCGATTCTGTGCCCGCCCTTCCCGGCTATCGTTCGACGCAACAGGGTGATACTTGCCGAATGCCACC
>JBKQWH010000114.1:0-6595 GCA_052139635.1 Capsulimonadaceae bacterium
GCTTGCGTACTTCTCCCAGCACGCGTCGGAGGGCCTGGACCCATCGCTCTCGGTCATGGAGACGGTCCTGAACCGCGCCGACATGACCACCACCGAGGCCCGCAACTACCTCGCCCGCTACCTGTTCATGGGCGACGATGTCTTCAAGACGGTCAATATGCTCTCCGGTGGCGAGAAGAACAAGCTGGCGCTGGCCTGCATGATCCTGGAGCCATGCAACCTGCTGATTCTCGACGAGCCGACCAACCACCTCGACATCGCAAGCTGCGAGGTGTTGACCGACATGCTTTCCCACTACAAGGGGACGCTGCTGCTGGTCTCGCACGACCGCTACCTGCTCAACGCGGTGACCACCCGCACGTTCGCCCTCGCCGGTGACGGGAGCTACGATGTCTTCGACGGCAACTACTCCGGCTGGCGCGAAACGGTGCGGGAGCCGCCGCGGCCCGTTCCGGCACGTCCGCCGGCTCCGGCGCCCTCCCGAGGGACGCCCGCGGCCACGACCCGCCCGCATGCCGGAGCCGCGCCGGCGCCGATGAACGCGCGCGAGCTGAGCAAGGCCCGCGCGAAGGCCCGCGAGGCCGCCGAGCGCACCGAAGCCGACGTGGCCGGCATCGAGCAACGGATCGCCGAAGTCGAGTCCGCGCTGGCGTCGCCGTCCGGATCATCGGCGCGGGACATGGTCGGCCTGGCGGCCGAGCACACGCGCCTGCAGGACGACCTCCTCACCGCCCTCACCGCCTGGGAACGGGCGACCGCGCTCCAGGAGGAACTGGGCGCATAAGGATCAGGAAAGGAAGGAATTTAAGCACGGAAAGCACGGAAAGCACGGAAATTCAGATGTCCTTTGAATGATTACGGTGTACTGGATTTCTCGTCACAACCGATAGGGATCACAAAGCGTATCTAACGAACAACCCATCTTCCAGTATTTGAATTCCGATTTCCGTGTTTTCCGTTGTTAAAATTCCCGATTCCTGATTCCTAACGTGGAAGCGAGGGCCACGGCGCCAGATGAAACGACATCTTCGCCTCTATCGAGCATTCTGGCGCAATTGTTTGCGGCAGGCAGTGGAGTTCCGGGTCAACTTCTGGTCGAACGTGCTGAGCAATATCGGATGGCTCTTCTCGCTCGTGCTGTTCATGAAGCTGATCTACCTGAACACGCAGTCGGTCGCCGGCTGGTCCGAGGGGGAGATGTTCGTCCTGATCGGCACGTACTCGACCCTGCGCGGGGTGACCGACACGCTGTTCTACTCGAATCTCGCCAATCTGCCGGACCAGATGCGCCGCGGGACGCTCGATTTTGTGCTGCTGCGGCCGGTGAACAGCCAGTTCTACATGTCGCTGCGCTACGTGGCCCTCGACAATATCGGGCAGTTTGCCGGTGCGGTCGCCATTCTCGCCTACGGGGTGAGCCGGGTCCCGCACGCGTTCACCGCCGCGCACGTGGGGTTGTTTCTCTTCCTGATGCTCTGCGCAGTGATCCTCTTCTACTCGATCAGCCTGATCGTGATGACGCTCTCGTTCTGGCTGATCCGGCTGGAGAACCTGTTCGTGGCTCTCGACACCACCTTTTCGCTGGCACGGACGCCGATCGACGTGTTTCGTGCCTTCGGCCGCGGGCCGCAGTTCGTCCTGACCTACATCCTTCCGGTCGCCTTCCTGGCGGCCATGCCCGTGAAAGCGCTGTTCGGCCGTGCTTCGCCCGCGCCAGTCGCCGGCATCGCCGTCCTGCTCGCATCGCTCTTTTTCTCGATCAGCGTCGCGTTCTGGCGATTCGCGACCCGATCCTACGCGAGCGCCAGCAGTTAGCCCCAGGGGCCTTCCCGCGGTGGCAGGATGCCGTCGCTGCCGCCAATCGCCGAACGATCCTTGTGGTTGAAACCCAGCCGGGATCGAGTATAATGGGTTAACTATGAGAGTGCCCGGCGAGAACCTTAAACCGACTTCCGACCTCGTTTTTCGAAACCTGTTAGGGAAACAAGCGAACGAGATTATTACGACCTTTGCGATCAACAGCGTCGTGGAACCGTACCTTCACGTGACCAATGTCGTCATTAGAAACCCGTTCAATATGGCCGGCTATCCGGGGTCGAAGGAGAGCATCGTCGATGTCAAGGCACAGGATCAGGACGGAAACCTGTACAGCATCGAGATGCAAATGCACGGGCACTCTTGTTTTGGACAGCGTGCGATCTACTACCCTGCCAAGGGATTCGTCGACCAGTTGGAGGCAGGTCAGCTCTACTGCGCCCTCAACCCAACAATCGGCATTAACTTTCTCGGCTATAACATGTTCGATGATGACAGGATGCTCCATCACATTGTGTTCAAGGATATGCAGACCAACGAGCACTTCGAGGATCTCAGGTTTCTCCAGTTCTTCTTTGTCGAATTGGGTAAGATGCATAAAGACTGGGCGCACATTACAACACCGCTTGACCGCCTGGCATGGTTTATGAAGAACGGCCAAACGCTCAATCTTAACAATCTGCCTCCCACATTGCTGGTCGAGCCGGCAATCGTGAAGGCCGTTGGGGAATTGGAACGAATGGGCGCTGATCCGCAGATTCGCGAGATTTACGAAGCGGAGGAAAAAGCAAGAATGGCAGATGTACTAGAGTTACAGTATGCCGAGGAACAAGGCGTCAAGCGTGGCATCGAGCGTGGCATCGAGCGAGGCCGCGAGGAAGGCCGCGAGCAAGGGATCCGGCGAGGTCAGCAGGATTTGCTGTATCGCCAAATGACCCGGCACATTGGCCAGGTTCCGCCGGAGATCGCGGCGGTTCTTGAGATGCTCACCCCTAGCAGCCTGAGTGAGCTTGGCGAGGCTTTGTTGGACTTTCACTCGTATGCCGAACTTGAGGCGTGGCTTTCTCGACGATAGGCGCTTCGCCATGCGCCCGTCGCACCAACTGCGCCGGGAATTACTAGCGTGAACGGGCGCTCCCTCTGTTTCGTCCATGGTTTCAGGTTGGTTGGCTATATCCGTCGGCTGATCTCCCACTCTGCGTCCCAGGTCCTTCTCCGAGGCTGACATGTCGATTATCGAAGTCACGAACCTGACCCGGACGTTCACGTCGGTGAAGAAGGAGCCGGGGATTGCGGGGGCGCTAAAGGCGCTCGTGTCGCGCCAGACGGTCCTTGTGGAGGCGGTCAAGGACGTGTCTTTCTCGATCGAGTCCGGGGAGATGGTCGGATTCCTGGGACCCAACGGGGCAGGAAAGACGACCACACTCAAGATGCTGAGCGGCATCCTGCACCCGACATCGGGCGACGCGCGCGTGCTGGGGTTCCGGCCCTGGGAGCGCAACAACGCGTATCTTCGGCAGATCTCGCTGGTGATGGGCCAGAAGAACCAGCTCTGGTGGGACCTGCCGGCGGTCGATTCCTTCCTGCTCCTCAAGGAGATCTACGACGTTTCCGAGAAGGATTACAAGCGCCGGCTGGACGAGCTGACCGCCCTGCTCGACATCGGAGGCCTGCTCGACACCCAGGTGCGCAAGCTGTCGCTCGGTGAGCGGATGAAGTGCGAATTGGTGGCCGCCCTGATCTACGCCCCGCGCGTGGTCTACCTCGACGAGCCTACCATCGGCCTCGACATTGTGTCGCAGAAACGGATTCGCGAGTTCCTCAAGCTCTACCAGCAGCGTGAGGAGAGCACGATCATCCTGACGTCGCACTACATGCAGGACATCCAGGAGCTGTGCGCGCGGGTGGTCATCATCCACCACGGGGCGGTGATCTTCGACAACACGCTGGAGAGCCTGGTGGCGTCGTACTCGCACACGAAGCTGATCCGCCTCGTCTTCGACCGCTGTGTCGACCGCGCCGACCTCGCCCCGTTCGGCAAGGTCGTCGAGTGCGACGAGAACCGCGCCACCCTCGAAGTCCCCCGCGCCTCCACCACCGCCGCCGCCGCCGAGATCCTGACCCACCTCCCGGTCGCGGATATCAGTATCGACGACGCCGAAGCCGAGGAGATCATCCGCCAGATATTCACGGCGGCCGGTCCGTGATCGCCGGCGGACGTCTTTTGTCTTGAACTGCTTGCATCCTACGGCCATTCCCCAACACCGGCGGCGGACCAGCAGGGGGCAGGGGCCGAAGGTGGACCGGGCGTACGCGCCGGTGGTGCTGGACAGGCTCCTGATCGCGACGGGGGCCGTCGTGTTTACATTTGATTGAGCCGTCGCGTATTTCACATATTACCGCAACCATTGAGGCCCACGTATCGAGTGCGAGCGAGTTCAAGGCCGAATGCTTTCGTTGTGCTAGGCCGATATTCAGTACGCCAATCGGGCTATTCTCGGGCGCAGGAAGCAAGTATGCATCAGGCCGGCAGCATAATGTTGGATGAAGAAACTGGTATCATCTGGCGGCTATAAGGCTATAATACGAGTGTATGCAACTCTGTGTGAGGAGGTGGGCCATGGTTAAGCGACCCTCAACACGATTTCGAGTGCACCCTCTTGTTATTGCGGCGATCGTTGTGGTCATCGCATTAGCCGGCGTCGGGATATGGGTATGGAACCTGATTAGCAGCGGCATGTCGCGAGCGATGATGGGGTCCGGGAACCAGTACTTGATCGGAGGTCAAAGCTACGTCAACATCGATCCCGTGGATCTGCTGCCGGATGTGCCGGATATTGTCGACGATCAGCTTCAGTCCTTGACACAAAACGATACTCCCATTGCAAAGCTCGTACCCATAAAGAATGGGCCCGGGGTGGTTGTTTGCGACCCTGTCGCCTCGTCGGGGATGTCCGCTCTGGCGTCCGGCATAGGAGGTTGGCTCGAGGTGGCGGTTGCAGGCCAGCCCGAGATGTCGAAGTCGCCAACTCTGGCGGAACTGCGCCGCGCGTCGGCCGAGTTGGGACTCGCCGATCTCGGCCTGAATCGGAAGCAGGCAGCGGCGATCCATGCCATGACGGGCGCCACCGATGCCGCTGTCGGCACACTCACCGGAAGCGCGGGCGACTGCACGCTCACGTATCAATGGTATACTCTTCCTTCGCTCCATTCGACCGGCCCGGCGCTTGTCGTTCGCGGTTCAGCGGACACGGTTGCCGCACAACTGCCACAGGTTGCAAGGAAGCTTATCACCTCGCTCAGTGTGCCTGTGCCGGCTGTGAGTGCCCTGCAGGACGCGACGCCCCTTACCGCATCGGATCTCGCCAATCTCGGGCCGCTCGTGTGGTCGCATGGCGCATGGAACCCGTCGCAGTCCGACTGGTCCCACATGCAGTCGCTGTCCGCTCAATCGGCCTTCGCCGCCACGGTCTTCCTCCGACTTTCGACTCCTATTTCCGCCACGCAGTCGCGCGCTCTGGCGCGAGAGCTGTTCGCGACGGCGTCGACAAACAGCGTGGTCACATCGGCCATCGCAGATTCGGCACCGGACGCACTCACCCCGTACGCCGGCCAGATCGCAACGAACCAGATGACCTATCCCGCAAACTACGGCTTTGCGGAGGCGTCGGTTCGGCTCAATGTATCGGAGGTTCAGCCGGCGCCGGAACGGAAAGCGGCCGAAGCATGCATACAGGACGCACCAAAGAATCCCGACGCCTGGCTGACGATGGCGAAGGAGATATCCGACGAAGCGCAAAACGTTCGCCACTCGCGCCTGTTCAATCAGATGAGCCCTGCCGAGCAGGCGTTCGTTGGCAACCTCTATCCGGGCTGGCTCAAGTGCGCCAGGACGGCGGTTGGGTTGGACCCGCACTTCGGCGCGGCGTGGACCTCCGTGGCATTGGCAGCTCGGTTTGCAGGCGATTCGCAATTGGCGGAGTCGGCCGTCTGGAAGTCGATCCAATACGATCCCAACAAGGCCGCGGCCTACCAGGGGGCGCTGCAGGTATTTGAGCCCCAGTGGACCAACAATGGGGCAGGTAACCTCGATAAGGTCGCATCAATGGCGTCGGCCGACACTTATTCCAATGTCAGCGATGTGATCTCGGTCGCGCGCAGCCTTTACGATGCCGGCATGATGGACCAGGAGTCGAAGCTCTTGACGGACAACCTGGCGACACTCCGGGCAAAAGTGGCTGCGTCGCCGAACAACGGCATCGCACACTGGGATCTGGCCGCCCTCGATCAATACATGGCCCTCCTGGACTCCAGAACAGTTGGCTCAACTTCCGCGGGCGATGACTCGCGCGGCTCGCTCGAGGAATTCCACGCCGCCGAGACTTATCTGCCCTTCCGCGCGGACCTGCACTACGCCAGCGGCGGAGAGTTTGACGAAGTGGGCGATACCAGGGACGCCATTGCCGAATACCGGCGAGCAATCGCACTCGATCCCATCAGCGGCTGCCACTACGATTTGTCGACGGATCTCGAAACAACGAACCAATGGACAGATGCCTACAACGAACTCAACAAGGCGATTTACTTTTACCCTTACAGTGCGCGCAACGAGTACGCGATGGGGGAAATGTACCTCAAGCGATACGGGAAGACACCCTCGCTGCAGTTTTTCGAAAAGGCTATCACCTTGTCGACCTCATACTACCAGGCTTACTGGAGAATACTGTACATCCTCGACACAACCGGCCAGTATGACGAGGCCTCGAAGGAAGGCAAGCAG
>JBKQWH010000115.1:0-4499 GCA_052139635.1 Capsulimonadaceae bacterium
GTGCGCCCTTATTCGAGCGGCACTTGGCATAGGCGTGCGCCAAGATGTCCTCACGGCTAATCTTGTCGTACAGAGCGTAAAAGCGATACCCAGCTTCTGCCTTCGCTTTCGCGTGTAACGCCATCCGCAGTTTCTGAACGCTTTCCGGAGTTGATAGGTTACCCAATCTCCAGGTCCCTTCCCGCTTATTGCGTCTGTCTTGAACTAAGGCCCCTTCCCTCCACCGGCATTACCCGGCTTCATCGGTATTACGGGCCTCTCTGGATCATTGACGGTGACGATGTAGGGTCTGAAGGTAGATCTCTTAGCAATTGCGTCATGCAGGCCTATGACGTCCTGACTGGAACAATCGCCTATGATTCAACGGCGACCAACGATATCAATGAAGACGTCCCGCATTTCGCGCACATCACCAGCGGCGGCAACAGCGTCTTCTGCCCAACGACAAAGGGCTTCATGGGATTCACCCAGTTCCCTGTCGTCGCCAAGTCACTCACCTTCATCGTCGATCGCAGCACCTTCGGGTGGAGCGAAGTCGACGCTCTGGAGCCGACATCGACCAGCGTCGCCAGTTTCGGCTCCGCATATTGGATTGTGGTGCAGGGCGTGCTCCCCGGCGACCTCGGTCTCAACGCCGGAAATCTGGGATCGCCGCCGAATGAGTTCATCCCGACTGTGACGGCGGATGTCGACCCTTCGCTGCCGGGCAACGTACAGACCGCCATACGAAACATGCTCAGCGCCGGGCAGTTCACCGGCCCGGTGATTCCGGAAAATCCTGCCCTGCCCGACGAGCCGCAAGGGTTTCTCTTCCCGTACACGATCTCCTTCACCGGCGACCAGGGCTTTCAGAAGATGGCTGACGCGGTTCCATCCATCCCCTTTACGCTGGTGACGTTGCAAGCCACCGCCCCGACGGCGACCGGGGCACCATTGACCGCCAGCGCCCAAATCGAGCTCGTGAAGGAAGCTGACCCATTCTTCATCGACGTTAACCCAATTGATCCGACCCAGCCGACCTGGCTCAGCTTCGACGTGAGGCTGTTCAAGGTGACCGAGGGTTTGCCTGACAGTACCAATAATCCGTTGTTCGGCGAGCCGTTCCCGAGCGATGCGTCTATGGCCCCGGGCTTCATCAAAAACGTGATCGCGAAATTGAACGCCAATAATGGGGTTGTCGGAACTGATAGTTTCGACGGACTCACGCAGGACGAGGATGGCTCGGCGATCGAGTTCAATCCCACGGACAACCAGAACAATCTGGTGTTCAATTTCGCGCTGGCGCGGGTTCGCCTCCTCGGGAAAACCGCCGGCCCCACGCCTTATCCGGTCCGCGTCTTCTTCCGTCTGTTCAGCGCGCAAAACACCGTCAGCGATTTTAACACAGCGACCACGTATCGCTTTGCCACCGATGGCACGCCGCACGGCCACAAGATTCCGCTGCTCGGGGTGCAAAACGACGCGAATGGCAACCCTGAGTATGTAACGATTCCCTGTTTCGCCAGTACACGCATCAATCTGAACGAGCCGGCGAACATGGATGACCAAAACGACGATCCTAACGCCTATCCGATCACCATCGTTACCCCGGGCGTCGAGGTCGATTCCTATTTTGGATGCTGGCTCGACATCAATCAGCCGCAACAGCAGTTCTTGCCGTCGTCTCCTCCGGCCAGCAATTGGGATGGCCCCTGGACGACGGAATGGGCCACCGAATCTCTCGACCACAATCAGCAGTCGATCCGGCAGGCGATCACGTTCGCGCCCCACCAATGCCTTGTCGCCGAGATCCGTTATGACGACGCGCCGATCGTGCCCAACGCGACGACCTCTACCTCGGACAAATTGGCGCAACGAAACATCGCCTGGATCGACGGTCCGAATCCGGGGGCCGTCGCGTCGCGCCGAATGACTCATCCCGTTCAGTTCCGGCCGACGCCCATCGGCGCGCCACATCCGGACGAACTGATGATTCTCTGGGGCCGCACGCCGGCCGCCAGCCAGGCTCAACTCTACCTGCCGGGATTGAGCGCCGCCGAAATCGCCGGCCTCGCGAACCGGCTCTATCCAGCGCAGCAGACGCGCATCGTGGATGAGCATACCGTCGGGTTCGACGCCAAGGGCGCCACTTTCGTCCCGCTTCCGGCTGGCGCCGCCCTCGCGGCGGGCCTGCTCACCGTCACCTTGCCCCCAGGCTCCCGTTACGGCGATCAGTACACCATCACCGTGCGCCAAATGGGCGCCGCCAGCGTGACCGCGCCTCCACCTCCACCGCCTCCTCCGGTGACGCAATCCCGGGCGGCGAAGCGGGGAAGCGCCAAACGCGCGCACGCCGCCGATTCCGTACGCGCTGCCCCCGCCGAGAGCCTGCCGGTCGAGCGCACATGGCGGCGCGTGTCCGGCGCATTCCAGTTCGTCATCAATATCAAGCACAAGGAGCAGATCCTCCTCAGTGAGGAACGCCTGCTTGCCACCCTGCGGTGGATAGTGCTGAGCATGCCGACGACGAAGCGCTGGTATCCAGTCCTTCTACGGTACATCGACTATGTCGCGGGACGGGTACAAGGGTTTGGCGGCAACCCTGGGCAAATCCTCCCCTCGCCCACCGGCTGGGTCCCGGGCTTTCCCAAACACTTGCCGTCGCCGCAACCGCCGCCGCACCACCACGATCACGACATCGAAGAGTTTACTGGTAAAATCCAGGGCCTCATCTACGACCACTTCGGCGACTTCGAGGGATTTGTGCTCGAAACCGACACTGGTCATCATCACCGCGTGAAAAGCCGCGAGCGCGCCGTGCGTGAAGTGGCTCAACGCGCGGTGCTCGAACGAAGCCGCGTCCACGTTCTGGTCGACCGGCAACATCATCATCTTCGCCAGATGGTGGTGTTATGAACCGGCCTAGGTTAATTCCACAATAGTCAAGGTGATGCCGTGACAACTCAGCCGACTGTAGAATTCGAGAATGATCGGGTACGAGTGACCCGGGTTAAAGGCTCCGGACCCGGTCCAGGATCTGAGCCGTCAGCTTCCAGGCTTGATCGCCTGGTCGTCTACTTGCGAGACGGACACGTTGAGCGGAAGGAAGGAAGCCGCCATGAAATCTTGCACCGTCACGTCGGCGAAGTCGTGTGGAGGGACCGTTCCCAGCACAATATCGTGACGAAGCACAACGGTGAGCACGAGGTCCTGATCATAGAGCTGAAGTCGTAGGTCCGGGGTGGCGCTGATACGCGGTCTTCCAGTAAGAAACCTGGGTCGCCCTCCAACAATAGAGTAGCATCCCAAACGGGCCGCGCCTGCTGAGACTCTCATCGACAGCAACGAGCTGGATACTTTGATCGCGGAAGGTGTTGGCCTTATGCGTGATCTTGTACTTGGCCTACCGCTACTTGGATGCCTTGAGCCTCTAGTCGAAACAATATAGTTAGTTCCCGTTTAGGGCAACTGTGCTCTCAATCCACGTGGTTGAGCGCGGCTGCGACGCCCGACGAATCGGAAGCGATAGGTAACGGGATAGCCGGACGCTAGAAGTTCAGGCCTGCGCCGCGCAGGACAAGGAGACACTAAGCACCGGCGGGGAACCTTCCGGCCGATACACGGTTTGGGGCGACCTATCAGCTAATCGGACCCTGCGCTCGCCCGCCTCTTGGGCGCACTTCTCCACGTGAGCGGATCGATTGATGACCTGCAGGTTCGGGACGCCCCAGAAGGGCAGCGAGCGCGCGGGCGAGTTTATCGGCCCGAACCGGGTGGTAGTGCCAACCCTAGCGAGCCGTCTTCTATATCGTGACGGGCGCGGCAAGACCGGCTCGGGCTCATCGATGAAAAACCAATTGCTCAGGCATCATGCTTTTTCCGCGGCGTCTTCTGGCTCGTCATCGATTCCAAGAATTCTGCAAACGACCTGCCGCACGTGATGGCGGCAACCCGCATAGAGCGCCGGGTGAGAAATCCGCTCCGGATCGAGAGCTTCCATTACCTCCGCGACAATCCTAGCAGGGATAAGAGCGAGCCCTCGTTCGTCGTCCTGGGTGATGATTAACTCGATAAGACTTTCGAGCCTCGCCAGTTCCGCCGCTTGCACTTCGTCGTCTTCGTTCATCTCTCCATTCCCCGGTGTTGATTGAATCGACCGAGCGCACCGGCAAGCGGCGTGCGGCCCGTTGTTGCTATCCGCATTTTCCTTTACCGGATTTTTTCGAAACGCCTTTGAGGTTTGAAGCGGACTGGGAAGGGATAAAATGGATTGGTTTTTCAAGGATTTTGGGCCAACGATAATAGCGTCTGCGCTGACGAGCCTGAAGGAAAAGCTGATCAAGATCGGCGCGAAGATCGTGAGCCATGGCAGCTATGTCGCGTTTCAGATGGCCGAAGTCGTCATTCCCAAAAATCTCTTCGCCGACATCCTCCGAATGATCGCCGAACTTCGACCGCCGCCCGATCCAGGGCCTGCGTGAAGTGTTCGGTCGTCATGCGTTCGAGCCAAAAACTAAGGG
>JBKQWH010000116.1:0-5511 GCA_052139635.1 Capsulimonadaceae bacterium
GGTCCGCTCCGGGCGCGCGATGGCGGAGTCGATGTCGGGGGCGTTCCCGGCGCCCTCCTCGGACCCCTACGCGGAGGCCGGGATCGTCGTCTTGCCGAAGCCGGGGCGGTGTGGACGCGGTGGACGCAATGGACGTTGCGGAGCAATCGACCGGGTTAGAACCGGGGTAGCCCACGGGGCAACGGCCGTGGTGGCGTACATTCATTTCAGATAATAATATACAATGAAATTGATGATAGATCAAAGTCATTGTATATTGCGTGCGAACCGTGAATGACGAAGTCCGGTCAACGACCGTCGTTACTTGCCGAGGTTGTTGCCGTCTTTCGACATCCAGGCCATTGTCCGGCTTATGATCTGTGGCGGGGCGCTGTCCGGTACGCTGAGGTCGCCGGCCTGGAGGATTTTCTGGTCCGGGTACGCGGGATCGAAGACGATTGCCAGCTTTCCGCGGGCAACGGCCCGCTGGTAGAGGGCCGCGGGGTTCAAGTAGGAGGTAACATGATTGTGTCCAGGTCTTAAGCGGTGATGTGAGAGATCCATGCGAATCGTGGGAAATGGTGGGCAAGATGATCTCCAAAGAGAAGACCCCTGATGACATGGGGGAGCTAGTTTCGGATGTTGAGGGGCTGTACTCGCGGGTCTCTGCGATACTCGAACGCGCACGCGGCAATGCGGTTCGGAGTGTCAACAACGAAATGGTGTTGGCGTACTGGCACATCGGCCGCGAGATCGTCGATCAGGTTCAGGAGGGTAAAGGCCGCGCAACCTACGGCCAGCAGATCCTAAAGGATCTGTCGGCACGGCTGGTGCTGCAGTACGGTCGGGGATTTTCCGCGACTAACTTGCGCTATTTCCGTCAGTTTTATCAGGCGTTTGCCGATCGAGTTCCGGAGATTCATCACGAGGCTAGTGATGAATTGACATCTATAAACGAATCCGATCGAATTCGTAACGACGCCAGTCATGCGTACACCGACCTTTCGCTCGCTATTGAAAAGGTCAATTCGTCTCGCGGGTTTTCGCCCGTGTTGAGTTGGACACATTATCGCACTCTGACCAAGGTCGAAAATCGGAGCGAGCGGCTGTTCTATGAGATCGAAGCGGAACGGGAAAACTGGAGCGTTCCGCATCTCGAACGACAAATCCACACCATGCTCTTCTCCCGACTTCTGAAGAGTCAGGATAAGGCGGGAGTGCTGGAACTTGCCACACGTGGACAGGTGCTTCAGAGCCCAGTGGACTCGATCCGGGACCCCTACGTGCTGGATTTTCTGAACCTGCCGGACGGCCGCCTGCTGCACGAGAGCGACCTCGAAGCCGCAATCATCGGCCAGTTGCAGGATTTTCTGCTTGAGTTGGGCAAGGGTTTCGCCTTTGTCGCCCGCCAGAAGCGACTGACCTTCGAGGATACTCACCTGTACGTTGACCTCGTGTTCTACAACTACATCCTTAAATGTTTTACACTCGTCGACTTGAAGATCGGCAAGCTGACACATCAGGATGTCGGCCAGATGGACGGCTATGTTCGGTTGTTCGACGACCAGGAGACTACCGACGGCGACAATCCGACGATCGGACTCATTCTCTGCGCGGAGAAGAACGAGGCCGTGGCAAAGTACTCGGTGCTGAGCGAAAGCCGACAGATCTTCGCGGCGAAGTACTTGCAATTCCTCCCGAGCGAGGAGGAGCTCCAACGCGAGCTGCAGCGAGCGCGACGGATGATCGAGGAGAACCTCGTCGGCAGGGAGAACCGCAAACCATGATGGACAACAACCGAGCCATCCCAATCAGGCTTATAAAGCAAGGAAATGACGCGGATCGCGGCTGAAACCTTGGGCGGAATCAGATCGAGTTCGACAAATTTACATATATAACCTAAACTGGTAGTTTCCGGCCTACGGGCTGTGGCCTGTTGCCGCAACTTTCTCAATCGACTGTGAAACCGCCATCAGTCCAAGGAGGACACTGACGCCATGCCTGTTCCCTCATTTCTATGTGACATTGCCGACGACGTTCGTGATGGCCGTCCGAGGAGGATGAAAGTTCGTACGCTGATGGCGCATTACGGGCTCAAGCGACGCCGGGCGCAGGGGCTGACGGCCATTCGGGCGGATCTGAGGGCGCTGGGGCTCGAGACTGTGCCGGATTTTGAGACCACAGACTTCGATGATCAGGTGCGCTTCGTGCTGGCCGGCGCCGGCGACGACGGCGAGGTGGAAGATGCCGAGGGAAGCAAGGCCGGGATCTACCGGGTCGACGCCGAGCCGGGCGGGGTCCGCCACTATCGCGTGCTGGTGCGCACTTATGATTGCTTCGAGCGCTTCCGCGAGGGGGTGATCGGCGGCCGGCTGGCGCAGGTGTTCCAGAGCGGCCAGAACCCGCGCCGCGAGGACCGCGACACATTTCCTTTCCATATCATCCTGCAACTCGGGGAGGCGTACTCTCCCGATCAGCTCCAGGAGTGGCTGGAAGAGGCGGCCAGGCTGGGCGAGGTGGGCGAAGTCGAGGATGTGCCCGAAATCGTCCCGGAATCGGCTGGCACAGTCGTCGAAACGGAGTCGATCAAGGATCATATCACGGACCTGTACGAGGGCCTGAGGTCCGACTTCGCGGCGCAGGTGGCCGAGCTTCGCTCCGCCATGGAGGCCAAGGTCGACGAGATTCGGTTCGATGCGATCCAGAAGCTGGCCAGGGAGATTAACGACGAAGGCGCGATGCGTCTGATCGAGGATTTCGACACGGAGATGCGCGGGAAGCTGGACGCGAAGGAGACGGACCTTCGAGCCAGGCAGATCGAGATCAACCTGCTGCAGTCGCAGTTAGCGGACCTTCGGGAGGATCTGCTTGCCGCCGACGTTCAGGATGAGTATGATCCCGCCGATGCCTATCCGACCCTGGCGGCCACCGTGCGTCTGTTCCAGGACATTAGCCAGGGCTCCGCGGTGTCCGTGCATGAGAAGGCGCTCAAGTCCGCCCAGCGGTCGGCGTCGACGCGCCGGCGCGAGGTGCTCTTGTTCCTCCTGACCGTGCGCGAACTGGCCGACATCACGTACCGGCGCGGGGGAGTCAAGCAGTCGTTGCGGGAGTGGTTTGGGGAACGGGGATACGAATACGCGCAGTGCGATTCGCAGACCGCGTCGACGAAGTACGGCGATGAGCGTCAGATCCAGGTCGGCAACGCGCGCGTTCAGATGGAGGAGCATGTGACGCTTTTTCCGAACACGACGAACTGTGTGTCGATCTATTTTGTGAGGGACGATGAGGCGAAACAAGTCATCGTCGGCTACGTGGGGCCGCACCTGCGGACGGCCGGGTCGCGATAAGCGCGGACCGAAACCAATTGTCTGGTTCTCCGCCGAATGCGGCGAATCCGATTTCGTTCGCGGTAGAATCATACACCGGACAACTTCAGCGGCTCGTGAAGGCAGCCGCTCCGTCCGCTTAATATGGGGAGACTATAATAAAATGGCTGTAAACACGATGACACGCTGGACGGTGTCGGTTTCCAAGGAAACCGACACCGCGCTCCGAAGCTTCCTGGCGCAGCGCGGCATGAAGAAGGGCGATATGTCCAGATTCGTGGAGGAGGCCGTGAAATGGTTGGTGCTCGACCGGACCATCGCTGAGGCCAGGGACAAGTTCTCGGACGTTCCCGCCGACGAACTGCAAGCGATCATCGACGAAGCCGCCCTGAGCGTTCGCGAGGAGATGCGGCAGACTGTCCTTCTCCAAGCCTGATGCGAGTAGTCCTGGACACTAACGTTTTCATCAGTGCGCTGCTGATTCCGGCTCCTCAACCGGCCAGACTGATTACACTGTGGCGTGAGGCGAAGTTCAACCTGTTAACCGCGGCGCCGCAGCTTGACCACAATGATCACCGCATATCCCTAACCGGGCAAAGCCTGAACGAAGGATTTCCCTTGAGTTCCGGAAGGCGTTCCTGGCGACGGTGCGTCTACCCAGCGACGTTAGTCCGTCTCATCCTGCTCGGCGATCCATTCCCGGAATGCGGTCTCCGCGTAGCCGATCTCCAGAATACGGTCGCGATAGAGCATGACACCGACGCCGTGCTCGAGATCCCACGCGCACTCCAGTTGGAGGCCGACATAGGCGATCCCCTCCCGTGCGACCGGGAGGATGTGCACGGTCGGCATCCCCAGCATGGCTTTCAACTCGGAGGCCTCGCAAATATCCGGCATGAACACGGGCGCGTCGTCGGCAAACGCTTGTTGAAGGGCCGGGTACTGCTCGAAGAGGGCCGTAACCACCGCCTCGCGGATGGAAGCCTGACGGTCGAGAAAGTCACGATAGGCCTTCACCTGCTCCGCGATCGGAAGCGACGGCTCGTCGTCGAATGTCTTGATGTGCAGGGTCGCCGTCCCGGCAGGACGGCCTTCGTTGTCGTGCGGTCCAAGCGACGCGGCAAAATCCGCGAACGCCGGCAACACAATTTCGCCGGACCAGATGTAACCGTCCCATGTCAGGGTGGGGAACGGCTCCATCTCGATCTGTGGAAAGGCCGAAGACTCCAAAATGATCCTCCTGGAAACGTGCGCCTCCGTCGAGCGCAAACCTTGCCGGCAGTTACACCGCCATGATGTCCGGTCTAGTTCGGTATCGAGCCGTCGAGTTCCTGCTTGATCCGAACCAGTATTGAAAGTCCCGTCTCTGTCGGCGATTTTTATGAATGATTCGCCAAATTCGATGTGACGCGTCAGGCACCGGGCTGCCCCGGATTCTGTCGCCGAACGACATTGCCGCGTGTCATCTTACCACACGAACTTACTTCTCGCCAAGTCCGTGAGAAAAAGTCTGCGAATTGTACCGGGCCAAAGCGTATACGCTATGATAAATCTATTGCAGATAAGGATGAACATCACTCCGAACAGGTAGTTTGGCCGTCATCTGACTCAGGAATGAATCGCTCGAGCGGGCTTCTGGTATACTATGCGGAGCGGATCGGAAAGACGTGATGTTCCGGGCAGCCTGTCGTTGTCGTCCGGACCTCGCGAAAGCGATGACTATGGAGATTTTTAAGGTTTTCACGTTCGAGGCGGCCCACCGATTGCCCGGCGTGCCTGCTAACCATAAATGCGCGCGGCTTCACGGACACTCATTTCGCCTCGAGGTGCATGTGGAGGGCCCGGTGGATGACGAGGCCGGGTGGGTTATGGACTTCGCGGACATCGCCGCGGCGGCCGCGCCTGTGGTCGCCGCCCTCGATCATTACTACTTGAACGAGATTGACGGGCTCGAGAATCCCACCAGTGAAAACATCGCCCGCTGGATCTGGGATCGCCTCAAGCCCCAACTTCCCCAACTGAGCCGCGTCGCACTCCACGAGACCTGCACCGCCGGATGTGTCTACCGCGGTCCACAGTCCGCGTAAACCGGCACAAACGGAATTCGGAGAGGTTCGGAGAATTAGGAGTAGGATTTAACCACGGAAAGCACCGAAAGCACGGAAATCTCGGAATCAGGACTGGCATCTAAAAAGCCAGATATGCC
>JBKQWH010000117.1:0-12989 GCA_052139635.1 Capsulimonadaceae bacterium
CTTCACCACCGGCAAATTGTCGCCCGGAAATTGATAGCTCGTCAGCAGCTCGCGCACTTCCAGCTCCACCAGCTCGAGCAGCTCGGGATCGTCCACCATATCCACTTTGTTCAGCGCCACCACGATGCACGGCACGCCCACCTGCCGG
Source organism: Capsulimonadaceae bacterium (assembly GCA_052139635.1). Taxonomy (GTDB): domain Bacteria; phylum Armatimonadota; class Armatimonadia; order Armatimonadales; family Capsulimonadaceae; genus JBKQWH01. The sequence continues at coordinate 149 of JBKQWH010000117.1, forward strand.
GCCAGCAGGATATGCTCGCGGGTCTGCGGCATCGGGCCGTCGGCGGCCGAGACCACCAGGATAGCGCCATCCATCTGCGCGGCGCCGGTGATCATGTTCTTGATGTAGTCGGCGTGGCCCGGACAATCGACATGCGCGTAGTGGCGGGCGTCGGTTTCATACTCGACGTGCGCCGTGTTGATGGTAATGCCGCGCGCCTTCTCTTCCGGAGCCGCATCGATATCCTCATAGCGCTTGACCTGTGCCTTGCCGACCTTGGCGAGAACACTCGTGATCGCGGCTGTCAGCGAAGTCTTGCCGTGGTCGACATGGCCAATGGTGCCGATATTCACATGTGGTTTGCTGCGGTCGAATTTCGCCTTCCCCATAGTACGCTCACTTCCCTTCCAATTGAATCAAGTTCTGACCGAACGGTTCTGGGGCCGCACCGTCATGGCGGCGCCACCATTCGTCAGGCCTGGATGCCCCACGATAATTCTGGAGCCCACGATGGGAATCGGACCCATGACCTCTTCTTTACCAAAGAAGTGCTCTACCACTGAGCTACGTGGGCGTTAGTACGGCAGCAGGCTGCGAACGCCCGACTGCACATTTGCCGGAGCAACAAAAAAGCTCTGCTTTTGGATGGACAGAACCGTCGAATTATACCGTTTGCTCGAACCGATGTCAAGATTACGCCCGGACTTTTTACCGATCGTGGGCAACGTCTTCGTTCACTTAACGTTCCGGGCATCGACCGCCGCACCCACGTGAGTGAGTAAATGGCGGAACCGCCGCGAAACGTCCTGGTTTCGCGGCGGCTCGTTTGGTGGGCCGAGCAGGATTCGAACCTGCGTAGGATTGCTCCGACGATTTTACAGACCGCCTCCTTTAGCCACTCGGACATCGACCCACATTGTATCGGCAATGGACACCGCGGCACACCTGGAGCCGAAGACAGGACTCGAACCCGCGACCCGCTGTTTACAAAACAGCTGCTCTACCAACTGAGCTACTTCGGCACGCCACCGGCGCACTGCACGAGATATTATACGGAGCCACAATGCCTTTGTCAAGACGAACGTCGGGCAAATGCGGCGAGAATCGCGGACGGTCGAACTGATGACCGGCCGTGAAACATCCCTGACTATCGGGAAATAACGTATTGAATCCTTCATAATGAGAGAGATAAGTTACCAGGAGCACCGCCTTTCGTCTGCTAAAATTAGTGTTTGACCAGATTTAAGTGCCGTGGTATAATTGGTCGATGCCGGGGGTCGGCCCGGTTGCCTTTCTTTTTCGCGAATAGTTTGCCGCCACTTCCGTGACGATCCGGTTCCTTCGGTTTGCCGAGTCCGAGACCTCCGAACGTAGGCTGTCCTGTGACGAGAAGAAGGCCTGTCCTAGATTAAGCTCCAAGATTGTTGAGGAGCGTTGTTCACACACCGAAAGGAGCCATCAAAGGAATGGCGACAAAACTCTATGTCGGTAATCTGAGCTATCAGACGACCGATCAGCAGCTACACGATCTCTTTTCCGAGGCCGGCAACGTGGCGAGCGCCCAGGTGGTCACGGACCGCTATACGGGCCAGTCCCGTGGCTTCGGGTTCGTCGAGATGGCGTCGGAGGATGAGGCCCAGCAGGCGATCGCGGCAATCAACGGCCGTAATGTCGGTGGCCGTGCGCTTGTGGTGAATGAATCGCGTCCGCGTGAAGACCGCGGCCCACGTCCCGGCGGCGGCGGCGGCGGCATTAGCAGCGGTGGCGGCGGATACGGCGGGAGCGGTGGAGGAAACCGCGGCGGTGGCGGCAGCGGTTATGGCGGTGGCGGTCGCGGCAGTAGCGGCGGCGGTGGTGGCTACGGCGGAAACCGCAGCGACCGCTGGTAATTACCTGATAACGTGATCGCGGCCGCCGTGCTTTAGATGGCGGCGGATCTAACAGAAGCATGCCGGAGACGGCCGAACTGCCGTCTCCGGCGTTTGTTGTTTGAGTGCAAACAATAGTCGGGCGTTTGAACACCGTTGCTGCACTGGTCCCCCGTATGGATAGGGGGATTGGCGGCTGCCGCGCTGTTGGCCGTTCAGGCGAGGCTGGCGTTCAGGACAATCTCCGTGGCGGCAAGCGCCTTCGAGACTGGACAGCCCGTCTTGGCCTTGTTAGCGAACTCCGCGAACGCGGTAGGGTCGAGTCCCGGGACGGTCGCCACCGTTTCCAACTGAATGCGCGTGATGGCGAACCCGCCGTCGACCTTATCGAAGTGGACCAGCGCCTGCGTGCGGACACTCTCGGGGGTGTGGCCGGCGCCGGCGAGCATTGCCGTAAGGGCCATCGAATAGCAGCCGGCGTGGGCGGCGGCAATGAGTTCCTCCGGATTCGTGCCCACGCCGTCCTCCATGCGTGACTTAAAGGTGTAGGCACCCGAGTACGCTCCGCTGCCGAGCGACATCGAGCCCGCCCCGCTGAATAAGTCGCCCTTCCACTCGGCCTGGGCCTTGCGAATTGCCATGAATAACCTCCTGATCAATAAGTGGGATTTCGTGGAGATGCTCCACACGGGGCATCGCATGCATAATGCACCTCGGGGATGGATCGTTCCCGATGAGGCGATCGCTTAGGGAATACGGGGACGAACCTTCGGGCGCCCGTTGTCGCCGTCGGGGGCAACGAGTACAGGCGGCGCACTTTGGCCGCGGTTGAAACGACCGCGTCCGGTCTCAACTATGATCTCCACAAATCCGATCGACACAAATCGACCATGCATCCGCCAACAACAAGAGGTGTCTCGTGCGGGGCAGGTGCTCGGAAGTGTGGTGCCCAGTCGGGGAAGGAGACGAACACGATGAATGCGCTCGCGCCCCGGGAGCGGGTAATTATCCTCCTGGCAGTTGCCGGCACGATTGCTGCCGGCGTCGCGAACGGCATGCATGCTCCTCCGGTAGCGCGGTTCGCTGTCGCCGGGATCGCGCTGGCGCTCTTGGCCGCGACGGTCAGCATGTCAACGGAACAGGTGGGGGAACGGCTGGGACCCGGCGCCACCGGCGTGCTGCAGGGTGCTCTCGCGAATTTGCCGGAAATGTGCGTCGGGGTGTTCGGCTTGCGGGCCGGCTTGATCACAGTCGTGCAGTCGATGCTGGTTGGCTCGATTCTGGCGAACAATCTGCTCGTCCTTGGCCTGGCCATTATGGCCGGAGGAGCCGTGAACGGAATGCAGCGCTTCTCTCGCGAGCAGCCACGAACGATTTCGTCGCTGATGATGCTCGCTGTCGCGGCCATCATGATGCCAACCATCGCAACTCAGGTCCATGCTCCCGCGGCCGGTCACATCGAGCCGGCCACTATTGTCGTCTCGCTCGTGCTGCTGATCGTTTTTCTGGCCAGCCTCCCGGTTTCATTGCGTGGATCAGCCCCCGTCGTCGAGGAGGATGCCGAAGAACAGGCTGCGCCGGCGTTGTGGCCGATGTGGATGTCCGCCGGCCTTCTGGTTATGGCCGGAATCGGTTCCGCGTTCGTATCCGACTGGTTTGTCGACGCCATGTCGCCCGCCATTCTCCGCCTGCACATCTCGCAGGCCTTCACCGGATTGGTGATCGTAGCAATCGCCGGAAACGCGGTTGAGAACGCTGTGGCGGTTCAATTGGCCCGCCGGAATCAGATGGATTATGCGGTGAGCGTAATCCTGAACAGCGGACTGCAGGTGGCCCTGTGCCTTACGCCTGTTCTCTGCCTCCTGAGCTACGTGATCGGTGGACCCCACCTCACGCTGGTGATGAAGCCGCTTTTAGTGGTTGCGCTGTTCCTCTCGACACTCGTGAGCACTGTGGTGGTTTACGACGGGGAATCGATCTGGCTGGAGGGTGCCGCGCTGGTCGGATTGTATATTATCATCGCCAGCCAGTTCTGGTGGGGATAATGGGATTCGCGTACAGTTTCATATCATTGAGCCGGTCTCTTGACAAGCAGGCGACTCCGTGGAATAATGATCCTATCTCTCATGAGCAAAGGAGGTAACAAAATATTGGCAACAAGTAGTTTACAGGGCGGTGGCGAAGGCTAATCCATTTTAGCCTCAAGGGACGGCGTGCCTCCGGGTGATGTCATTCACCGGCGGGTCATGAATGGTGCCTTTCGCCAGCCGCCCGAATCCCGAAGCAGCGAGGCGTTTCGTGTCTCCGCCCTGTGCGGTACACGTATAGCCTCGCTGCTTCATGTGTGTGGTTGAAGGGTGCGCAACCTCGACTGCACCCATGTAACCGCGTGACGCGGTTATTCCTCGCCGGCTCGCGTCCTGGAATTCCCACGATAACGCATACCGCTCACAAAACAAGCCTCTACTACTTGACAACTTGTGCTGACTGTGCTAAAGTATCTGCGCACCATTAGTTTTGGTCGAGCATCGCTCGCGAGCCTACATGCACGCGGCCGGTGACCGGCCGCAGGGGTACTATCCCACCTTATTCATGTTTTACCGACAGTTGCACCCGGTCCGAGCGCCGAGTGAGGATTGAAACATGCCGCGCGGCGACCGGTCAATTCGATATCTAAACGACACAACACATCTCTCCTGGAGGCGTTCGCTATGAAATCCTCGGCCAGCGGCGTGACGACTGCGGCAATCGTGATGGCAACTGCCATGACGGCTTCAGTGGCCGGCCCTCACCGCGCCTACGCGGCGCCAAGCCCGACAGTGGCCCAATCTGATGATGATCTCGCCATTGTTGTGCTGAGCCCGAAACCCCATACAAATTACACTGGAAGCAAGCCGATTGAGGTGTCCGCGTTCTATCAGGGTACTGACAGCAACGCCATCGCCTCGATCGAACTCTACGTGGACGGAACCAACGCCTACACGAAGCATTTGGAAGCCCCGGAGGCCCGCGGGGTGATCTCCTTCCTGATTGATGCTTCGCAGCTCTCCGCGGGCACACACGCCGTGGTCGTGCGCGCCGTGGCGGTTGACGCGGAGGTCGTCTCTCAGAAGACCTCGTTCGTGTATGTCAGCGATGCTCCCGCCGTTGCTCCCCAGGTTTCCTCCCCGGAGATACCCGCGACCAGCGCACTGCCGGAGTTGTCGTATGTCACCCCCGTGGCGAATGAGAACGTTAGCGGCACGGTTAAGATCGAGTTGAAGGCGACGGCTCCCGACGGCAAAGATCCCTACGTATCGTTGTTTATCGACCGAACCTTCAAGACCCTGCGCAACTATGCGCCGTACGAGTATGACTGGGACACAACCGGATATACGAACGGCTACCATACGATTGAGGCGTACGGTTACGACGACGCCCAGAACGTGGGACCCGCCCAGGTGCTCCGTGTATACGTGAACAACCCCGGGGGTCAGACTCCGCTGCGCACCGACCTGACGGACACTCCCGCTCCGGTCCGGACCGTGGCCGCGTTCAAGCACACGGCTCCGATCAGCAGTCCCGCCGGTCGAGTAAGTCGCAACCATGCCGTCCGTCCAACGCCGATGATGATTGCGGCGCGGACAGCGGGCGTGCCGGATACTAACCTCACCGACACGCAGCTTTCGGATCCTTTTATTCCGAGCACGGCTACGGGGATCGTTGGGCCCTCCCGCAGTTCCGTCGCGCCCGGTTTGATCAAAGCAACCGGCGCCGCGCGCCGGCCGTCGCCGCTGCTCTCCATGGAATCCCTGCCGTCGCGGTTCGGCCTGCTGCGCCCGGTGATGATGGCCAAGCGTCTGGATCTACTCGATCAGACCGGCGGACTGCATCCCGAGTCTCAGCTTTCCGATCCGTATATTCCCGATACCGCCACGCCGATACCGGCCCGCCAGACCGCCACGCCGGCCGCAGGGTTTAAGCCCATGCCCGTTGCGCGGGTTTCCGGCGCTCCGGTCGTTTCCGAATCCGGCAAGACCGCCCTCGCGGGTATCCAGGCGCCCTCGCTCATAACCCGGGACGCACACACGGTTCAGGTTATGATGACCGAGCCGACCCTGACGCGGCCCAGCCTCAAGACGATTGCCGTGTCGGCCGCAAGAGTGAGCATCAAGATTGCCACACCGGTCATCGCAAAAGCGAGCGTCAAGATTGCCGCGCCGGTTGCCCAAAAGGCGAGCATCAAGGTTGCCGTTCCGGTTGCGAAACCGGTTGTCAGGATTGCTGTCTCGCCGGCCAGCGCGATCAAACTGAATGCAGCGGTCTCGGCCGCGCCGAGGGTCATCGCAATTCACACGGCCGCCCCCGCGCTTCAGCGCGCTCCGTACCTGATTCACACGCCTGCCGCCAGCCTCCTGCGGGCCAAGGGACAGATGAAGGTGATGTTCAACGCCGTTCCGATCCGCATCGACCGGCCGCTTGCCGCTCGTGAAGGTGTCATGTTCGGGCCAATCCGCCAGATATTCGAGTATCAGGGAGGGTCGCTAACATGGCAGCAGCGGACAGGGATCGTTCACGCGCAAAGCGACACGAAGGATATCGTGCTGAAAATCGGCGACCGTCAGGCTACCGTGAACAGCAAGGCGACCACCATGCAGGCCGCGCCGTATCTGGCGAAGGGCCGGACGATGGTGCCGCTGTCGTTCCTCCCGCAGGCGCTCGACGTTAACGTTCAGTACGACAAGGTATCCGGCCATTTGCTGATCACAACCAGGAAGTAGGCAGGTTCCATTCGATGTGAATAGCTCCGCGGACCTGTCGATCCGCGGAGCTATTTTATTGAGGCGTGCGGTCTACGGAGTAGAAGCTGCTGGAGCGGGTGCCTCCGATTTGGTTTCAACCTTGGGCTCCGACTTCGTGTCGGTCTTGGTTTCGGCGGCCGTTACCGGCTCGGCCTTGGGTTCGGACTTATCTCGGGACTTGCCGGCGTAGTCGTTCACATAGAATCCGGAGCCCTTGAAGGCGATCCCAACGGGGAAAATGAGCTTGCGAAGCACTCCGCCGCACTTGTCGCAAATGGTCAAGGCAGCGTCCTTAACACTTTGTACGGTCTCGAACTGGTTGCGGCAGGCCGTGCACTCGTAACCATAGGTCGGCATAACTTGTCTATCACCCCTGTTGCTGAGTAGTCGTTTTTCACACAATTATATCACATACGCATTCTCGATGAAAGGCCGCATATTATGTCCCATGAGATTCACCACGAAACTGCCGCCCTGGCAAGATTGACCACGGAAGCCCTCAACCCCGACCTGATGAACATCGACTCGATGGACACGGAGGCGCGCCTGCGCGTCATAAACGCCGAGGATGCGCGCGTCGCCGCGGCCGTCGAGGTGCAAATCCCGAACATCGCGCGCGCCGTGCACCGCGTTGTCCACTCGTTTCGGTCCGGTGGGCGACTGATCTATGTTGGCTCAGGAACAAGCGGCCGTCTGGGCGTGCTCGACGCCGCCGAGTGCCCGCCTACGTTCGGCGTGCCCCCGGAGATGGTTCTCGGCATTATCGCCGGAGGACCGGATGCCGTGTTTCACGCTGTCGAGGGCGCCGAGGATGACCTGGCCGGCGGCGCCGCCGCCATGATCGAGGCCGACGTCAACTCGAACGACACGGTTGTGGGTATCTCCGCCTCCGGCCGGGCTCCCTTTGTCCTCGGGGCTCTCCTCCAGGCGAGAAAGCGTGAAGCGGCTACGGTGGTCGTCACAAACAATCAGCCGTCGGACTTCGACGCCGCTGCGGGCATTGTCATTGCCGTTGTCGTCGGCCCGGAGGTTCTTGCCGGCTCGACACGCCTGAAGAGCGGCACAGCGCAGAAGATGGTCCTGAACATGATCAGCACCGGCGCCATGATGGAGATCGGGAAGACCTACGGAAACCTGATGGTGGACCTCCAGGCGACCAATACCAAACTGGTTGCGCGTGCCACCCGCATCGTCGCACAGGTGACCGGCTGCACACTTGCGGAGGCCAGGGCCGCCCTCGAAGTAGCGGAAGGATCGGCGAAGGTAGCCATCGTCATGGTGTCGACCGGAAAGACGCTGGCCGACGCCCAGCAGACCCTGGCGGAGACCGGCGGCTTCCTGCGGCGCGCACTCGCCAGAAGCTCGCACCAGTGATCGGCCCGCCGATTATTCCTATCGTGCGACAGGCCTCCGTGCCTGTCTGTGCTCGACCCAACATGGTGTGAAGCGCACGAGAGCCACAATTGCCGCGCGGCCGGAGCTCAATATCCACCGCATCCACGGCGTCCACTGAGCGAGTCCGCGCCGGAGCGAAGCGACGGGGGCGGACATTATGCCCTCCGCAAGGAGTCCGGGTTGGTTCCGGAAACCGGAATTGTCCCAGTGCCGCCGGCCCGGCGAGCCGTGCCATCTGGTACAATAGAGGATGCCGCTCAGCATCTCGAACATGCGGTCGAGCACGCACACAAAATATGGAAGATCAAGACCACCAAAAGCTGATACGCAACTTCTGCATCATTGCCCACATCGATCATGGCAAGTCCACTCTGGCGGACCGATTGATCGAGTTCACCGGCGCTGTCCAACGCCGGCACATGCAGGAACAACTTCTCGATTCGATGGACATCGAACGCGAACGTGGCATCACGATCAAGATGGCGTCCGTTCGCTTGAATTATCGCGCTCAGGACGGAATCGACTATGAGCTGAACCTCATCGACACTCCGGGGCATGTCGACTTCTCCTACGAGGTGTCTCGCAGTCTGGCCGCCTGCGAGGGCGCCATCCTGGTTGTCGACGCCGCGCAGGGGGTCGAGGCCCAAACCCTTGCCAATGTCAATCTCGCCATGAACAGCAATCTGCTGATCATTCCCGTGATTAACAAGATCGACCTTCCCGCCGCCGATCCGGACCGCGTGGCCGAGGAGATCGAGGAGCTGCTGGCGATCGATGCCACCGATGCCATTCGCGCCTCCGCAAAGGAGGGCATCGGCACGCAGGAGATCCTGGAAGCCATCGTCCACCGCGTGCCGCCGCCGAGCGGAGATCCCGGCAAACCGCTGCGCGCCCTGGTGTATGACAGCCATTTCGACCCGTACCTCGGAGTCGTTGCCTATGTCCGAGTTATCGACGGCGAGGTGATGCCCGGAACCCAGATCAAGATGATGTCGACCGGGAAGATCTTCGACGTAAACGGGGTGGGGTACTTCACGCCGCGCATGAAAAACGCCGATCTCCTGCAGTCAGGCGAAGTCGGCTATGTCACGGCCAGCGTGAAGACGGTCGGTGAGTGCCGGGTCGGCGATACGATGACAATCGCCCTGGGAGGCGCTGTCGAGGCTCTTGCCGGATACCGGCAGGCTAAGCCCGTCGTGTTTTGCGGCATGTACCCCGTCGACAGCAACCAGTATCAAGACCTCAAAGAGGCGCTCGGAAAGCTGCAGCTCAACGATGCGGCCCTCACGTTCGAGCCCGAGTCTTCGGCGGCGCTCGGTTTCGGGTTCCGGTGCGGGTTTCTCGGGCTGCTGCACCTCGATATCGTGCAGGAACGGCTGGAGCGGGAGTTTGACCTGACTCTAATTGCGACGGCGCCCAGCGTGATTTATAACATTCATCTGACTTCCGGTGAGATGGAGCAGATCGATAACCCCGCCAATCTGCCGCCTCTGACATCCATAGCATCCATGGACGAGCCGTACGTGGAGGCTTCGATCATCATACCGTCGACATATGTCGGTACCGTGATGGACCTCGCACGCGACCGCCGCGGCGTGTATATTCGCACCGATTATCCGGCGCGTGATCGCGTGATGATCCATTACAAGCTGCCTCTCAATGAAATCCTGATGGATTTCTTTGACCAGCTCAAATCCCGCACCAAGGGTTATGCGTCGTTTGATTATGAGATGGCGGGCTACGAGGAGTCCAAACTGGTCAAGCTCGATATCCAGTTGAATGGAGATCCCGTCGACGCGCTCTCGTTCATTACCCACCGTGACAAGGCGTACGGACGCGGCCGGCAGCTTGTCGAGAAGCTGAAGGAGATCATCCCTCGTCAGCAGTTCGAGGTGCGGATTCAGGCCACGATTGGAGCAAAGGTCATCGCTGCGGAAAGCATCTCCGCCATGCGCAAAAACGTCATTGCCAAATGCTACGGCGGTGACATCACCCGTAAACGCAAACTCCTCGAAAAGCAGAAGGAGGGCAAGAAGCGCATGAAGGCCATCGGCAGTGTGGAGATTCCGCAGGAGGCCTTCATGAGTGTCCTCAAGCTGGGCGACTGACACAATGACCGACGACGGAGCTCTTGCACCGCCGGCAGGACGGCCGGCGACAGCCTATCTCGGACTCGGCGCCAATATTGGCGATGCCGCGATTGCCGTGGCCGAGGCCATGAAGCGCCTGGGCGCCGTATCGGGAATAGAGATCGACGCGGTTTCGTCGCTCTATCGGACGGCGCCCGTCGGCGTCACGGACCAACCCGACTTCTTTAACGCCGTTGTTCGTGTTGCGACCACACTCGGACCGGCCGGGCTGCTTGTCGAGGCCCTTGGCATCGAGCGGTCGATGGGGCGGGAGCGAACCGTTCGCTGGGGGCCGCGCGTTATAGACATCGACGTGCTGCTATACGATGACCGTTCCCTGTCGATTCCGGGGCTAACTCTCCCGCACCCCCGGATGTACGAGCGGGCCTTCGTTCTGGCGCCACTCGCCGAGATTGCGCCCGATCTATTTGCGCCGGCAACGGCCGTACTGCCCGCGGAGACTGTTTTGGCGCGGGCGCTTCGTTTGTCGGAGGGAACCCGCGTCGAGCGAGCCTGTCCTCCACCGGCGTGACGGGTTTGGAGCGTCGCGCACCAGGGTCGAGCCGGCCGTAATGGAACTTGAGGCATGGGGAACTTGTTGGACCCGTGAACGCGTCTTAGAGGTTGGGACTATGCTTTTTTCCTATGAAGCCAGGGATTCCGCGGGACGCGCGGTGTCAGGTTCGCTTGAGGCTGCCGACGAGCGCACGGCAGTCGGGTTAGTGCGCGATCAGGGCTACTACGTCATGCGCGTCGTACCCACTGCGGTGCCTCAAGCCCGTGGCGTTGCACTCGCCGATCGAGGCAGTGTCAATGCGCGGCCGCAGGCCGCGTTCCCGTACGCCCGGACATACAATCCACCGCCCGTCACCTGGACATGGATGCTGGAGAACCTGTTTCTCCGCATCTACTCCGGCGTCTCCCTGCGCGACCTTGCCGTTGTGTACCGGCAACTGGCGGCTCTCATGAACGCCGGCGTGCCGATGCAAATGACCTTCGATGCCCTGATAAAGGACAGTTCGAACAGCACATTGCGCAAGTACCTGGCGCAAATGCGCGACGTTGTCGGGCCCGGTGGACGCATCAGCGACGCAATGGCGCGGTTTCCATGGATCTTTCGACCGGAGCACCGGGCGATGATTGCCGCCGGCGAAATGAGCGGCTCGCCCGGACCGATGTTCTCGCGGATCGCGCAAAGCCTCGAGTTGGAGCACACGTTAAAGAACGATATCAAGAATGCCACAATTGAACCGTGCATCACGTTTGCGTGCGTTTTTCTACTGCCCCCATTGTTCCTGATTGTCGCCCCGATGTTCACCGGCGGAGAGCCTAACTACGCTGCGTATTTCGATCAAGCGATTCTGCCTTTGCTGACCTTTCTGGGGCTCGGTCTTGGCATCTACGTCGCCAGCAAGCTTGCGTTTCACGCCCGCTACATGGTGGATACCGTGATGGCAATGATACCGGGCATTGGCGGTGTGGTCCGTCTGATCGCCGTCGCCAGGTTCTGCCGCACTCTCGCGTCACTCTACGCCGCCGGCATCACGGTCTCGAACGGGGTCCGCGGCGCCGCGGAGGCGTGTGGTAACGCGTTTCTGGCGACGCGCTTGATGAATGCGATTCCCGTGATGGAAGCCGGGGGGGGAATTGTCGATGCGTTGTCCAGAACCCGTGCCTTGCCGGCAATCGTCCTCTCGATGCTCAGCATCGGCGAGACGACCGGAGACATCGACGTAATGATGGATAAGATCGCCGAGCACTTTGAGCAGGAGGCGATGGTACAGCTCAAGGCCAAAGTGGTTTGGTGGAGGGTCATCATCACGATCGCGGTCGGCATTAAGGTCCTGTTTGTCCTTGTGCAATTCTACGGCGGCTACTTTGGCGGCTTGATGAACAACGCAGATCCGAATGGTTGATTATTTATCACAATCCGACCGTATTGTATATTAATTGATGGCTATCGTACAATCAAATAAATTTTCGTTACGGCCGACAATTTTGTGTAATTCTCGCGTTTATGGGCTAAAATAGCGTATAGCTTAAATTCCAAAATAGCAGACAGGCGTACAAGGAGGTGATCAAAAGTCGGTAGCGAGCGACGAACAGGCTGTGCGCCCGTGGGGATTTGGTTGTAGAAACAAAGTATTCATACATATTGATTTATGGAGCAAACGATGATGCACCTTCAACGTAATTTTTATGAGGTGCTGGGTCTGTCCCCTGCGGCAACTGCAGATGACATAAAGAAGAGGTATCGGGAATTAGCTCGCAAGTTTCATCCCGATCTTGTGGAAGACAAGGTGCTCGGGCAGCGTATATTTACGCAGATCAACCAGGCGTATCGAACATTGAGCGACCCTGACAGGCGCTCACAATACGATGCCTCATTGAGAGCGCCACGACCGAAGCAGACCGGATCGGCGTCGACGGTTATCCGAGAGCCGGGACCGATTGCCGGTGCCTCCGGGGCCGCACAGCGCGCGACCCGGCCGACTATTGACATCGAAGGGTTGCTGCGTCAGGCTGACCGAGCCATGATGCAGGGCAATTCCACTGAGGCGCAGTCCCTCTGCGAGAAAATCCTCAAGGAAGAGCCCGAAAGCGCGCCAGCATACAGTATTCTAGGAGATGCACTCGCGCAAGTCCACAAGAATACCGAAGCGATTGCCGCCTACCGCAAATCGCTCAG
>JBKQWH010000118.1:0-5316 GCA_052139635.1 Capsulimonadaceae bacterium
CACCGGCGGAGAGAGCGCCACCCCGATCGTCACCGGGGTCACAACAGCGTCCTACACGAATACGGGATTGACGGCGGGCACGAAATACTACTACAAGATCGCCTCCGTCGACGCAGCCGGGACCTCGGCCCAATCGTCCGAAGTCTCCGCAACGCCGACCGGCACTGCCCCGGCCGCCCCGACCGGCCTGACCGCTACCGGCGGCACAACGCAGGTCGCCCTCTCGTGGACGGCCAGCACAGGGGCGACCAGCTACAACATATTCCGGGGCACGGCGAGCGGCGGCGAGAGCGCCACGGCCATCGCGACGGGCGTGACGACGGCGTCTTACACCAACACGGGTCTGACGGCCGGATCGATGTACTACTACAAAGTGGCCGCACTAAACAGCTACGGCACGTCGGCGCAGTCGACGGAGGCGTCCGCGATCACAATCGCCGGCGTGCCGGCAGGCGTGACCGCCACCGCCGGAGTTAATCAGGTTGCCCTGACCTGGACCGCGACAACAGGGGCCGCATCGTATGCGGTGTATCGCGGAACAGCCACCGGCGGAGAGAGCGCCACCCCGATCGTCACCGGGGTCACAACAGCGTCCTACACGAATACGGGATTGACGGCGGGCACGAAATACTACTACAAGGTCGCCTCCGTCGACGCAGCCGGGACCTCGGCCCAATCGTCCGAAGTCTCCGCAACGCCGACCGGCACTGCCCCGGCCGCCCCGACCGGCCTGACTGCCACCGGCGGTACCACGCAGGTTGTCCTGGCCTGGACGGCCAGCACAGGCGCGACGAGCTACAACGTCTACCGCGGAACGGCGTCCGGCGGCGAAAGCGCCACTGCCATCGCTACCGGTGTCACGACCGTCTCCTACACGAACACGGGCCTGACGGCGGGAACGACCTATTATTACAAGGTGGCCGCGCTGAACAGCTACGGCACATCGGCCCAGTCGACTGAGGCGTCGTCGATCACCGTTGCCGCCGTCCCGACAGGCCTGACTGCTACCGGTGGGAACACCCAGATCGCGCTCTCGTGGACTGCCGTCTCGGGCGCGGCGTCCTACGCAGTCTATAGCGGCACCGCGTCCGGCGGCGAGGGCGCGACGCCTGTCGCCACCGGGATCACCACGGCTTCGTACACTAATACCGGCCTGACAGCCGGCTCGACATACTATTACAAGGTGTCGGCTGTCGACGCGGCCGGGACCTCGGCACAGTCGTCCGAGGCTTCGGCCATCACCATTGCCGGCATCCCGACGGGCCTGACCCCCACGGCCGGCGTCAATCAGGTCGCTCTCACCTGGACCTCGGTCACCGGCGCGGCGTTTTACGCCGTGTATAGCGGCACCGTGAGTGGGGGCGAGAGCGCAACGCCGATCGCGACGGGGGTCACGGCGTCGTCGTATACGAACACGGGCCTGACGGCCGGCACGACCTATTACTATAAGGTCACGGCCGTCGACGCCGCTGGAACCTCGGCCGAGTCGACGGAAGTGTCGGCGACGCCCACCGGCGCCCCGCCCACGACTCCCACCGGCCTGACCGCCACCGGCGGCACTGCGCAGGTTGCCCTGGCGTGGACTGCCGGCACGGGAGCAACTAGCTATAACATATACCGGGGCACGGCGTCCGGAGGCGAGAGCGCCACCGCAGTCGCCAGCGGCATAACCTTGGTGTCGTACACCAACACGGGCCTCAGCGCCGGGGTCGCGTACTTCTACAAAGTGGCCGCAGTGAACGCTTACGGCACATCGGCCCAATCGACCGAAGCGACCGCGAGCACCCTTGCCGGGGTGCCGGCGGGATTGACTGCTACCGCGGGAAACGCGCAAGTCGCGCTCACCTGGACTGCCGCGACCGGGGCCGTGACGTATAGCCTCTACCGCGGCACTGCTACTGGTGGGGAAGGTTCGACCCCGTATCTGAGCGGCCTGACGGGGACCGCATATACCGACACTGGTCTGGCCGACGGAACGTCGTATTTCTACAAGCTGGCGTCCGTCGACGCCGGTGGCACGTCGGCTCAGTCGAACGAGGCGTCGGCGACTCCGATTGCCGTGGTGCCGTCGACGCCGGTCGGGTTTTCGGCAGCCGGCGGCAATACTCAGGTTGCGCTCGTCTGGTCGGCGACTGCAGGCGCCACTTCGTACTGCGTCTATCGGGGGACAACATCCGGAGGAGAGGGCTCGACGGCACACGCGACCGGCGTAACAGGGACGGACTACACTGATACCGGCCTGACCAACGGAGTACCCTATTTCTACACGGTGGCTGCCGTCGGCACGGCCGGCACATCCGCAAAGTCGGTGGAAGTGAGCGCCACGCCGGCCGCCGAGCCACCGTCAACACCAACGGGCCTGACCGCGACCGCGGGAAATGCACAGGTCTCACCGTCGTGGACCCCGGGCCTTGGCGCGACGTCCTACAACCTATACCGTTCGACAACCAGCGGCGGCGAGTCGAACGGCACGGGACAGCCCGGGGCGAACGTCATCGCGCCGGCCATTTCAGGACCGATCGACGGATCGCAGTCCACGGCCATTATCTCGGCGGAGGCGTCACGGTCCAGTCTCGCTCGGCTCGCGGACGCCGAGCCGTTGACGCTTTCATTTGTTTTACCGGTGCGAAGCCAGGCGGCGCTTGCCGACCGGATTCGCCGAGAATACGATCCGAACGATGCCCTCTACGGCAAGTATATCACTCCCACGCAGTTCGCGGAGCAATTCGGTCCGACCGCAGCGCAGGTGGCCGTGGTCAAGGAATATGCCGTCTCGCAAGGGTTTACAATCGTGTCGGTATCGCCCAACAACGCCATTGTCAAGGTCCGGGCGACCGCGGCCGGCGCCGGTTCGGCGTTCGGCGTTCACCTGCTACACGGCACGAGCGTTTCCGGCCGTTCGTTTATCTCGCCGGATCGTGAACCCACGATCCCGAGCGCCCTGTCCGGCAAAATCGTAGCGGTCCTGGGGCTGGATACCTCCCTCGAGCCGCATCGGTATTCTCAATTAGCCCTCGCCGGCAAGCGGAAAGCCTTGACCCCCGATCTGGCCTTCTATTCCGGCGCGGCAGGACTCGCGCCCAGCGACGTGAGGTCCGTCTACGGCTTCACGCCACCTGTATCCGGGACGGCTCCGGTGTCGGTTGGGCTCCTGGAAATGGACGGCTGGACGCCGGGGGACATCAGCGAGTTCGAGTCGTACAACGGGATTCCCAATGTCGTTCCGCAATTGGTATCGGTGGACGGCGGCACGGGCGTCCCGACGACGTCGGACGGCGCGGGCGAAACTACGCTCGATATCGAGATGGTGCTGGCGCTGGCGCCGGAGATCAACAGTGTTTATGTCTATCAGGCGCCGAGCAATGATAGCACGGAAAACATCGATCTCCTAAATGCGGTCGCCAGCGATGATGTCGTCAAGGTGGCCAGCATGTCCTACGGCACGTCGGAGATGGACATCCTCAATACGCCGGGCGGCACCGCCTTCTTGAACGCCGAAAACCAGGTCCTGGCACAGATGGCCGTTCAGGGGCAGACGCTTTGTGTCGCGGCGGGCGATTCCGGGGCCTATTCCGACGAGACCCTCTTTCCAACCACGAATGCGTCGGACCCGGCGACGCAGCCTTATGTCCTTTCCGTCGGTGGAACGAACTTGACCGACGACCAGAACTACGACTACGTGAAGGAATCGTCGTGGGGAGACACGAGCGATCAGTCGCGCGGCGTGGCCGGCACGGGGGGCGGCGGTGGGATCAGCGCGTACTGGCCGATTCCCGCGTGGCAGGTACCGGCCATCAACACCACGGTCAATCCGCAGGGCTCGACGACATTCCGAAACCTGCCGGATGTCTCGCTCTATGGAGATTTCGACACGGGCTATTACTCGATTCTGTTCACCAATCCTACCGCGAACGTCGGTCCGACCTGGGTTGGCGCCAACGGCACGAGCGCTGCCGCACCCCTGTGGGCGGCATTCCTGGCCGGAGTCGATGTCAAGCGCCTGGGAGCCGGTCTCCCGGCCATCGGCTTCGCCAATCCCGCACTTTACTATCTCGCCCAATCGCGATACCCGTCCGACTTTCACGATATCAACGATGGGTCGAACAACCTCTACTATAACTCGGTAACCGGCTACGACAACTCCACCGGCTGGGGAAGCTTCCAGGGGAACAACCTGATGGCCGACCTGAGCGCTTACGGGAGCACAGCGTCGACGGTCTACGCCACCACGACAGGCGCCTCGTACCTCGATACTGCGGTCGAAAACGGCACTACGTACTATTATCGAGTGTCCGCAGTTAACGGGGTGGGGACGTCGGCGCAGTCGAACGAGGCGAATGCCACCCCGGTTGGCGTGCCCGCGACGCCTGCCGGTCTGGCCGCGACGGCCGGCAGCGCGCAGGTCACGCTCTCATGGACTGCTGCCGGCCAGGCGGCGACATACAACCTTTACCGCGGCACGGCCAGCGGCGGCGAGGGCTCCGCACCGTATGAAACGGAACTCACGGGCACGTCTTATACCGATACCGGCGTGACGAGCGGCGTTGCCTATTACTATAAACTCGCATCGGTCAACGCGGCCGGAACGTCGGCTCAGTCGAGTGAGGCGAGCGCCATGCCGCTTGCGACGCCCGCGGGGCTGACGGCTGCCGGGGCGAACGCACTGGTTGCGCTCTCGTGGGCGGCGAGTGCCGGGGCAACATCGTACAGCCTGTACCGCAGCACGGTGTCCGGCGCGGAGGGCACCACGCCATACGCCACGGGAGTCACGGGCACATCGTACACCAATACCGGCCTGACGAACGGCTCGACATACTACTACAAGCTGGCGGCCGTGAACAGCACGGGAATCTCGACGCAGTCGGGCGAGGTGTACGCAACGCCGGCGACGTCGCCGACCGGACTGACGGCGACACCGGGAAACGCCCTGATTACGCTGGCGTGGTCGACAACCAGCGGGGCCACGTCGTACAGTCTGTACAGGGCGACGACCAGCGGCGGCGAGGGGACCACCGCTTACAAAACGGGCATTACGACCACGTCGTACACGGATTCCGGACTGACGAACGGCACGGCGTACTTCTACAAGCTGGCCTCGGTCAGCTCAACCGGCACGTCGACCCAGTCGAGCGAGGTCACTGCAACGCCGGCCGCCACGCCGTCGACGCCCACCAACGTGGCCGCCGCGGCCGGCAACGCTCAGATAACGCTATCATGGACCGCCAGCAGCGGCGCCTCGTCATACAACCTTTATAGAGCGACGGCGTCGGGCGCGGAGGGATCGACGGCCTACAAGACCGGCCTGACCGGCACTTC
>JBKQWH010000119.1:0-11482 GCA_052139635.1 Capsulimonadaceae bacterium
GTCCGCCTCCGTCGCTTCGCTCCGGCGCGGACTCCTTGCGGAGGGCGTAATGTCCGCCTCCGTCGCTTCGCTCCGGCGCGGACTCCTTGCGGAGGGCGTAATGTCCGCCTCCGTCGCTTCGCTCCGGCGCGGACTCCCCACCCAAACGCACCGTCCGTCGACCACGCCGCCGACACCGCGACCGGGAATAGACCTGAAATCGGTTACCGGGAGCGCGATGTCCGGGGTCCCTGCCGCCGTAACAATGGCCGCCGCCAGCGGATGTTCCGAAGCCCGCTCCACAGCGGCAGCAAGCATCAAGAG
This sequence comes from Capsulimonadaceae bacterium, assembly GCA_052139635.1. GTDB lineage: Bacteria > Armatimonadota > Armatimonadia > Armatimonadales > Capsulimonadaceae > JBKQWH01. Next base: position 304 of record JBKQWH010000119.1, read on the forward strand.
TGCCCCGACGCCCCTCTCCTCGCCCGAGGAAGGGAACGGGGCAGGCACCGTGGTGTCGAATGCATACACTCCGGTCACGCGGGGTTTCCCCTCGGTCACGGTCCCGGTTTTGTCGAGGGCGACCACATCCAGCCCGGCGGCGCGCTCGAGCGCCTCCGCGCTGCGGATCAGGATGCCGAGCTCCGCGCCGCGCCCGGAGCCGACCATCAACGACGTCGGGGTGGCCAGGCCCAGCGCGCATGGGCAGGCGATGATCAGCACGGAGATGAGGCACCCGAACGCCACGGCCGGGTTGTGGCCAACCGTGAACCAGAGTCCGTACGTGGCCGCAGCAACAATCAGGACGCTCGGGACGAAGATCCCGGTCACCCGGTCCGCCACGCGCTGGATGGGGGCGCGCGACACCTGCGCCTGGCGGACAAGCTGTACGATCCGCGCAAGAGTGGTATCCGTCCCGACCCGCGTGGCCGTAAACACGAACCCGCCGGACGCGTTCATCGAGCCGCCGATCACCGGGTCGCCCGGCCTTTTCTCCACCGGAAGGCTCTCTCCGGTGAGCATGCTCTCGTCGACAGCGCTCGATCCCTCGACCACGCAGCCGTCGACGGGGATTCGCTCGCCCGGCCGGACTCGAACACGATCGCCGGAGCGCAGGGAGTCGACGGGCACGTCCACCTCGGCGCCGTCCGACCGGATGACGCGGGCGGTGGAAGGCCGCAGCGCCAGCAGCCCTGCAATGGCCGCGCCGGTGCGCCGGCGCGCTCGTGCCTCGAGGGTTCGGCCAAGCAGGATCAGGGTGACGATGACGTCGGCTGTCTCGAAGTAGACATGTGCCGCGAAGTGGCCGGGGAGCGCGATGGCGGCCAGCGACGACAGGAAGGCGGCGCCGGTGCCGAGCGCCACCAGGACATTCATGTCGGCCTCGCGGCGGCTGAGCGAGTGCCAGGCGCCCCGGTAAAAGCTCGCGCCGGCCCAGGCGACGACCGGAAATGAGAGGATGAACTGCACCCGGGGACTGGCCAGCAGGGATAGCGATGGAAGCATGCTGCCGGCGACGACCGGCAGTGTCAGGCACGCGGCAACGAGGAAGCGGCGGAACACGGCAGCAGCCTCGCGCGCCGCTTCGACGCCAGCCTCCTCAGGGGCCGCGAGCGGCGCAGCGCCGAAACCGATCCGTTTGACCGCCGAAATGAGTTGCTCCGGCGCGGTCACATTCGGATCAAAGGCCACCGCAGCCTGTCCGGCCAGCAGATTGACCTGCGCGCTCGCCACTCCCGGCGTGCGCAGGAGAGCCCGCTCTACCCGCGAGACGCACGCCGCGCAGGTCATCCCGGTCACCGTAAGATCCGTCGATGCAGTGCGTTTCCCCCTCTCCTGTCCAAGGAGAGGGTTGGGGTGGGGTTCCTCTGGCTCGACGCCTGCGGAGGAGCGCGCGCCGGCCCGGCCTGGGCCGAAGAAAAACCAGGCCGTGAAAACGGCCGACGCCGCACATGCGGCTGCGACGATCCCCTCGACCGGGGTCATGCTCATTCTCGCCCCACGGGAAATCCGATTTCGGCCAGATGCTCGGCGAGGTGGTCCTCGTCGACAGCATCGGAGTCGAACGACACCCGGACGGACTTCGCCTCCGTGTCGACGGTCACGCGTGAGACACCGTGGACACCGCCGAGTGCGGTTCGAATGCTGTTCGCGCAGCCGTCACACTCGATATCCGGGGCAACAAATAAAGCTTCCATTTCTCATGACTCCTTATCTCAGAAAGCGATCGAGCGTGGAACGCACCTCGGCGACCAGCTCCTCCTTCGAAAGCGGCTGGGCGCAAGCGTGCTCGCCCGGTCCGCCATGCCCGACCACGCACGTTTCCAGGTGCGACGTCAGCAACTCGATCCCGACCGCGTCGATTGCCGACCTCACGGCAGCCACCTGGGTCAATATGTCGACGCAGTACCGGTCGTCGTCGAGCATCTGCTCGAGGCCAGCCACCTGCCCGCCAATTCGCCGCAGCCGGTTTCTCAACTGAGCCCTCGTCTCCGCTTTCATACGTTGATTATACCCCCCTGGGGTATAGATGCCGGACTCGATCGGGCGAGCTTGCTTTGGACGCCGTTCGAGCGGCGCAGAACTCCTAGAACGTGATTAAAACGTTGTTAAAGCGTCGATAATGCGGCTTAAGTGTTCTGCTTTACTTCCCGATGCAGAACCGGGAGAATATCTCGGAGATGATGTCCTCCGTTGCCGTCTCACCGGTGATCTCTCCGAGGGCGATGAGGGCGCCGCGGACGTCGATCGAGATGAAATCGGCCGGCAGGGCGGCGTCGACAGTGGCGAGCGCGTCGGAGAGATGGGTCCGCGCGTCCCTCAGGGCATGGCGGTGCCGGGAGTGGGTGACGACGGCAGAGGTGTCGTCGAGCGGGGCGGCCAGTCCCGAGGCCTCGAGAATGGCCGCCTCGAGGAGGTCGAGGTTCTGTCCGGTGAGCGCGGAGACGCAAAGCTCGCCGGGGGGCGCGAGGACAAGGTCGCATTTGTTCAGGACCGTGAGGGTGGGGACGGCTCCGAGCGATGCCCGGATGGCGTCGTCGTCCACCGTCATGCCCTCCGTGGCGTCGAGGACGAGCAGCGCGAGGTCCGCCGACGCCGCGCTTTCCCGCGACCGCACCACCCCGATCAGCTCGATCGGGTCCGACGTCTCGCGCAGTCCCGCTGTGTCGACAAACCGGACCCGAATCCCGCCGATGTTCGCGGCTTCCTCGATCAGGTCGCGCGTGGTCCCCGGAATCGGCGTCACGATCGCCCGGTCGGCGCGCAGCAGCGCGTTCATCAGGGAGGACTTGCCGACATTTGGGCGGCCGGCCAGCACGATTTTGAGCCCTTCGCGACGCAGTATGCCCGCATCGGCCGTGTCCAGCAGGCGGTCGATATCCACGGCGGCGCCGGCCAGATCGGCGCGGCAGGACTCGACGTCGAGTTCGCCGACGTCCTCTGGAAAATCGATCGACGCCTCGATACGTGCCAGGACACCCAGGACCGAGTCGCGCACCGCCCCGACCGCTCGGCTCAGGACAGCGCCTTGCTGTCGTTGTGCGAGGCGATGGGCCTCGTCGGTGTCGGCGGCGATGATGTCGGCGACGGCCTCCGCCTGCGCCAGATCCATCTTTCCGTTCAAGTACGCGCGCTGCGTAAACTCACCCGGTCCGGCGGCCCGCGCTCCGGCGGCATAGAGCCGGCCGAGAATGCGCCGCATCGGAACGGGACCGCCGTGGGCCGAAATCTCGACAACGTCCTCACCCGTGTAGGACCGCGGGGCGTGGAAAACGGCCAGGAGGACGTCGTCGATCAACTCGCCGCGTTCCGCAACGATTTTGGCGTGGTGCACCGTGTGCCCGCGCGCCGCGGCCCAGGATCGCGGCCGCGCGCCCGTAATCCCATCCGTGATTCGAAACGCATCCGGCCCGGAGACGCGAATGACCCCGATCCCCCCTCGTCCGGGCGGTGTTGCGGGCGCGCAAATGGTGTCTTCCTGCATCAGAATCATGGCTGTCATTATACCGAATGGGCGTCGATACGCCTGCTCGATCTCTGCGAGGCTCTTGTGCTGCAGGAGGATGCGAATGCCCGACTGCACGATCGTGCACGGTTGGAAGCTATAATAGACATGTCGGCGTTGGACCGGGAACGTTTCGGTCTCGGACCTCAGATGACAGGCAGGGACGCTTGTCCCACGATAGAACATGCGGATAAGGAGCTTTGCAACAAATGATAGCCGGAAATAGGCTGCGCGGAGTGCCGGGGATCTGCGGTTTGTTTTTAGCAGCCGCGCTGCGGAGCATGGGCGCCGCGCCCGTTGCGCCGCCGGATATATCCCAGTTGACGTCGGCCAAAATCCGGACGCTGACCATGGACACGTACGTGGTAACCGAAAACCGCCCCGAGCTGCAAAAGATCGGCGGGGACTTTGCCGATGCCTACCGCTTCCACAACGTTTCGGTAACGTATATGCAGCCGGACATGTTGCAGTTCGATTCCGTGGTGGCCGGCACGCACATCACGTACACCATCAACGGCAACCGAAAGTTCACGTCCATTCCGAGCTTTCACGTCCATCATGTGGAGGACACCACCGGGGCGCCCGGGAAGAAGCAGTCCCTGCTGGACATGGGTATGATCCCGCCGGAGTTGCTGACGCTCTATAACGGGACTTACCTGCGCACCGAAGGGAAGCTATACGTCTTCCAGATCATGCCCAAGCAGGCCAGCGAGACGTACAAGGATATCGTGTGGATCGATCCGGTGACCCATATTACTGTGAAGCGCATTCACTACAACCGCGACGGCAAGCTGATCGCCTGGTACCGGTATCTGGACCCGGCACAACCGCGTCCTCGCATCTACGTGCCGAGCCGTGTCGAGGTATACAACCCCGAGGGTCATCTGGCGGCCGTGACCCAGTATTCGAACATCAAGGTCAATCTGGCCGTCGACCAGACGATCTTCCAGTTTTGAGCAGCGTCGACATCGTCCATACAGCGCCCCGATACCGCCGCCTCGACCTGGTTGCGGCCGCGCTGCTCGCCGTCGCGACCCTCTTTCGGATCTGGTATGCCGGCGGTCACGAGTTGCTGCAGGACGAGACCTACTACTGGCAGTGGTCCAGACACCTCGACTGGGGGTACTACGACAACACCCCGCTTGCTGCGCCGCTGATCCGCTTTTTCACGCTGCTGCTCGGCGACACGTCGCTCGGCGTGCGCGCGGGCGCCATCCTCTGCGCCCTGATTGCGTCGGTTTGCATCTACGGCCTGGCGAAGCGGCTCTTCGATCCCGAGATTGCCTTTATCGCCCTTTGCCTTGCAAATGTCATCCCGCTCTTTGCGGCCGGGGCGATCATCATGACAATGGATCCCCCGCAGCTCGCTTTGTGGGCCGCGGCAATGTGGGCGATCTGGTCGGCACGGTCGACATCGGGCGGGCGGTCAACCGCTTTGTGGCTGCTGTCCGGCGTGCTGGCCGGGCTAACGGCGCAGGCGAAGCTCAACGGGCTGCTGCTGCTTCCAGGTGTCCTCCTCTTCCTGGCCATCTCGCCCGTCGACCGGTTCTGGCTGCGGCGCCCGGAGCCTTATCTGGCGGCGCTTGCGGCGCTCGCCGTCTTCTCGCCGTTCGTCTGGTGGAATCACACACACGGGAACGCTTTCTGGATCCACATCGGTGTGATGGGCTCCCGCAGCGGTCCGCACGACCCGCCCCTGAAGTTTTTTTTCCGCTACATTGGCGACCAGGCGCTGATGCTTTCGCCGATCTTCTTCCTGATCTATATTGGGGCGCTGGTTTCGACCGTGCGTCGCGGCCTCCGAGAGCGCGGCTCGGCCCTGCTGTTCGTCTGGTCGATGAGCGCGGTGGTATTCGTCGCCACCGCCGTCGTCTCGCTGCGGAGCAAGGTGGAGGCGAATTGGCCCGCCGCGGCGTATGTCGCCGGCGTGATGCTGCTCGCGATTGCGTTGCGTGATCTCTGGCGGAGCGGCCGGCCGGGCCGTCGCGCCTGGGCCGTGGCGGCGCTGGCACTGGCGGCCATGATGAGCACGATCGCGTATTTCCCGCAGGGGATCTACGCGGTCGCTACCTTCGGGAAGCGCGACCCCGCGGTCGCCCTGGCGCCCTACGCGAAGGTCGACCGCATCAATGAGCTTTATGGGTGGCGGACCCTGGCGGCTCGAATCGCGGCCGAACGCCGAGCGATGGGTGGAGATCCGTTTGTCTTCGGCATCAACTACCGGATGCCGTCCGAGGCTGCGTTCTACTTGCCGGACCGGCCGCAAACCTATTCGCTGTTCCTCAACGACCGGGCAAACCAGTATATGTTCTGGGAAGATGAACGCGCCCTCATTGGCCGCAACGGCATTTTTGTCGACGACTCCGACACGCCCGACCACCTCGACGACCTGCGTGCCGTCTTCCGGCGCGTCGATGTCGAGCCTCCTCTCCTCGTCCATCGCAACCCGCCCTACGGCCCCACCACGCCCATCCGAACGGTCCAGATCACCCGCTGCTACGACTTCAAAGGCTACGACGTTCGCCGGTGGCAACAGGGCTGGTGACGGCGGCATTGCCGACTGCGGGGCGCATGGCGCTAGAGCCGGGCGAGCCATGCCTCTACTTCGACGTACGACGTGATGTCGAACAACGCCTCGCCGAGATCGCTGAGCTGATTTGGCGTCAGGCCGTCGACAGCCGCGACAATACTCGACGGAACAGGGCCAATGTGGCGGCTCATCTGGCGGTATAGCAACTCCTTCTGCCCACGTTGGATTCCTTGCTCGATTCCTCGCTCGATTCCCCGCTCGATTCCCCGCTCGATTCCTCGCTCCTCAGCATATTGCAATTCCGCGATATCTGCCATTCTCGCTTTTTCCTCCGCTTCGTAAATCTCGCGTAGCTCCGGATCAGCGCTCATCCGTTCCAATTCTGCAAAGGCCTTCACGATCGCAGGCTCGGCGAGCAATGTCGCCGGCAGTGTGTTTCGGCGAAGCTCGTGGCCGTGCTTCAGGAACCAGATCCAGCATTCCAGAACCGTGCTGATGTTCGCCCAGTCTTTATCAAACTTACCCAATTCTATATAATACAGTTGCAGGTTATTTAGCTTTTCCGGATGCTCGTTCGTTTCCATGTCCTTGAAGACATAGTGGTGTACCACCTTCTCATCCTTGAACATGTTAAATCCAAGGAAATTGATGCCGATCGATGGATTGAGAGCACAGTAGTGCTCCCCCGCCGCTAACTGGTCGACAAATCCCCGTGCGACGGAGTATACCGACCGCTTCTCGTAACAAGCATGTCCATGTATTTGCATCTCAATCGCGAATATGTTTCCGTCCTGATCCTGTGCTTTCACATCGACGATGGTTTCCTTCGACCCCTTATACGCCGCCAGGTTGAACGGGTTCCGGATGGAGACTGTGGCTAAGTGCAGGCGTGGCTCAACGATGCTGTTGATCAGGCTCATCAATGAGCCCTCGTTCCCGTCGCTTCCGAATACGTTCCGGAAGCCGACGTCGGATTCGGACTGGGATATTCACCGGGAAGTGTCATCATAAACCCCATTATACACGATCTCCGGTCGACACCAAGCGTACAATGGGCGTGATACAGCCGCTCGTCAGCCTCATCCGATCACGTGCTGCCTCGACGTTCACTGATCGGAATCGGGCTGGTGACGGCGAAGGCGAGGCGGCTGCGGGTGGTGACGGTGACGCGGGCCCGTTCGGACTGGACGATGCCGGGAACCCAGAGGGGGCCGTGTTTGTCGGCGAGAATCGGCCAGAGTGCGCGGTCTACGCGGGTGACTTTGGCGTCAACAAAGGCGTCCTGCAGCTTCTTATGCGCTCCGCCCATCCCGAGCGGGTCGATCCGGTCCCCCGGCTGCCGGGTGCGCACCTCGAGGCTGGCGACGTCCACGCCGGTGGCATCGAGAATCGCGGCGTGGTCGACAGGGCCGGCGCCGTTCGCAGCGTCGACACCCGCGGCGACCCTCCAGCCGCCGGGAAGCTCGACATCGGCCGGAACTTTGAGCGGCAGCCGGTAACCGGACGGGGAGGTCGCCGGGATGGGGGTCCCCGCGCATGGCATCGACGGGTGCGTGTGCTTGGAACTGACGCTTCCCGACCGCGCGAGGATGAGATGCGGTCCTGCCCGGTCAATGCGCAGCGCGGGCGATGGCAGCGTGATCCCGCGCGCGCCCGGTTTGCCGGCTGCGAGGGCCAGCACCATGGCCACGTGGGAGTCGGTGAGGTCGGCGCGAGTCCCGCGAGCCTGCGCGACGGCAAGGCGGACGATCCTTCGCTGCAGCCCCGGATGTTCTGCGGCAAGCGCGGCCACGTCGAGGATGGTCCGATTGGTTGTCCCCGCGGTTGGGACGAGAATTCGGGAAAGTGCGGCGGCGGCAAGGCGTTCCAGCAGATCGGTGTCGAGGACGGCATGGTCGGACAGCCGCAGCAGTGCCGCGCGGACACCCGTGTGGTACTCCCGATCGAGCAGCGGCAAGAGCTCGATGCGGATACGATTGCGAAGGTAATGCTCGGGATCGTCGTTGGTCGGATCGTGGCGGGGTGCTAGTCCGTGTTCGGCGCAGTAGCTCATCGTCGCCGCACGGGAGACCGATAGGAGCGGGCGGACGATCCTACCGCGCCGCTCGGGGATGCCGCGTATGCCGTCGAGGCCCGTCCCTCGCAGGATGTTGAGCAGGACTGTCTCCGCCTGATCGTCCTGCGTGTGTCCGGTCGCGATCCAGCCGGCGCCGGCATCATCGGCCGCCCGGTTGAGGAACTTGTATCGCTCGGCTCGCGCGGCCGCCTGTAAGCTTCCCCCGCGCACCGCCTTCAGTTTGCGACCATCCGCCTTTCCGACATGGCAGGGAACGCCGATTCCCAGACAGAATTCCTTGACGAAGTCGGCCTCCGCCGCCGATTCCTCACCGCGCAGCCCGTGGTCGAAGTGAGCGGCCGCCAGGCCGATGTGGATGTCCTCTTTCAGCCTGTGCAGCACATGCAGCATCGCCAGTGAATCCGGCCCCCCGCTCACGGCGGCGACCACCGTCTGGCCCGCGTCGACGAAGCGTGTGATGGACTGCCTTACGGCTATGATCAGATCGTTGTCCGGACCAGTATTGCGCTTATTTAATGATTGCATGATTAGATGTATCGACCGCAAATGCCTTGATGATTGGCCGGCGCCCGATGCCTCACGACATCGCCAGCCAGAGTGATTCGGCGACGGCGTTCGCGCATCGCTCTCCGCTGGCGATAGCGCCGTCGATACTGCTGTACTCGGTCCATTCGCCCGCAAAGAACAGGCCCTCGCCGGCCTCGGACTCATGCTGAGCCGGATGGGTGAGCGTTCCCGGGGGCTGAGGGAACTGCGCATAGGGGACGCGGTAAACTCGGAGCGGCCCGTAGCCGGCCAGGGCTCGCGTGGCCTCACGATCCGGCGCCAGCATGCGCCGGATATCGGCCATCGCCCATTCGGCAAGAGCCTCGTCGCCCACCTCCGGAAGGCCAATAATGCCGGCGCTGATCAGGTGGCGTCGAGGAGGGGCGTAGCTGGGCGCGACATTGGTAATCAACTGCAGGCTGTTGACAAACGCGTCGGAATTCGCGTTGAGATACGGCATGCGCGACGAAGACAGCGCCTTGTTCCCGCCAAAGTAAATGGTTACGGCGGCGAGCGCTCCGGGCGGAGTCTCGACACCGGTGAGCCGGAATGCCGTCGGCGCGTCGGTGGCCACCACAACGGCGTCTGCGCCAATCTCCTCGCCGTCCCGAAGCTTAACTCCGCACACCATCGGGCCGTCGCGCAGGATGCGGGCGACCTGGCTGGAGAGACGAAGCCGTCCCGCCGCCTCGAGCGGCGCCGAGAGCTGGCGCGCCACCGCCCCCATTCCATCCCTCGGCAGCGTGACCCGGCCTCGCATGAGCATTTGAAAGTAGTAGACAAAGACCGCGGCGCTGGCGCTGAGCGACCGGTCGAGGAGGATGCCGCCGAAGAACGGGGCAAAGAAGTCGGCAATGATGTGTTCGGAGAAGCCGCGCGACCGCAGGTACTCGCGGGTACAGAGCGCATCCAGCGCCGGACTGTGCGGAGTTGGCGGGCATTGGCGCAGGTCGTTCGCTAGCTTGAGCAGGCGCACCTTGTCCGCCGGCGAGATAAACGGGGATGCGGCCGATTGGAGTATTTCGGAAGTCGATGGGTGACGCAGCGGGTCGGTCAGCAGGTACTGCTGCGCATCGCGGCAGACAATCACGCCCGGGTCGAAGGCGCGCAGGCCGAGCGCCGGAGTATCGAGCGTGCGTACCACCGCGGGAAAACAGTCGAGCAGGACCTGGAAACCGCGGTCGAGCACGTATCCGTCGACCCAGTCGGAGCGCACGCGCCCGCCTGCCTCGTCCGACGCCTCGAGCACGAGCACGTCGGCGCTGCTGTCGAGCAGATGAAGGGCGCATGTCAGGCCAGCCAGACCGGCGCCAACGACGAGTACTTTCACTTCACGAGACCGAGCACCTCTCCGGCGCGACGGACCTTCCCCATCGAGCCAATCGCCGATGCATGCGGACCGCAGTCCTGCCCAAGAAAGACGTCAAAGTCCCTGTTCCTTGCGAACTGCGGCAAGAAGGCCGGCGGACGCGGAGGTCACCAGGTCGTAGACCTCCTGAAATCCCCCTGTGTAATACGGATCGGGCACCTCACTCAGGGCGCAATTCGGCGCGTACGAGAGAAAAGGACGGACGACCGCAGTGCCGTCACCCAGGCCGCGGACCGTTCTCAGGTTCTCATCATCCATTGTCAAGACGTAGTCGAACCGGTCGAGGTCGGCCGTCGAGATTTGTCTCGCGCGATGTTCGCACGCCACGCCGTTGCGCGCAAGGATCGCCCGCGTTCCCCGATGCGGCTGCTCCCCCACGTGCCAGGACCCGGTTCCAGCCGAATCGGTTTTTATCACGTTATCCAGTCCCGCCTCGCGCACCTGATGGGCGAATACGGCCTCGGCCATTGGCGACCGGCAGATGTTACCCAGGCAGACGAACAAGACACTCACCATGCATGTATCCTTCAAGGCGCTTGGAAGAGCCAGGCACCGGGTATATTATCCATTCGGGCCGACTCGCAAAACAGGCGATGTGGCCGACACGGTTAATTATGCGGCCCGTTGGGCCGGCCTGTCAACCAACCGGGAATTGGGGGACCATGTCGAAGAGGTTCAAGGTTCAGATTCGACTTGTCGGCTCGGCGTTCATCGAAGTCGACGCGGATACACCGGAACAGGCCCGCCGGGCGGCTATGGAGCTATCCCTGGCCGACATCGCCCGGCCGGGCTATGCGGAATTGATCGAGTTCCAGGTGGCGCCTCGAGAGATCACGGCCGCCGGCCCGCACGGAACTTCCGACGATGATGACGCCGCCGCCGAGCGGCCGCGCCCGTCGGGATGGTACCGGTCGAAATGAGTTGGCTCCGGGTTACGCCGCACGCCGTATTTTTTGTCGAATCCGATGAGAAAATAGGACGTTTCCCATCGATTCCACGTCGACCCACGAACGAATTCGTGGGCTGCCAGGGAGAATGTCCTATTTTCTCATCGGATTCGACAAAAAATACGGCGTGCGGCGTAACCCGGAGCCAACTCATTTCGACCGGTAC
>JBKQWH010000120.1:0-3603 GCA_052139635.1 Capsulimonadaceae bacterium
ACATCAACCTCCATTTCACCGGCGACATTCATGCGGTTACAGTCGCCCACAACCTTCTCTCCGCGCTCATCGATAACCATATCTATCACGGAAACCTGCTCCAAATTGACCCGAACCGAATCCTGTGGCGCCGGGTAATGGACATGTCCGACCGCCATCTGCGAGATGTGACGACCGGGAGGGGTATTAAGGGCGATTCGATGCTGCATGGCTCCGGATTCGACATCACGGCGTCGTCGGAGATTATGGCCATACTGTGTCTGTCAACCAGCATTCGCGACCTCAAGGATCGTCTAGCGAGAATTGCGATCGGCTATAGCTATAGCGGCGAGTTACTGTATGCCAGAGACTTTTGCGCGGCGGGCGCGATGGCGGTTGTTCTCAAGGACGCGATTAAGCCGAACCTCGTGCAAACGCTCGAAGGCCAGCCGGCGTTCGTGCACGGCGGCCCGTTCGCCAATATCGCGCACGGCAACAATTCCGTAAGTGCGACTCGTCTGGCGCTCAAGCTTGCCGATTACGTTGTGACTGAAGGCGGTTTTGCGGCGGATCTCGGCGCCGAGAAGTTCTTCGACATCGTTCATCCCGCCACCGGCATCCAACCAGGCGTTGCGATTCTGGTTGTTTCCGCGCGGGCGTTGAAATCGCATGGCGGAGTGGCCAAGTCCAAGGTGAATGCGGAGAACGTCGCGGCCGTCCGGGCCGGCTTCCCCAACATGGAGAAGCACCTGGACAACCTGAGGAATGTCTATAAGCTTCCAGTAGTTGTTGCGGTCAACCGCTTCCCGAACGACACGGACGCGGAACTCAGGTGCGTCCTGGAGCGCTGCAAGATGATGGACGTTCCCGCGGCCATTTCCGACGTGGTCGCGCAGGGAGGAAAAGGCGGGATCGACGTCGCGAAGGAGGTCGTCGAGGCGGCGGCGAGGCCGAACGGCTTTGGCCCGCTGTATGCGCCCGAACTGCCTTTGACCGAGAAGATCGAGCGCATTGTCACCACGGTCTATGGCGGTGACGGCGTGAAATATACCCCGGAAGCGCAAGACGCCCTGGAACGCTTGACAGCCGCGGGATATGGCCGGCTGCCTGTCTGTATCGCCAAGACGCAGATGTCGTTCTCCGACGATCCGCATTTGCGAGGCGCGCCGACCGGGTGGACCCTGACCATTCGGGAGGTCCGGCTTATGGCAGGCGCGGGTTTTGTAACGGCGATCGCCGGGGCGATGATGACCATGCCCGGACTGCCCGAAGTACCGTCCTCAGGTCATATCGATCTACTGGACGACGGTACCGTCAGCGGGGTGGTGTAGTCCTCGACGATGTCCGGCGCGTCGCTGTCGAGGCGGACTTGGCGAGGCGCAGGACGACACGATGATTGCCAGGTTCAGCCCCCTCAAGTTTCGTCGATAGCGAAGATACCCGCTAACCTGGCCAGAATCATCGCGAACAGATACCACTTCCGTCCGCAGGACTGTCGGCGCCTCGCCTGTCAGCCACGCTTTTTATAAGCGTGGTCCGACGAACACCGGCGTTCCGCGGAGTACATTCTCATCCGTGCTATTACCGATTCCCGTCTCATGATTATGCCTCTCCATCCGGTAACCTCTCGCCAAACTTCGACCGGTCTCCGGCGAAGCTGCCGGCCGCGTCGCTGAACCGTATCGAATGCCCGTCCGGGGTCTCCGTGCGGCTGGTTAAAGACATTTATCCGGCTGCGGTGTCATAATGTAAGTGGGAGAAGGTAACACCGAGGGGAGACGCCGTTGGAAACGAGAATTCGGGACGTGGCGGAGGCGGCGGGCGTATCGGTCACGACAGCGGCGCACGTGCTCCGCGGGTACACGAAGTCGCGGATCAAGCAGGAAACAGTAGACAAAGTCAACAAGATAGCCGGGGAGATGGGCTATCGGCCCAATGCGATCGCGCGGTCCCTCAAGACAAGGAGAACCAATGCCGTTGGAATGTACACCGGCTTCGCGTTTCGCAGCCTGCGGGACCCGTTTCTGGCCGCGGTTTACACGGGAGTGCAGCTTGCCTGCCGCGAGCTGCGGTACGACTTCGTGGTACACGGCGACATCGACGGCAAGACCCCCAACGAAATACGGCTCAAGCTGAGCGACGGTAAAGTAGCGGGACTGGTGGTGCACGCTCCGTCGGACGATCCCGTTGTTGCCTGCCTCGCCCAGGGGACGATCCCGGCCGTCGCAATCGCCGACAAACAACTTAACATATCGTCCGTCGTTGCCGACGACGTTCAAGGGATGACCGTCCTCATCGATTACCTCTGGTCCAGAGGCCATCGGCGCTTCGCGTTTCTGACGTCGAGCATACGCCTCGATTCGGTCGATATTCGCCGCAAGACGTTCGAGTCCCTGGTCACCGCTCGTGGCGGGCTGGCGACCGTGGCAACATGTCCTCTTTATGGGACGGACGATCCGCTGTTGAACTCCCTGTTGGAAGCGGAAAACAGACCGACCGCCGCGTGCTGCTGGAACGACTACTTCGCCTACGACCTGGTGGGCGCGATCTTGCGGCGTGGCCTGCGTATTCCTGAGGATCTTGCCGTGGTCGGGTTTGACGGACTGCTTGAACGGCAACTCCCCGCTCGCCGGCTTGTGACCGCCGCCGTGCCATGGGAGGATATGGCCGCCGAAGCCGTTCGGCTGCTGGTGAAGCAAATCGACGGCGAACAGGTACCCGACGTCACCACGTTCCCCGTCACGCTGATAGAAGGCGACACGGCATAGCCGCCGGCGTCTTCGGGAGCAGGGCTTGGCGCAACCGCGGGAAGGTGGATGTGCGCTCGTCGAGGTCTGTCCTGCTCGTAATTGGTATTGTTCTCCGATGACTTCCGCATCCTCCCACTCGTACTTATGCCGGCTTCCCGGCACGACTCCGACGCGCCATGCTTAGGCCATTACGGGCCACGGATAGAAAGAGTTATCTCTATACTGCTTCACATCGCCGACAGAAATCGTATGGACGAGACAACGGGCACGGAGCGCGGCCACCTGCCATAAGCAATGAAACCGCCGTGCCCGGCGCCTCGTCCGCCGATCGCCCGGACCGTCCGTAGGTTGCGGCCAGTGGCCGTCAAGTCGAAGCGAAGTCTTCGATACGACGTAGACTCTGAGACGCATGGCGACATCGTAATTGCTGTCTCGGACAGGTCTATCGTCCGAGCGATGTCAATGATGGAAGGACAACGGATCGTGTCAGCCTCCACCTCCTTCACCGATACGGGCCTCGGGAACGCCACGACATTCTACTACAAGGTGTCCGGCGTGAACGGCGCGGGCACGTCGATCCAGTCGACGGAGGCGAGCGCAATCACGCTGCCCGCCGCTCCAACCGGTCTCTCCGCGACGGGCGGCTCCGGCCAGGTTTCCCTGTCCTGGGGCTCCGTTACGGGAGCGACGTCGTACTGCGTCTACAGCGGTACGTCGAGCAGCGGCGAGGGCGCGACGCCGGTTGCGACCGGCATTACGTCGACGGCGTACACGAACTCCGGCCTCAGTGCGGGCACGACCTACTACTACAAGGTGGCATCGGTCGACGCCGCCGGGACATCGGCCGAGTCGAGCGAGGCGGATGCCATCACGG
>JBKQWH010000121.1:0-5651 GCA_052139635.1 Capsulimonadaceae bacterium
GGAGCGGCAGCTATCTACTTGCCGCTAAACAGTCAAGATACCCGTTGCCCTGTGGCGGCCCGCAATATGAAGCATTAGACCGTTGTTCAAAATATCGCGGTGCGTCTGCAAGGCCAATTGAGGATTATTGTTATGCTCAGAAAGATGGGCAAGACATGCCCATCTGAACGCCGCAATGGGACGTCCACTCGACGCTGCCTTGACGCTTGACGACGGCGTCGACATTCCGGACACCCCGATATATACGGAGGCCGACGCCTGTGCAAAAGCGGTCGACGCCTCTCCGGACGTTCGGGCGGCGCAGCAGTCCGCCACGGCACAAGCAGCCGCGGCGCGGTCGGCCCGGCTCTGGCAGGAGCCGTCCCTCTCGATCGAGGCCGTCGATGCGCGCAGCGGCGACGTGACGTCACTGACGCGAGAGGATTCCCTGCAGGCGTCGGTAACCGTCCCGCTCGACGATGGCGGATTGGTTCGCGGGCAGGAGCTGGAAGCCGCGGCCATGCTCGCCCAGGCACGCGCAAACCTCGAGTCCGCGCGGGCCGCGGCCGAGGCGGCCGCCGGCGCTGCCTACCGAAATGCGGCGTGCGCGCGGCTGCTGGCCCAGTCGACCCGCGACGCGCTCGATATCGCCGTCGAGGCCAACGACAAGACGGTTCGCGGATACCAGGACGGTCTTTTCTCGCTGACCGATGTCCTGAATGCGGGTCAGGCCCTGGCTCAGGCTCGTGCGGCGTATACGCAGGCCCGTTACGACGCACAGGCGTCGGCCGCGCTGCTCCGTGTAGCCATCGGCGAACCGCCGCAGGGGAGGGGTTGAGGAGTATGTCCATTGCGTCCATTCGTCCATGTCGTGCCCGGCCTGGACGTGTCCGGCCGGAGGGCTGCGCACTTGTGGCGCTATTGACGGCGATGTTTTGCGGCTGTGCGGCAGAGAAGGCCGGCACGTCGAAATCCGGCGATCCGGCGCCGCCTGCGGTTGTGGTGACCGAGGCGAAAGTCGGGGCGATCTCGCAGACCCTGGCCGTGAGCGGCGCCGTGTCGCCGGTGCCCGGAATGGAGGCCGATGTGAGTCCCACGGTCTCCGGCCAGCTCGAATCGATCCCGGTCCGGATGGGCGATCCCGTGGTGAAGGGCCAGGTCATGGCTCGGCTTGCCAGAAACACGCTGACTGGCCAGATGGCCCAGGCCCAGGCAACAGTCAGCCAGGACGAGGTGCAGGTAGCCCAGGCACGTGTGTCCGCGCTTCAGCAGAAAGCCGCCGGCGAGGCCGGGATCGAGCAGGCTCGCAGCGCGGTCGAGAACGCTCGAGCGACCCTCGCCGGTTGTGTTGCCACCCTGGCGGGCGACCGCGCGTCGCTCAGCGTCGCCCAGAGGCAGTATGTCCGCGAGCAGTCTCTGCTCAAAGACGGACTGGTCGCCCAAAAGGACGTCGATTCGGCCCTCCTCGCCGTGCAGACGGCGCAGTCGAATGTCGATGCGCAGCAGCAGGCCGTCTCCGCACAGGAGCACACAATCGCCGGCCTGATCGACGCCCTTCATGCCGCCGAGACGGCCCGCCTGCAGGATGTCGTTAAGCAGCAGGACATCGCGATTGCCGAACAACAGCTTGCCAACGCGCGCGGCGCACTCTCGGCCATGGGCGCCCAACTCGGTCTGTACACGCTGACGTCGCCGCTGACCGGCATCGTCACGGCCATCGGCGCGAACCCCGGCGAGACAGTCGATCCATCGACAAAAGTCGTTCACGTGGAGAACCTCGACCGGATGGAGCTTACGATCGGCGTTCCTGCCGACGCGACCTCGCTCGTGCGGCCCGGCCAGCCGGTGACCTTTACGGCCGATGGGCTTCCCGGCCGGACTTTCTCTACCACCGTGCGAACGGTCTCCTCGCAGGTCGACACCACAAGTGGCTCCCTGCAGGCATATTGTTTTGTGGAAAACCGCGGCCGCGTGCTCCACGACGACCAGACCACAATCGGAGAGGTCACGGTGGCCCGGCATTCGCCTGCCGTCCTGATCCCGGCCGCCGCCGTGCTCACAGATCCGGCCTCCGGGGCGAAATCGGCTGCCGTCGTCGATACGGACGGGCTCGTGCACGTGCGTCCGGCGAGCACCGGCATCGAGTCCGGCGGATGGGTCGAGGTCAATAACGGTATTCGGGCCGGCGACCTGGTTGTTGTGTCCGGGCAGTACGGCCTTGCGGACGGCACGAAAGTGAGCGTGCGGCGTGCGCCTTAGCCTCTTTGTGTGGCACCACCGTAAATCCGCGCTCCTGTTGGTGCTGGTTCTTTGCCTGATTGGGGCTTTCTTCTCGCGCAACCTCCCCGTGGCGATCTTCCCGGATCTGACCGCGCCGCGCATTATCGTTACGGCCGACTCCGGCGACACGCCGATTCCGTCGATGCTCGCAAATGTCACGCGCCCGCTCGAAAGTGCGGTTGCGGGTGTCCCGGGTATCACGAAGATCCAGTCGCTGACTGAAGTCGGAAGCGCAGAGCTGGACGTCAACTTCCAGTGGGGCACGGACATGCCGTCCACCCTGCAGCAAGTCGAGGGGAAGCTCAATCAGGCTCTGCCCGGTCTGCCGGATGGGACAACGCTGCAGGCCGAGCGTTTGAACCCCTCCGTCTTCCCGATCATGGGGTACAGCCTGTATTCCGGGGCGGTCCGGCCGGAGGAACTGCGACGTGCCGCCCTCATCGTGCTTCGGCCGCGGCTGCTTCGAGTTCCCGGCGTTCAGCAGGTCAATGTGATGGGAGGGGACACGCCCGACTACGATGTCACGCTCAATCCGTCCTTGATGCTGGCTCGTGGTGTGACCGTTCAGAACGTTGTCGACGCCCTTGCGCGCACGAACGAGATCTCGTCGGTCGGGACATACGACCGGTCGTTTCTGCGCCAGGATGTCATGGTCTCCGGGCTTCTCAAGGGCCCCGACGATATCGCGGCGGTCACCGTGGCCGTCAAGAACCGCATTCCCGTTTCGATCGGGCAGATCGGTAGCGTCCGCCGTGGAGACGAGGTGCACACGGTTGAGACGAGCGGCGACGGGCGCAATGCGGTCCTGATCGACATCGTCAAGCAGCCCAGCGGCAACACGATCCGGATCGCGGACGATGTCCGGGTCGTCCTTGGTGAGGCGGCGTCGGCGATGCCGAGCGGTGTCACAATCTCAAATTTCTACGATCAGTCGCAGATTGTCCGCGAATCGCAGTCCAGCGTACTCGAGGCGATCGTGGTCGGCGGAGTGCTGGCTCTCCTCGTGCTGATGCTGTTTCTCGGCAACCTGCGTACGGCGTCGATCGTGCTGATTATCCTGCCGATCACGATCCTGATCACGTTTGCCCTGATGAAGCTGCTCGGGCAGACGATGAACATCATGACGCTCGGCGCGCTCGCGATCGCGCTTGGACTGGTCATCGACGACGGGATCGTGGTTGTCGAGAGCATTTTTCACGAGCTGGAATCGGGCAAGACCCGCCGCGATGCCATCGGCGCCGGGCTGCACGCGATCACACCGGCGATGGTGGGCTCGTCGATGACCACGATGGCGGCCTTCCTGCCGCTGACGATGCTCTCCGGACTGACGGGCCAGTTCTTCGGCCCGCTCGCGATCGTGATGGTGGCGACACTCGCCGTCTCGCTCGTTCTCGCGCTGCTCCTGACACCGATTCTGGCGGACTACCTGCTTCCGGAGCGCTCGGCGACCTCGCACGGGCCGGTTGCGACCTTCCTGGCGTTCGTGCCGGGACTCTTTGCGCACGTGGCTCGCGGCTATGAGCGGTTGCTGACGGGCTGCCTGCGCGGCTACGGGTGGGTCACGGTTCTGCTGATTCCGGTTGCGGTCGGCGCCGGGTTTCTTTATACGAAGGTCGAAACCGGCTTCTTCCCGGAGTTCGACGAAGGCGGGTTTATCCTGGACTACCAGATGCCCTACGGGACATCGCTTGCGGAAACCAGCGCCGAGGCGGGCCGCATCGAGTCCATCCTTGCCGCTACGCCGGAGGTCGCGGCCTGGTCGCGGAGGACCGGAGCGCAGCTCGGATTCGACATCACCACCCAGGATTCGGGAGACATGTCGGTGCGCTTGCGCCCAAATCGCGCTCGCACGATCGATGCGGTGATGGACGACGTGCGCGAACGCGTCCAGGCGGCCGTTCCCGCGGCGCAGGTGGATTTCCACCAGATTCTGCAGGACAATATCGGCGATATTGCGGGGTCTCCGAGCCCGGTCGAGGTGAAGATCTTCGGCGACGATCCGGACCGGCTCGAGGACCTGGCCACTCAGGTGGACGATATCGTTGCGAAGACGCCGGGCGTTGTCGACGATGCCAGCGGGATCGTCGTCAGCTCCCCGGAGACAGTCATCGACGTCGACACGCAACACGCGCAGCGCTATGGCCTGACCGCCGATGATATTCGCCAGAGCGCGCAGGCGGGTTTGCAAGGGATCGAGCCAACCAGCATTCAGGAAGGAGAACAGCAGGTCGGCATTCGGGTGCATGTCGCGCGGCCGGCGCCGCTGGTCAGCGACTCGTCACTGGCCCAGCTTCCGATCGCATCGCCGGTCACCGGAGGCGATGTCTCCCTCGGGTCGGTCGCGGCCATCCGCTGGGAGCCCGGCGCACTGATTGTATCTCGTGAGAACCAGCGGCAGATGATCGCGGTAACAGCCGGCCTTTCGGGCCGCGACCTGGGCAGTGCGACACGCGACATTCGGAACCGCATCGCTGCCCGTGTCCGGCTGCCGGCCGGCTACACCATCGAATACGGCGGCTTGTACGAGAGCCAGCAGCAGTCCTTCGCCGATCTGGCGGTGGTGCTGATCACGACGTTCGTGCTGGTATTCTTGATGCTGGTAGTTCAGCTCCGGTCGTTCAGCCAGTCGATCGCACTGGTACTGGCGGCCCTGCTGTCCCTCTTCGGGGTCCTGGCCGGCCTCTGCCTGACTCGGACTCCGCTCAATATCTCGTCGATGACCGGCGCGGTCATGATTGTCGGCATCGTGACGGAGAACGGGATCGTCCTGTTCGACTTTATGAACGGCCTGCTGCGCGCCGCCCCGCACCGACCTCTGCGCGACGTTATTGTCGAGGCCGGCGTGAAGAGGCTGCGCCCCATCTTGATGACCACGATCGGCGCGATCCTGGCGTTGCTGCCCCTGGCCCTCGGGGTGGGGGCCGGCGCGGCGCTCCAGAAGCCGCTCGCGATCGCGGTGATCGGCGGGCTGACGGTCTCGACGTTCTTTACGCTGATCGCCGCTCCGGTCCTGTACACCCTCCTCCAGCGTCTCGCCGCCACCCGCCTTGCCGGCCGAATCGCGCAGGCGGAGGTTGACTTCGAGGACGTCGAGCGAGGTCTTGCGGAATAGGCCGGAGGCGGCTCCGCACAAGAGAAGAGGAGAAGAAAGGAATGATAACAACGGAAATCACGGAAAGGAAAGATTCGGGAATTTCCTACTTCCGTGTTTTCAGTGAGTTCCGTTGTTAAGACTCCTGAATCCTATTCTTCGGTAGTCTGGACTATTCAGTACTCAGCGAACGATATTGAGTCTATAGTACGAGATCGCAGGCGTCGATCGGCATCCAGTGCTGGTCCTGGCCTTCCCACTTGACGTTGCAGCCGATCGGATTGGTGATCGGCGTGGAAAC
>JBKQWH010000122.1:0-29880 GCA_052139635.1 Capsulimonadaceae bacterium
CAGCCCGTCATGACATATAACTCGGCGCTGGCATGCTCCATGTTGGCGCCGGCGGAACGCGTCGAATACGCGCGCCACCACGACTCGCGGGCCGCCTTGAGGAAATGTCGATCGCCGGTCGCTTCGAACAGAGCGCAAAGCCCCAGTTCTCCACACGCCCCGTTGGCGGACTCTCGTTCCGCGAAGCGCAAATACGCCACTTGTCCCGATTGGAGGTACAGGCGCGTGAGGGCATACACAAGGCTGTCTTCAGCCACCGGATCCTCGGTTCCTGGCCAGGGATTATAGTTCGTGAGCAGGAAATCACCGGCGCGCATCGCGGCATAAATCACGGCCGGCTGGCGGGAAACTCGGTAGTATGCAACCAATCCGCGCAAGTTGCCGGCGTGCGCCTCGATATCCGCCGCGGTATACAGTCCTGAGGGCTCGGCGGACCCGAGGTATCCGTAGCGATCCTGGTTGTTCATCAGGCGCACCGCCACACGGTCCATCTTTGCCGTCAGGGCGGGATCGGAGCCGGCCACGGCCGCGGCCTGCTCGAGCCAGAGGCCGGGCGCGCCGGCCGGGAACGGTTTTACGAGGTTGCGCAACGCCGACGGTTCGGTTGGGCGGCCCGAAGCCCGGGTCTCTTTGCCCGAGGGGCCAATGTCCTCCCCATGCGCTAACGCTTCGGGCGAGGACTCCAGGCTCACGAACAGGGCGTCCTCGCTTGCGGACTGCAGGCCGGACAGCACCGGAACCGTGCCTTCCTCGAACGAGGCGGGCTGCGGCACACAGGCCGGCGAAACGGACATCCTCGCCGGTGACGGCGCCCGCCGCTCCCAATCCGGCAGGTTGTCGTCCGCGTAGCGGCTTGGCGTTCGCCCCAGGCAGAACACAGCCAGGGCTGGGAGTGTTGCAGCGAGCAACACTCCCAACATCCACAGAACTCGAATCTGTTTGGCGTGCCGCGGGTCTAATCTCATTGCGTTGGGCATTGGCAACTGGTCTTGCAGCCGTCACACCCTTGTTGGCCGGTATTATAACTACGATCATTCGACGAGCCGCTCTTGCCCGGAATGTCGCGTGCTGTTACTAGTATGACACGTCTGTCGGGCTGCTTGATGTTCCGAAGCGGTGCGATATCGACTTTTCGCCGATGTTATCCGCATTTTTCGGGGGATTCCGGCATCACGTAAGCCCGACTGCGGATTTTCGTGTCGCTTTCCGTGTGTTTCGCCGTAGCACGCGACCTCCCGGACCGGGGCGGCAGACAGTTGACAAGCGAGATTCTCTCGGGTAGGATTGGACCCATGATGAGTGTGCGCCTCCTTGGTTTGAGGGTCGATTGCGTCGCACCGGATGCAGCCCTGGTGCAGATAGAGGACTACATTGCCTCCCGGACTCCTCGCCACGTGGTAACCGCCGACGCGTCGATGGTCGTGATTGCCAAAAGCGATCCCGAGCTTGAGTCGATTGTCGACAACGCCGATATGGTGACCGCCGACGGCTCTGGAATCCTGTGGGCTGCCCGCCGGCTGCGGCTGGCGATCCGCGAGAAAGTCTCGGGCGTCGATCTGGTGGCGGAACTCTCACGTCTGTCCGCGGAAAAGGGGTACCGCCTCTACTTTCTGGGGGCCGCGCCGCAGGTAGCCGAGCAGGCAGCCGCGAACCTCGCCGCGCGGTATCCGGGCGTGCAGATTGTCGGCACCCACGACGGGTACTTCACGGCGGAACAGGAGCACGGCGTCGTCGAAGAGATCGCAGCGCTCAAGCCCGACGTCCTGTTTGTGGCCATGGGCATCCCGAAGCAGGAAAAATGGATCAGCCGCCACAAGGAACGCCTCGGCGTTCCGGTCTCGCTCGGAATTGGCGGGTCATTCGACGTCTACGCCGGCCGCGTGCGCCGCGCCCCGCTGTGGATGCAGCGCAACGGCCTGGAGTGGCTCTACCGCCTTTGCGCCGATCCCAAGAAGATCACGAAGGTGTCGAAACTGCCCCGATTTGCACTGATGACGATCCGCCAGCAACTTCTCGGAGCATTCTGAACCGACGTCCCACGCGGACCACCCAGCGACAAGAATCGCAGGTGCGAGACAGAGGGCACGGAGCGCAGCCTGCCGTCACAAACTCCGCAACGACCGTCCCGGGCGCCTCGCCCGCCGATGACGTTGATTGCTTTCGAATAACTGCTGTTCCGGGTCTTGTGACTCCCGAGTTACCCTGCGGCCTCATTCGCGACTCGCACCCCCCATCCTGCTTCCCCTTCCTCACTGACGACGCGGATGTCGGGCCCGCTACAGGCGATGCCGCCGGTGATCCGCGGGATGGGAGCCAGCAGGTAGTGCGAGTCGAGATCGACGAAATCGACCGCTCCGGTGCCGGCGGCGATCTGCACCGCCGCGGCGATGCCGAGCGGAGTCTCAAGGTTGCACCCGATCATGACTCCCTTGCCGGCCGCCCGGCAGAGCCCGATAATCTCCACCGTCGCGCGGATGCCGGACTTCATGATCTTGACGTTAATGCCGTCGACCGCTTCCTCCCTCAGCAGCCGCCAGGCCGACTGCGGGGTGCAAACGGCTTCGTCGGCGTAGACCGGGAACGGCGAGTTTTCTTTGACATACTTGAGCCCGGCGACGTCGTCTTTGGCCACCGGCTGCTCGATCAAATCGACCGGGCGCTCGTCGGCCGCCAGTCGACGTGCGAACGCCGCGGCATCCGCGGGACTGAACGCCTGGTTTGCGTCGATGCGCAGCCGTGCTTGCGGCGCCGCCGCCGCAATGGCCGCAATTCGGTCGTAATCCGCATCGTTCGCGCCCACTTTGATCTTGAGCGCCCGGAACCCCTTCCGCATGGCCGCGGCGGCCAGCCTGCCGGCCTCATCCGGCGGCGTAATGGGAATGGTAATGTCGGTCTGAACGCCGGTGCAGCGGCCGCCGAAGTAGTCCCATAGATGCAGCCGGTGTCGACGTGCCCAGAGGTCGAAGATGGCCATTTCCAGCCCCGCGCGGGATGCCGGAGCCGATTCGAGGGGCGAGGCAATCCGGTCGAGCAGCGGGCCCAGCCGGTCCGGAGGAGAGTCTAGCAGCAGTTTTCCGGCTTCCTCGATCACCCGCGTCGCCGATTCCGTCGATTCGCCGGTGACGTACGCGACCGGAGCGCACGCGCCAAGTCCCCTCATGCGCGCACCGCTCTTCTTATCGACCGCATCCACGGTCACAACGACATTTCCCGCCTCCGTGGCCGTCCGTTGCGACACGGTGAACGGGGCGAGTAGGGGAAGTGTCCACGTCTCCGCCCGCACGGTGATGATGTTCATGCCGTCGATTATACCCCCGTCGACTCTCGGGTTCACGAGCAGCTTAGCCGCAGGATTCCGGTATCTTCGTAGGGGCTCGAGTAGGGCGCACTGTGGCCATGCTTGACACACAAACCTCCTCGCGCGCCCGAAGCGAGGCCGGGTGTTGCCAGGTCCGGCAATTGTTCGAGCGGCCGGCGGCGTCAGACCACGAAGCATGGACCTATCGCCGGTGAATCAGACGTAGCCGACCCACGAATTCATTCGTGTGTCGATGTCGTCGCCGCCCGCGACGAATCTCTGGCAACCTGCAGCCGTTGTCACAGCTTGAGGATCGTCGAAACGTGCGTGTCCTCGCCTCGACGCGACGCTCCGCCTCCAAGTAAGGTATATTAGCCTTGGAGCGTGGTTGAAATGTTCGCCAAGAGGCCGGATATGCCGGAGGCCGCCCCGCGGAGCCCGGAAAGCATCGTCGTCGACGGCGATAGAGTCCTCGTGTACCCGGCGACCCGAAAAGGGCTTCGGAATGTCAATAAACGGGCGCTCTTTATCAGGCTCCCGTATGCGATCCTTGTGTTTGTTTCATGCGGATTCGAATTGGCCCAGTTGTGCGGCCAGCGGGCTTCTCTCCTGCGGCAATCCGCTTCGGCCTTCGCCGGTGGACCCGCCCCGGGGTTGATCCATTCCCTTGACGCCGAGATAGCGTGTTATGCCGTCTGTCCGTGGGTGATAGCTCTCCTTTTCGTGGTCACCCACGTGGCGATGGTTCGCTATCTGCGTAAGCAGGCCGATCCGATTATCACGCTCACCCCGGAGGGCATCGTCATCAACTCGCAGATGACCAAGATCGGGCTGCTTCTGTGGGATGAGCTTGCCGACATTCGCACATATAATTTGATCCATCGCTTTCTTGGCATTATTCCGCGCGACATTACGAATTTGTGCAGCCGCATGGGTTCAAAACGAGGGGCTCTGCTGCGTGCGAACGCCTTCGTGATCCCGGTTTTCCGGTTCTTCGGCATCTTCGCCGCCCCGATCAACATCGCGCAGGAGTACCTGCCGGTGACGGCGGACGAGATGCTGGACCGCATCAACCGGTATGTCGCCGCCTTGCCTCGCAATGTCCCCGAAGGCGTGTGGCCTCCCCCGACAGGGAGACAGTTCCGATAGCCGGCCGGCGCGGCATCCCGATCTTGTTACGGCCGCCGGAGCCCGGTAACGCCTTCGCGCGCGTAGGGGTGCCACAATTGCCACATGTCACGCCCTGCGTGTCAACAGCTTGAGGATCGTCGAAACGTGCGAGTCCTCGCCTGGAGCGTCAGCGAAAGGCGAGGACATTAGCCCCTCCGGCAAGGAGTCATTTACCGACCGCGGTTCCTTGGTGACGGGCCGGGGTCGGGGAATCTCGCCCATCCGGATCGAGCCGAGATCCACGGCCTCGACGATGCCGGCGCCATTGACGGTAATGCACGGAGCCGCGGCGCCGATATTGCCCTGGAATGCAATGACCAGGTTGAAATTCCCGATCAAGTCTTGGCCTGGCACGAGCAGCCCGCGTGTACCGTCGGCACTCCAGAGAGGAAAAAGGCCGGTTTGTTCGTTCGAGTTAGTCAAGCGCACCCATTGCCAAATGCGTTGCCATGGCAGTGGCTCGGGACTCTCCAGCATGATGGCTTGCACAAAGGAGGCATCGGTAAAGAAGCTGATCTCGGTATCGGGAACGCGGATCGGCGTGGCGTTGCTCACCATTTCCGGATGGCCGAGAGCGGTGATCAGACCATCGAAGAGCGCGTTCACCGATTGCGTGAGCGCGGTCCAATCACTGGCAGTTTGAGCGCGCAGATTGACCAGCGCGCCGGAGCCGTTTGTGGCGGGCGTCGGGCCGGGCTGGCGGTCGTCGGCAAGCGGATCGAAATCTTGCACCAGCGCCTGCAGGTTTGCGATGTCCCCGAGGTAAGCGGTCGCCGCTTTGATATATGCCGCGCCCAGTGGCGTGAGTTCGAGCCACGCAGTCGGAGCGGTCAGCGACTCGTAATGGCGGATCGGCGCAGCCTCGCTCGCACCGGCAAGTTGGTTGATGGCGTTGGTCAACTGACCGGTGAAGGTCGCATAGCGCGACGTGGCGAACTGAACGCGTTCCAGGGAAGTCAGAGAGTCTTCGTACGCGTAGTACGCTTTCAAGGCGGCCAGCACGCCGATTGCGTCGGTCGCGGAATAGATGGCTTCTAATGTCGCCCCGGAACTTCCTGCGCTCTGATGAACGTCGCTATTCGGATATAACGAGCCGACAACCACATCCAGGGTATAGCGGGTGTTTGGCATCAGCGGGCGGAACCAGAGACCGATGGCCTCTTGCGCATCGGTGTTCTCGGTGATCTGGTGCGCAATCGCAGCCGCGGTTTCCGCGCTGAGCATCTTGCTGGCCAGAGTTCCCATGCGCTCGCTGAGATTGGCGTCCTTAAGCAGGGTGGGTAACGGCGGCTCGAGATACGCAGGGGCGGCGGCCGGCCTGGCGTCCGTGTCGACCGCAAGTGCCGCACGCTTCTGCAAAGCGGACATCTGCACCGCGCCCATCACTCCGATTTTCACGGGCGGCGGCTGCAGCGGACCGGGCAGGGGCGGTACAAGGCTGCCCGAGGCGACGAGCGCACTTTGCTGTGGAATGGAGGGAACATGGATGGCGTTGGGGATCAGCAGCGTATGGTCGTTGTTGCGATCGACGCAGCGGAAGTGCAGCGAATTGGGGACGGAACCGGCCGAGAATGCCGTATAGAGCGCGTTGACATAGCTTTCAACGAACTCGACATGGATATCATAGCCGAAATAGGCCGCCGTGGCTCCGTCAAGTGGCCATGACCATTGCGTGTATGTATGCAGGTCCATCAAAGACCCCGCCTGTGGGAAGGCGGACGACGGCTGCTGTGGCGACGTGCAGTTCTGGGAAAGGCTCGCAAAGGGCGCCGGCTTCACCGGTACCGGCAGCGGGTTTTGTGCCGGATTGCTCTGGGCTACCCCTGGGCCGGTCGCCGTCTGGAAGTAAACGAACTCGACAATTGGGCTACCGTTGATCACCGTCTGGTAGCTTTGCGACGGCACGCGGGCGGATTCTATCTGCGTAACTACCTTGAGTGCATAAAGAGCGGGCGCCGCGGGCAATAGTGCCATCGGCACCGGCGCAGTCGAATAGTCTATCGCATACAAATACAGCGTACCTGCGGGAACGAGCAGCGTGAGTTCGAGGATGGACGGACCGTCACTCGCGAATGTCAGCGTCCACGCGTTTGTGGTCGGGTCCTCCCACACGGACTGCGGTGAAAGTGGCGTGTTGTCGCCGAGACACTGGGGTTGGTCGAAGGAGGGCAGCTCCTCGCTGGGAACAAAGTTCAACCCGCTGAGCGACGTGAGAATGCTCGGTTGGGGAAAGCGGATGCTGACCGACGCGTTGCCCTGTGAGCCGTCGGGAGTAAACGAGAGGCCGGGCACAATTCCGTAATTTCCCGGGCCGCTTATTGCGGCCAGTTGAAGGCCCACGAGTGCAAACTGGAGGGACTGATCGGTGAACGACGTGCCATAGGTCTGCTGCGCCGACTGGCTGCTCCACTGCGCCGTCCAGCTCTGGCCCGGCAGCAGGCGCCACGGGAAGATCTTGAGCTGCGTCATCACCTGGCGTGGATTGGCTCCGTTCAACCAGACACCGCTCATCTGTGTCACACCAAAGGCGGGATCGTTGTCGGCAGCCGGAGGAACGGTACTGATGAGACTCCAGGCTTCTTCGGAGGGCATGTACTCATAGAGGCTAACTTCCTCCAGTGTGTGGCGAATGGTGAACTGCACCGACGGCGCCGGAGGGTTCAGGTTCAGGTTGGACATGTCGTCGGCGCCGACATTGGGTGGCGGTGGAGAATTTGAGGCTACGACATCGGTGGGAAATGTCGGGGCGCCCCAGACCGTCGCGTTGTCAAAACCTCCGGTGCCGTCGACCGTGGCATGCGCGAAGTTGAGCGTGAAGTGGGCGTCCTGTGGTAGCACAGGGGCGGACGGCTGGAAGCTGGCCGATGGTTCCCATGACGGAGGCGTTGGCAGCGTAACACCCGAGTAGGGACTCGTCGGGTTGAGGTCAGGTGCCGACGCCGCGGTGCGGCTCTGCCATGCCGTGAGCGAATCGCCGGTGAGATCGAGAATTCCGGGGTTGACGGGATCGTACACGACCGGCAGGTCCGGCGAGAATCCCTGAGCGCGGTGTGCCAGCAGCACATAGTGATCGCTTGCGGGTTTGTCGGCCGAGTCGCAGTGATCGACAAGAGTTGCGTCGATGTGGCTGAGCGCGAGCGGCGCGGGGGGCACGGAGCCATCATCGCCGCCCCAACTCAGCGAGATCGTCGCGCCGATGTCGGGCAGCGGCCAGGGGAGATCCAGTTCCACGCTCAGTTCTCCATGTACCCAGAATGGATTAGGCGCGCAGCCCTCCAGAAGAGCGTCGCCGGTTATGCCGACGCCGACTCCGAATGCGCTCAACTGCAGGTTGCCATACAACTCGATGCCGCCCCCGAGCTGGAGCGGCGACCATTGTATCGCCGCCAGCGTCGCCAGGTAGGCGTCGATGCTCACGCTGAGCGGTCCGAAGCTCCACGAGTTGTTGTAGCCGGTCCATGTTCCCGTAATCAGGCCTTGATCGCTAATCACGAAATAGGCGTCGCATTCGAAGAGGTCAAGTATACGCGCCGTGACTCGTTTTTCGTGCGGCGGCTTGCCCAGCGCAAAAAACCACTCTCCGCCGCCGACATACAGTTCCGCCGTGCCGGATATGTCCAGGACTACGGGAATCTGATACTGGGCGTCGATGGTTAAGTCGAAGGTTTGGGCGTTTCCGTCGTAGGTGGCCATCGCCTCGAAATTGGCGTCCTCCGACGCGCTGCCGATCCGTTTGGAAAGGATGTTGGCCTTCCCGATCAGCGAGATGATCGGCCCGGGGATCATCAACACAAGCGTGATGGCCGCGGATGCCGTGTAGCCGTCGTCGGCTTCCGTTCCGATCGTGGCGCCGGCTCCGATTGCGAAGGCGCCCGGCGAGGGCACCAGCCACTTATTGACGTCCGTGGCCGTGTAATCGGGCGCCTGGGTGAGATCGGGCGCACCCGGGCTTGGTCCGTTGGCTGTATTGGTTGTTGTTGCCGGATACTTGTACCATTCCCACCAGGTATTGTTTGGCTCCGGGTCGGGCTGGAGGCCGGTCGCGACAAGGCCCTGCAGGCCGTATAGAGCTACGTCAAGGAAGATGGGGATCCCGACCGGCAGTTCGGCGTCGATGTCCACGAAGAAAACGGATTGGCCGCCGAAATTGCCGATCAGGAAGCTTCCGTCGACCTCGAGACCACCGGCGGCCTCAATGACGACCTTAACTTGTCCGGCGAAGACGTTAACCTGTTTGCCCTGACCGCCCGGAGGCGGAGGCGTGTAATTGGGCGGGTAAGGCGGGATGAAATTGAAGATCGACGGGTTTAGTCCGGCGGAGCTGAGGCAAGTCGCCGATATGGCGTTGACGTAAATATGGTCGACCTCGCCATCGATCGTGAGCACGTCCTGGATCGAGAACGAGATGCTCACTCCGTCGAGCGAGACCGCGCCGGTCGTGAGGTTAACCCGCAGGCCGCGAACACTGCCCCCGAGAGAGAGCCCTTCGACGAGGTGGATATCTCCGTTAAAGCCGATCCACTGTCCGCTGGTGTCGGCGCCAAAACCGAGCTTCTCAAGGGCCACGTGGAAGCCGTAGAAATCCAGGGCCATCTGGTTCGGCAGGTCGATCCAGCCGCCGCTCAGCGAGATCTTGCCGGTGCTGCTGATACCCAGACCCCGCATCTCAATCGTCGGCCACGATAGGCTGGCGGCGTCGATGATGAGGCTCCCCGAAATCACGATCGTCGTCGTTCCGTCGGCTGCAACGTCGATTTCGAGTGAGGCGACGTCAATTTCGACCGAGCCCAAGCTGGACGGCAAGTTGTATTTGAGCTGCACGAGGCCGTTGGACGTGGTGGATTGCACAGTCTCGACCGCCGCGAGCGACACAGACAGGCTTCCATCTGCCTTCGTGGAGATCTCGACGTCCACTGTTTCGGGATCACCGGTCTCTGCGTCGGTGAAGAAGGGTATGGTCAGGTGCCCGCCGATATGGCTTGCCGCGAGGCCGCCATGCGCGAACGTGAGGTCGAAGGCCGTGAGCGCGATCGCGAATCCGTCGAATAGCGTGGCGTCGAGCGGATCGGTGTCGAGCCCGTCGATGTACAGGCGTCCGGAAAACCCCTGTGCGCCGATCGATAAATCATCGAGGTTGACCGTCTGACCCCCGGACAGCGTGAGTCCGGCGCTAACGCCGCTATTGTCGGCGCTAATCGTGAGAACTCCGGACCCGAAGGCCGCGTCCGCGGCATTTTGCAGCTCCTGGAGACCGAAGGACTCGAGCAGCGATACGGGTAGCAGGTTTAGCGCCGACATAAAAGCAACCTCTCTTGGCTAATCTCCGCGTTGATACTCCATTCAATGCCTAGCTCGTCGGGAACATGCCGGCGAGAGCGGTCAGTTGCTGCGAAAGCTGAGCCAGTTCCGCGGCAGCCTCCTCCACGGTGCTGACATTGGAAAGAAGGTTCGACAATTCGTTAAAGAGACCGCTGGCCGATGTGAGCACCGGTGCGCTGCTGGTCGGCGCAAGCGCTTGCGCCAGGGAGAGGCTGCTTTGCAGCGCGCTCATCACGGCCGGAACGTCGTTTGCAATCGATCCGATGGTTCCAAGAGCGTTAGCGATCGTCGTTACAACGGTGGCCACATCCATTAGCGCCGTATTCACGGACTTGCTGACGGTCGTCATATCCGTGGTAGCGTGGAAAATGGTGCCTAGCAGAAGTCCGACGTCGGTACCGAGCGGATTTGTAACGGTGGCCACGTTTGGGGGTTCCCATGCGCTCGGAGCCTGCGGCGTACTTGCGATTGTGGCGGGATTGGGCGCGACTATGGTGGACAGCGCCTGGATGACGGGAGCAATCGGATCGGATGGCATTATGGCTTTCCTTCCTCAAAAAAAAAGGGCGTTAATGCGTTCGTGGGCCTCAGACACTCGCCAGCATCTGGGCGGCAACGGCTGCGGACGGGGCGGATCGGTTTCCGAAAATGTCGACGGCGACGATGACATAGGCATTGAGCCCGCCAGTGGCGGGCGACGTTGCATCGGCGACCGTATTGGGGTCGAGAGGCGCGCCGCCGGCGAACCCATCGACAAAGCCGGCCCGCCGAACGGGCACCTGGCCGGCAACCTTCACGATCCCGTTCCACGTACCCACGACCACTACGGGAACTCCGCGGCCAAGACCGATGCGCAGGCCGGTGAGGCGCGTCCGGGTCGGCGTGTCGACGGCAATCTCGGCAATGCCGCCGGCCGTGGGCGGCGTCCAGTAGTTGAATGCGGCCTGTGCAAGCGGACCGGCCGTGGCCTGGTACTCGCTGAGGCGATAGATGCCGTTGACAAGATCGGGGGCCGGTCCCGGCGGCAGGGCGATCTCACCCATGTCGCTGCCGTCGTAATCGCGGGCGCAGAGGCGGGGATCGGGAACGAAACCGACGATCCGCGAGTCGATATTCGGCGGTGCCGCCTGGACGAAGGACAGGGGTGGGTAGCTCGTCGTGTTGCGCTGTACCGACGGCAGCAAGTCCGAGGCGGCGGGATTCGCCCAATCCGCGCCGAAGTACCGCAGATCGGCGAGGGCATCGGGGTTGGCGGCACGGTAGACCATGTAACCGGCGACGTCGGGATTTGTGTCGATCGCCCACGCGACGATCACGGAAGACTGTGTCGGCTGTGCCTTATAGAGAACGGGCGCACGCGGCGGCGTAACGATCTGCGTATAATAGGGCCCGATCGAACCGGTTGTGTCGCTAAGGCTGCCCGCATGATTTACGGCGGCAAGCCGGTAGAGCGTGCGGCCGTAGCCGGTCCCGTCAACCGTGTCGGAAATCGGAACGCCAGGGTCTATCTGGACCGGATTGACCCGTGCATATCCGATGGCGTTGCCGGCGAGGTCCCCCAGAGCGCGCAGTTCATCGTCAAGTAGACCGCCGTAAAAGTGCTCGATGAAAGCGCCCTGCGCGGTCGCATCGTTGAGGACGGTGGCGAGCGTCCATCCTGTTCCATTGAGTGCGTTGTAGCAGTTGACCCACGTGGCGAGCGAGGAAATCCATGCGGCCAGGTCGGCCCGTGGCGTGCCGTTGTCGAGGACGACCGGGTTATTGTCCGCGGCATTGTTGAGCCCGATGCGGCGCTTGACGTCGGCGATGGCCAGCGAACGAACCGGAGCGCGCTGGAGCACATAGCCCAGGATGCCGGGTGCGGGTGGCGTTGTGAACGGCAGGGTCGTTCCCGCGCGGCCGGTTGCATCTGCGGGATCGTAGTACACGTGGTCTACCTGGTGTACCGGAGTGGCCGGTACCGGAGGAGACAACCGCTGCGGTGCGGTGAAGATCAATTGGACCGATTCCGGCTCGGGGCGCGGCGCCAGTACTCCGTTGGGATCGACGATCGTCTCGTTGACCAGATACGGGCTCTGCGTCGAGCCTGTCACCGAGACCCGCGCGCGCGCCGTATCCTGCGCAAGCGGAATGGGAAGAGGCACTGCCATCGATAGTGACGGTACACGGACAGAGTGCACAACCTGAGTCGCGAGGTATCCGCAGACTAGGTACGCCGGCTGACCGACGAACTCGCTTGTGCTGGTGACGATCCGGGCCGCGTTGCCCGCGGCAACGGTCGCAACCCCGGACGCCGGTCGCACCGTGTACCGTACGGACGAGCCGTCGGCGAGGGTGAGCATCAACACCTGGCTTGGAGCGAACTGGCCGACATTTCCGAGCGGCGGATCGGTCTGAATGGCTACCGTGAAGCTACGTCCGTCGGAGGACGGAGTCTTGACAACGGATGTTACGGTGAGCGCCTGGATCGTCGCGGCCGGCACGTCGATATCGCTGGTAGTGAGCTGAGCAATGACGGCGCCTGAACTATCGATCGATACCACCGTAACACGTGCTGTCACGATGTCGGGATACATCATGAAGCTCGCCCCGGACCAGTTAACGACCAGTTTAAGCGTGCCGCCGATCCAGGCCGAGCCGTCCGCCGCGGGCGCGCCTCCACTGGCAGTCGAATTGTCGAACTGCAGGATGCGCATGGCGGTCGGCGCCGCCGCGATCTTCTCGACCTTGCGCGGGGCGGACCAGGCGCTCCATTGTCCAAGCACTCCGAACAGATCGAATGCGGCGACTCGATGGCTCCAGCCTCCCACCGGGTCGAGCCTTTGCGAGTCGACCAATCGGTACAGACTTGCAGTTGGTATCGACGAATTGGCCGGCGTAGGGACGCTGCGAGTTCCGATCCAGCCCGGAATCCGCTGTTCGCTGCCGGCGACGCCGGAATCCTCTCGTTCGGCCACAAAGCCGAGCGGCCGCGACGGAGGCGGGAGCGCGAGCGGGTCGGAGACCGGATCGCCCTTCTGCTGGGCCGTCGTCACGGGCTGCGCAGGCCACGAAACATCGAAAAGGCTGTGGGGGACAAGCTTGAGAGCCGTCGTGTCGATGTCCGCATGGCGATGTCGAAACGTCGTAATCGGCTGGCCCGGCGCGGCGATCGGTTGGATCACGCCCGGTGGTCCGATGATGGCATACCGGACGCCGATCTCGTCCGGGGTGATGGGATGCAGAGTGACGCTGCCTACCACCACCGCGATGCCTTCCGGTGCAACCACGGGTGTGCCGGCGATGGTGATCGTGTCGATCAGTAGGGTCGGGTTCGCGGCCATGACGGAGACTGTATCCATCTGTGCGGCGTTGAAGCTCGCCGTATCGATGACCGTGCCGTTCGATTGCGCCGACACTAATCCAATGCCCGAAACTTGAATATCGATCCGCGCGACGGGCTGCGACAGCGTGATCGTAACCTGCGGCGGCGCCGCCATAAAGAAACCGTTACCGGGCGTTACGGCGATCAGAAGTGCGGCCGGCTTCTCGGCCTCCGTCAAACCGGAGAGGCTGCCGCTGACGGCGCCGGCCGTGACGGGAGGCGACGAAGGATCGAGCTGTGGTTGGTAGTTGCCGTTGTTATCGAACTTAGTCCAGCGCCAAAGCGACGTATTGCCGCTGCCTGGCGTTATGGTCAGTCCCTCGAAAGTCACGCTGCCGCGCGCGAGCGGCGCTGCCGGGGCCAGGCCGGGGTAGATCACCGAATTCTGGCAACTTGTCGCGCCCCAGTAACCTACCACGGCGTAGTCGTAAAGGTCGCCCGGGGATACATGATTGTCCACGAAGTAAAGTCCGAGCACACGGGCGAAATACGGATCGAGGGCAAGCAGGAGAAGTTGCTGCATCACGCTGATGTTAAGGGTCGGGGCATTCGCTCCGGCCGGCGAGTCCGGGATCGGCACGACGGCAAGCGAGGTCGCCGGAAACGCCTTGACGAGGCGAACCAACTCCGTGCGGAGCTCCGCAAGCGCGCTGGCCTCGCCGGCAGCCGTCATGCCGGCCGCGAGCCGAAGCGGTGCAAGGCGGCGTTCTGCTTCGGAAATATCGTGCTTTGTCACGACAAACGGGGAAGTTACCGTGGGATCGGGCGCGCCGAAGTAACGGGCCGGCCAGGTGGATACGGTCACCGGCAGCGTGAACGGAACACCCCATCGCGCCCAGCCATGGTCGTTGGCCTCACCCCACTCCGGCGCTCGCGGACACGGTGGATCTCCGGCGCCTCCATAATCATAGACAGCCGTAACGTCGAGTTGACTGCAGCCCTCGGTGGGTGGAAGAGGGAGCCGATCTTCGCCCTTTTTTGCCGCGCGACGGCAAAGCCAGAAGCCACCCGGCGGAAATCCGAGCGCGGCAAGGAAGCTCCATCGCAAATGAACCCCGCGCTGCATCGGTTGGCCGTCGAATGTTTGCTCAGACCCGTTCGCGATTCCACCTTGCAGCCCCAATACGATGTTTGGCACAATGGTACTCCACCCTGAATCGGATTGTTTACGAAGACTAGGGGACACCTGCGCTGAGTTCTCCACGCTTTCGGAACTCGCGCCCCATTATACTGTATTCATTCGATTTTGTCAATAGATGCTTGGATACAGATTTTCGTAACCCGTTGAGGAGTTTTCAAAGCTATGAAAGACAAGGAGATGATGTGAGCAAGCGTATTGTTTATCGGCAAGCATTGATGGTAAGGAACATAGGTTCGTACGCACGCGTGATTTCTCGAATGTCCCGACGGAATTGATACGGGGAGACAAGACCGGCTACGCCGAGGCGTGTCCTTAGCCTCGACGCGACGCTCCGCCTCCGAGTAAGGTATATTAGCCTTGGAGCGTGGTTTAAATGTTCGCCAAGAGGCCGGATATGCCGGAGGCCGCCCCGCGGAGCCCGGAAAGCATCGTCGTCGACGGCGACCATGTCCTCGTGTACCCGGCTGTTCGCAAGGCTGTCCGCAATCTCAACAAGCGAGCTCTCTTTGTCTTGCTTCCCATCGCCATTCTGGCGTTTGTCTGTTACGGTTACAGGACCAACACACTTATCGGGCAGCGCGCATCACTCCTACAACAGGGTGCCTCGCCGTTAGCCGGAGGCAATCTCGGTGCGTCGATTCGGGCTCTTGATACCGAGATCGCGGTCGATGCGATCACACCTTGGGTTGTGGCTGTTCTCTACGCGATTCTGTACGCAATTACCGTCCGTTATTTGCGCAAGCAGGCCGAACCCATTATCACGCTCACGCCGGAGGGCATCGTCATCAACTCGCAGATGACCAAGATCGGGCTGCTCCTATGGGATGAGGTTGTCGACATTCGTACATACACAATGATCTACCGTAATCTCGGAATTATTCCGCGGGATATTTCAAATCTGTGTAGCCGCCTGGGCTCCAAGCGAGGGGCGCTTCTGCGTATGAATGCCTCGGTGATCCCCTTATACAGGTTCTTCGGCATCTTCGTCGCCCCGATCAACATCGCACAGAATCACCTTCCGGTCACGGCGGACGAGATGCTGGACCGGATCAACAGGTACGTCGCAGCCTTGCCCAGGCATGTCCCCGAAGGCGTTTGGCCTCCCCCGACGGGGAGACAGTTCCGATAACCGGTGGGCGCGGCATCCCGATCTTGTTACGGCGGCGAATCCGGGCTGGCCTCGGCGGCGTCGAGCCTGCGGGCTTCGTCGCCAGCTTGATATAAGGTCATAAGGGCGCCGGGCGCCGCGCGTAATGCGGTCGAGGAGCGGTGGGTGGAGTGTGACGGAAGGAGGGCCGAGAGGTTGCCTCCGCCGGCCGAGAGGTCGATGTCCGGGGGCGGATTGATCGAGTGCAGGATGCCGTCGGCCTCGGACGGAGCGCCCGGCGGCTCACCGGCGGCGAGGCGCCGCGCCGCGGTCTGCATGTCGGACTGGGAATCCTCCCCGCCGTCCCAGAGACTCATCTGGGCCGTGAACCCGCCCAGATTAATCGTCCAGGTCGATATCGGTCCGTCAGCCTTTGCCAGGCCGTTTTCCAGGTCGACCTGGTCCGGCAGATCCTTCTCGACGTCCGCGATGTCGTCGATGATGGCGGTCAGGTGGTCGGAGAGCTTGTCTTCGGGACTGGCGCCGCGAGAGACCTGGGGTGACAGGGGCTTCGACAGTCGCGTCGCGGCCTTTCGCATCCAGTGCTCCACGCGCGCGGGGCCGCCAAGCGCTCGGGTCAGATCGGCGCTGTCCGCAAAGGCCGCGCTCTCCATCCGGCGCATCTCCTCGCCCTGCTCGATCAGGGTCTCCACCATCGAACCGGCGGCCTTGTCGTTGGCGGCCGTGGAGAGCTTTTGGACCGATTCGAGGTAAGCGTAAGCACGCAGCCGCGATATCGACAGCGCGTAGCCGAGCGCAAAAGAGCGTTGTTCCACGACGGTCGGCCCGGCGGTCGCGGGCAACGGGGCATTCGGGGGCGCGAAGGTTTGGCCCGTCGCCGGTGCGGCTGCCAGCAGGGCAAGCGCCGCAGCGCCCCGGAGTATCAACAAAACACGGGCTGTTTCTTGTGACAAGTAGTCTATCCTGAGTGAGTTGACCTTTGTTCGTGAGTCAAGGTTTGTGTCGGCCGCAACGGATGCTATTGTGGGACAGGCTTCCGTGCCTGTCTTCCTCCTTGTCCATCGCGTCCATGGTCCATACGTCTTCTCGCTCTGAGCCGAAGCCTCGCTATAGCTCGTCCACGGTGATGTTGCTGTTCGTATAGATGCAGATTTCGGCCGCGATCCGCAAGGCCTTTTCGGCGATTTCCCGGGCGCTCAGTTCCGTATTCTCGAGGAGAGCCTTCGCGGCGGCCTGGGCGTACGGCCCGCCGCTGCCGATGGCGGCAATTCCGTCGTCGGTCTCCAGCACGTTGCCGTCTCCGGAGAGCACCAGCAGGTAGGTCGGGTCGGCCACAATCATCAGCGCCTCGAATCGGCGCAGAACGCGGTCGGAGCGCCACTCCTTGGCGAAATCGATCACCGCGCGGCGCAGGTTCCCGTGTGACGATTCGAGCTTCTGCTCGAAGCGGTCGGCGAGCGCCTGTGCGTCCGCCGCGCTCCCGGCGAACCCCGTCAACACCTTGTCCTGATACAGCCGGCGCACCTTGCGCGCGGTGCTCTTCATGACTGTCTTGTCGAGGGTCACCTGGCCGTCGCCGGCCACGGCCACTTTGCCGTTTCGACGTACGCCGATGATTGTCGTGCCGCGCATCTTCGTTTCCATAGCTGTCTCTTTCGGTCCGGGGGTAAGTTTCTGCTGTCCGATAGATCGTACCCCAAATGCGACCCGTGAGCCGCGTTGACAGTTCACCGTCGCATAGGTATAATCCTCTCTTGTTTGCGGAGTTTTTCACAATGTCGCAGCCCGCGCGGTACAACCAGTCCAAAATCGCCGTGCTCGACAGGTCGATCAGCCCGCACGAGAAGGCCCTGTACGTTCGAGCGATGTTCGACGATATTGCCGGCCGGTACGATTTCCTCAATACCCTCTTATCGGCGGGAATCCACCACCATTGGCGTGGCTTTGCCACGCGCTGTGCCGCGCTCGGAGAGGGAGATGCCGCCCTCGACGTGTGTACCGGCACGGGCGATTGGGCAGTGCTCCTCCGGCGGGCCGTGGGGGCGTCCGGCCGGGTCGTCGGGCTCGATTTCTCGCACCGGATGATGTGCGAGGGTGAGGCGAAGTTTGTCGACGCCGGTGTCGCGCGGATCGAAGGCGATGCGACCCGCCTCCCGTTTGCGTCCGGCCGGTTTCAGGCGGTGACCGTCGCATTCGGAATCCGCAACGTGGCCGACATTCCGGCTGCCTTCTCGGAGATGGCGCGCGTGCTCGCACCGGGCGGCCGGGTCGTGGTTCTCGAGTTCGCCCGGCCGCATGACGGCATCTTTCGCGGCCTGTACGACGGATATTCACGCCATGTGATGCCGCGGGTCGGCGGCGCCGTCAGCGGGCGCCCCGACGCGTATGCGTACCTGCCGGCGTCGGTGGAGCAGTTCCATTCGCGAGGCGCGCTGGCCGAGTTGATGGAGGCGGCCGGATTGGTCGACGTTCGCTACGTCGACATCACCTGCGGCCTCGTATGCGTGCATGTCGGTGTCAAGCCGGCCGGCCGCGCCGTGGAAGGGGAGAGGCCATGACCGTTGTGACACCGGATTCGCCTCACACGCCTGAGTCGCAGTTTCTCACTTGCGTCGCGGACGACATGGCGGCCGTGGAGCGAATCCTGCACGAGGAGATCCGCAGCGATGTCCGAGCGGCCTATGCCATTTCGGGGCACACGCTTGTCGCCGGCGGGAAACGCCTCCGCCCTGCCCTGGTCGTGCTTTCCGCGCGTGCCGCCCTGGCGTCGTTTCCGGCCCGGACCGTGCATTCCTCGGCGGCGGCCGCCGAGCTGATCCATATGGCGTCGCTGATTCACGACGATGTCGTCGATCTCGCCGAGGAGCGGCGCGGCCGGCCGACGGCCAATGCCGTATTCGGCAATCAGATCAGCGTCCTCGTGGGGGATTATCTTCTCGCGAAGAGCATCTATCTGGCCGCGCGCGAGGGGAATCTGGACGTGATCCGGGTATTCAGCCATGTCACGATCGGCCTGAGTGAGGGCGAAGTGCTTCAGATCACCGCGAAGGGCGATTCGGACACGTCGGAGGAAACCTACCGCGGTATAATCGAGAAGAAGACGGCCGGCTTTATTGCCGGTTGCTGCCGGATTGGCGCGATGCTGGCCGAAGCCGATCCGAACATGCAGGAGGCCCTCGCTGGCTACGGCATGAGTTGTGGTCTGGCTTTTCAAATTGCCGACGATCTCCTCGACTATGTCGGCGACCCTCGGGAGACGGGCAAGGCGCTCGACGGTGACCTGCGCGAGGGCAAGATGACACTTCCGCTTATCCTGGCATTGCGCGACTGCGACCCAGCGCGTCGAGCCGAGCTCCAGGCCGTGCTGGAAGATCCCGAGAAGCTGACCGACGCCGGCATTGCCCTGGTCCATCGCACGATCGAGGAGCACGACGGGTATGCCCGCACGGCGGTCGAAGCGCGTGGCCACGCCCGGGCCGCCCAGTCCGCTCTCGAGTCCGTTCCCGAATCCTGCTACCGCCAGGCACTCGTCGATCTTGCCGACTACGCCGTCAATCGTCGCCGATAACGCGAACCCAAAATGCGGTCCTGTTCAGCGCCGTCGGCAGTCGCGATAGATCCGGGCGAAAGCTAAGCCAATGAAGTCAATCAGCGCGCTGACATCGCTATTGGACAATCCGGTGATCATCAAGGAGTTCCGCGGCCGAATGCGTGGGCCCAGGGCGTTCCTGGTGATACTTGCCTTTCTGGGGATTACGTCGATCATGCTGGTTGGCGAGTACCAGGGCCTGCTTAACACGTGGCGGGCGGGGGCAGACCAGTACCAGCCGGTGTCCGATCTCGGCCGCATGTTTTTTCAGATGCTCATCGGCACGCAGTACGTGCTCATCGCCCTGATCGTTCCGGCAACGACGGCGGGGACGGTATCGATGGAGCGGGAGCAGCGCACGTTCGAGATGGTGCGATGCACCTGCTTGAACTCGACATCGATCATTATCGGCAAGCTGCTCTCGAGTGTCTCGTTCATCGGCCTGCTCCTCGTCAGCGCGTTGCCTCTGGTTTGTGTTACGTTTCTGCTCGGAGGAGTCGCACCGGACGAGATGGCGGCGGCGTACGGCATTCTGCTCTGCGATGCCCTCCTGCTCGGAACGGTGGGGATCGCGTGGTCGACGATTTGCGGAAACACCGGCGCCGCTACAGGATTGACCTACGGCGCCATTGTGGTGATACTGGTGGGCGAGATTATCCTGTCGCAATCGTTTGCGTTTAACCGCGGCTTGCATTGGACGTTAAGCGCGCTCAGCCCGGGTTTCACCAGCGCATGCACCGCACCCGAAACGTATTTTGGTATTACGATGCCGGCATGGGTTCCGGCTGTATTGCTGAATGGGACCCTGGCGCTCCTGCTCGGTCTGGTAAGCATCAACCGGATCGACGACGACTCGGCACGGCGGGCCGCAGGTGTACGCGCCGCCTTGCTGGCATTTGTCATCGTCTGTGCGTTCTTCCTCGACGGATCGGTTGGAATGTTTCCGACCGGATCTCCGGAGGCGATCGTCGGCATTGTCCTGCTGCTCGTGTTTGCTCCGGCCCTGGCAACCGGAACTGCGGACTCCGACGATTCCGATGGCGTACT
The DNA here is from genome assembly GCA_052139635.1 of Capsulimonadaceae bacterium. Taxonomy (GTDB): domain Bacteria; phylum Armatimonadota; class Armatimonadia; order Armatimonadales; family Capsulimonadaceae; genus JBKQWH01. The sequence continues at coordinate 20,037 of JBKQWH010000122.1, forward strand.
CGCAAGGGGGATCTGCTGGAGCCCCTTCCGTGCGCTGCGCGAGGCGACCTTGAGTACGGCGCCGGCGTCCGTGTTGCTGTTCTCTCTTGTCATCGGGGCCGCCACCTGGGTCGCTCAGTCCGCGCTGCCCACCAGGCAGTCAGTGGACCCCTGCGCGGCGCCGATACTGATCTCATCGGTGGCGCTCGGCATCGCCGGAATGGGGCTCCTTGTCTCCCTGCTGACCGGGAATCGCTGGCACGCGTCGGTTATTACCTATGTTTTCCTCGCCCTTGCGTCCGCTTGTCCCACACTCGCCGTCGCCGCGTATTCCGGACCTGCGCAAGTACCGCCGGGCATTAACTGGATCTACGCCAGCCCGCTGGCCGCCGCGATGATGACTGGACCGGGCCAGCCCGACAATTGGCAGACATATCTCTTGTTTGCGCCGCTGCCCGGGTGGTGGGTCACTGCAGCGCTATATGCCGCCGCCGGACTTGTCTGCCTCATCGCATCGATGCTCATCCTCCGGGTGAACCGGCGTAAAACGGTGGTAGCGCCGGAGAACCCGTGATGGTGGCGCCGGTGCACATTCACGGGGGGCGCTGCCGGATACCCGGGAAGAACTCGAAGCGTTCTTCGATGCGGAACGCGACTCAGCGTATAACGAGCGGACGGTGTCAAAGTGACTTCCTCGGCCTCCTGCGAGCCAAACGGCCTGCGGAATAGCCTCACCCGGACCATCACATAAGCTTACAGGTTGACGCCGCAGAGCTGCTGCAGGACGAGGGCGATTCCGCCGTAGATGCCGGCATTGTCGCCGAGGTTGGCCGGGACGATCTGGCAGCTTTTCGAGAGGGTGCGGACCGCGCAAGCATAGGCGGTGCGGCGGATCGGGCCCATGATCAGGTCGCCGGCCTGAGCGACCCCCCCGCCGATAACCACCATCTGCGGGTTGAGGATATTGATCAGATTCGCGACACACAGGCCCACATAGTAGCCCGTCTCCTGGAAGACCTCGATCGCGACGGCGTCGCCCCACTCAGCGGCCTGCGCGATTTTCGCGGGTGTCAGGTCGAACCGGTTGTAGTCGGTCAGGTCTCCCAGCACGGTCTTACGGCCTTCCTGCAGCTTGCGGGCAGCGCGCTCGACAATGGCGTCGCGCTGCGCCTCGCCCTCGACCGTTCCGAAGGAGCTGTTGCCGCCTCGTCCACCGGGATTGACGATAATGTGCCCGATTTCGCCCGCGCCGCCGTCGGCGCCCTCGATCAGCTTGCCGTCGACGATGAGGCCCCCGCCGACCCCCGTCCCCAGGGTCACCATCGCCAGATGCCGCACCTTGCGATGGCCGGCTCCGAACGTGAACTCGCCCAGGGCGGCCAGATTGGCGTCGTTTCCGATCAACACCGGGATCTTCAGCCGCTCGTGGACCATCTGGCCAATCTTGACGCCGAGCCACTGACCCTTGAAATTCGGCGCCCACATCACCATGCCCGCGGCGGCCTTCACATGGCCCGGGACGGCAATTCCGGCGCCGGCGACATCGCTCAGCGCGATTCCGGCCGCCTGGATGGCCGATTGCGCTGCCATTGCAATCTGGCCGGCCGTCTGCTCGACCCCTTCCTGCGCCATCGACGGGATGTTTTCGCCGCGCCCGACGATCTCCTCGCTCGACCGCTCGAACACGGCGGCCCGCACATTTGTTCCGCCGAGGTCAATGCCGATGACGAACGGCTTTGCCGCCGCGCCGTCGACCGAATGCGCCGTCACGCTGGTTTGCGCCGGGCTCGCTTCGTGTGCATCGTGTCCTGGTTCCATGAGCGTTCCCTCCGTGCTAATGTTTGCAGCGGCACTTCTCGATGACGGTGTGGGCCGTGGCCACATCCTGCCATCCCATGACAATTGTCTGCTTCTCTTCCAACTCTTTGTAGATATCGAAGAAGTGGACAATTTCCTTCAAAACATGCTGCGGCAGGTCGGACAGGCTCTCGATATTGGAGAACCGCGGGTCCGCCGCTGCGACCGAGAGTATCTTCTCGTCGGGCCCTTTCTCGTCGCGCATCATCAGCACTCCGAGCGGCCGTGCCGCAATCAGGCAGCCCGGAAAGGTGGGCTGCGACGTCATTACCAGGATATCCAGCGGATCGCCATCCAGGGCCAGCGTGTCGCAGATCCATCCGTAATCGAACGGGTAGAACATCGGCGAATAGAGCGTCCGGTCCAGGCGGAACACGTTGAGGTCGTGGTCGTACTCATACTTATTCGAGGACCCCTGTGGAATCTCCACGATCATGTTGACGATTTCCGGCGCTTGTTCGCCAATCGGCACGTCGAGATAGGACAAGATATCGGTTCTCCCAGGCGAACATGTAAGCCCAACGGAAATGCGAGCTCGCAACCGTGTCAGTATCCGCGGTCAGCGTACACTTAAATACTGTAGTCAGGAACATGCAGGCCGCATTCGGTTTTGATCGAACCGGACCAGCGGCCGTCTCGCTCGTTCTCGGCCGCCTGAACGGCGCGCGTGCAGGGCCAGCAGCCGATACTCGGATAGCCCCGGTCGTGCAGCGGGTTGTACGGGACGTCGTTGTCGAGGATATACGTCCAGAGATCGGTCTTCGTCCAGGTCGCGAGCGGATTCACCTTCGCCAGTCCAAACTTCTTGTCCCATCCCACAATCGGCGCGTTCCGGCGGGTCGGGGACTGGTCGCGGCGAATGGCCGTAATCCACGCGTCGTAGTCCCGGAGCGTGCTGGTCAATGGGACGACTTTTCGGATGTGGCAGCATCGATCGGGGTCCGTGCCGTAGATGGCCCCGCCGAACTGGGACTCCATTGCATTCACGGACTGCTCGGGCCTGACCAGGTCGATGGTAATCCCGTACTTCTCCATCAGCCGGTCCCGCGTCTCGAGCGTCTCCGGAAACTGATACCCGGTATCCAGGTTGAAGATGTACATTCCCGGCGCGATGCCCGCCAGCATCGACACGATGGCGCAGCCCTCGGCCCCGAACGCCGTCGCCATCGTCAGCTTCGTTCCGTAGGTATCCCATGCCCACCGGAGAATCTCTTGGGGCGTCCACGATTCCATGGTACGCGAGAGCTCCGGCAGCAGATCGATCTCAGGTTGCATATGAAGTACAAACCGCCTGGTTTCCCGGGAAGTTCCGGGGATAGAAACTGTCGCAGTATCGTACTGATTGTGCATGCGGCCTCCACGTTGATTATACCATCGGGCCTTGCGCGTCCGGGCGCCGCCCCGTGCACGAACGGCCGTCCGCCGCAACGACCGCACGCCCGTTGTCGATATTTCTGGAAATCCTTGCAACTTTTTCGCAATATAGAGTATCATAACGTGACAGTTAAGGGCGTTGACGGCGCTCAAGCAAACATTTGTCCGCTGCATCGGGCTCAACTATGTGGAGACTTCCCTGGGTCGCATTCGGCCTGGCCTTCCTGCTCACGTGGCTTCTGACCCCGCTTGTCAAGACGTGGGCCAGGCGATGCGGCGCCGTCGCGGTGCCACGTGACAGGGACATCCACAAGGAGCCCATTCCGCGTTGGGGCGGCCTGGCCATGCTGGGCGCCTTCTTGCTGACACTCGCCGCGGTCTACGGATGGAGTGTCGAGCGCAACGTGCAGATGCACTTGCCGCCGCCGTGGTCGGGCTTTCTGATCCACGAGTTCATCGGTCTTGTCCTGGCCCTTCTGATAATCGGCATCGCCGGCGCGATCGACGATCGCTGGGAAACGTCGGCAGTATTCCAGATCGCAGCGCTCATCGCCGCCGGCTGGATCGTCGCCTTCTTCGGCGTTCGTATCTCGGGTATCACCAATCCCATGTATGGATCTCAGTACGGATCGCCCGGCTCACACGGATACGACCCGCGCTCCTGGGTGCAGTTCAGCACGCCTGTTTCGTATTGCGCCACGATCCTCTGGGTCTTCGGCGTCGCCAAGACGATGGACTTCATCGACGGCCTCGACGGGCTTGCGGCCGGAGTCTCCGGGATCTGCGCGCTCACGCTGGCCTTTATGTCGGCGCAAAACCAGCAGTACGAGGTGACGATCTTCGCGGCAGCCCTGGTGGGTGTCTGCACGGCCTTCCTGCGCTATAATTTCAATCCGGCCAGCATCTTTATGGGCACGGCCGGCGCGCAGATGCTGGGCTTTGCGCTCGCCGCTATCGCCATCGTCGGCACGTTCAAGATCGCGGCCACTGTGTCCGTGGCGCTGCCGATTATCGTGCTGCTGGTGCCGGTCGGCGACGGCGTGCGCGTGGTCCTGACGCGCGCGCTCCGGGGGCAGAAGCCGCACATAGCGGACAACACGTCTCATGTGCACCATATTCTGATCAATCAAATGGGATTGTCCCAGAAGTCGGCGGTCCTGGTGCTGTACTCGATCACGGCCGGCTGCTGCCTGATCGCGCTCGTATTACTGAAGGTAGTCCACTAACGTATGTCCGTTCAGAAACTGCTGTGCATATTCGGGACGCGTCCCGACGCTATCAAAATGGCGCCGGTGGTGCTCGAGCTCCGTCGCCGACCCTCCGAGTTCGACGCCCGTGTTGCGGTGACCGGGCAGCATCGGGAGATGCTGGACCAGGTGCTCTCGGTCTTCGGCATCGTGCCGGATTTCGACCTCAATATCATGCAGCACGGCGCGAACCTGGCGCAGGTGACAACGCGGTCGCTCACCGGTCTCGATCCCATCCTCGATTCCGAGAAGCCCGACTGGGTGATTGCGCAGGGTGACACGACAACGACATTCGTTGCTTCGCTCGCGGCCTTCTACCACCGGGTCCGATTCGGCCATGTCGAGGCCGGCCTGCGCACCGGCAATAAGTTCGACCCGTTTCCCGAGGAGATGAACCGGATACTCACCGGCCGTCTCGCAAGCCTGCACTTCGCTCCCACTCCGGAGGCGGCGGACAACCTGCTCCGCGAGGGCGTTGCCGCGGACAGCGTGGTGATGACCGGAAATACGGGGATCGACGCCCTCCTCGATGTCGCCGAGCGGCCCTACCGTGGCGACGATCCGCAGATTTCGGCGATCCTGGCTGAGGATCGCCGTGTGATTTTGGTGACCACCCATCGGCGGGAGAATTGGGGCGAGCCGATGTCACGGATTGCGGCCGCAATACGCGAGATCGTCGACACACATCCCGATACCATTGCCGTTGTGCCGATGCACCGCAATCCGCTTGTTCGGGAAGCGCTGATGCCCCTGCTGTCCGGACAGGACCGGGTCCGCCTGATCGAGCCGCCCGACTATGCACCGTTCGTCAAGCTCGAGCAGAAGGCCACGCTCGTGTTGACCGATTCCGGGGGAGTGCAGGAGGAAGCGCCCTGCCTGGGCAAACCCGTCCTCGTGCTGCGGGACACCACGGAGCGCCCGGAGGGGATCGCGGCCGGCACGGCGCTGCTGGTCGGGACCCATACGAGCCGGATTGTGCGCGAGGCCGCGCGCCTGCTGGGTGAACCTGAGGCCTACGCGGCCATGGCCCGCGCCGTCTCGCCTTATGGGGATGGACACGCAGCACGGCGAATTGCCGACGCGCTTCACGAACAAGCCCTTGTGTAATGATTACCCACGAACAACCAGAGTCTGTCGATCGGCCCGAGCAGTGGATGCGCCAGGTCGGGGCGCTGCTGCTTCGGGTTGCGCTGGTGGTCTTTGCCGCCTACATCCTCTGGCGTATCGAGGGGATCATTACCGATGTCGTCGTGTCCGCAATCCTGGCCTTTGCTCTGGTGGGACCCGTGAACCGGCTCTGCCGGCGCCGCGTCCGCGGCCTGCCGCGCCACGTGCACCGTTTGCTGGTCGCCCTGCTGATCTTCGTTGGCCTCGCGATTATTGTTGGACGTACCGCGGTGGTGCTGCTGGCGCCGTTTCTGGATCAAGTGCACAGCCTCAAAGCGTTCGTCACCGCCCACAGGGCCGCTTTCCTCGCTGCGGCCGCGTCGGCCCAAACATGGTATCAGTCGCTGTCGCCCGGCGTACGCGCCTTCATTGCGCACCAGAATCCGGCGAGCCTGATCCCATCGCCCGGCGAGTGGCTGACCCAGGCGTTAGCCGGAACGGTTAAGGGGCTGGCGAAGATTATCGACCTGGTCATCATCCCGGTCCTCGCCTTTTACTTCGTGGTCGACGGCCGGTCGCTGCGCAACGACTTCCTTTCTCTTGTCCCGAGGCGCCGGAGGCGCGAATCGATCGCTTTGCTGCGGGAAGCATCGCTGATCATGCGCAGTTTCGTCGTCGCGCAGATTTGGCTGTGCATCATCGCCGGCGTGGTTGTCTTCGGATTCATGACCGCCCTGAATATGCCGTCGCCGCTGATTCTGGGCCTTCTCGCCGGGGCGACTCGGGCGATTCCGATCATCGGCCCGGTTATCTCCGGGATCCCCATCGTGATTCTGGCTGCGTTGCAGCCGGGGGGCTTCATCCTGGCATTAAAGGTGCTGGTACTGTTCAGCGTGATGCACCTGGTGGAGAGCAAGCTGATTATGCCGATGTTTATCGGTCATCGGATCCACCTGCACGCGGCGGTCGTGATTATCGTCCTGCTGATCGGCTACGAGTTCTTCGGACTCCTCGGCATGTTCATGGCGGCCCCGATCGCGGCATTCGGCCGATACCTGATACTGTATTATGTTGTGAACCCGCGCCTGCGCGGCCAACGTCTCGCCCGGAACACGAACCGGCGGCCGTCGCTGATCATCCAGGCGTAGCGGCGTCCCGGCGGGTCGCGTTTCCGTCCGTCGCGCCCATGGTGTCCATTGCGTCCATATCGTCCACAGTAAGGAGACACACTCGATTTTGACGTCCGCGATTGTCCCGCAAATTTCCTATTTACAGGCCGTGATCCTTGGGCTGGTCCAGGGCGCCACGGAGTTCTTGCCCGTTTCCAGCACGGGCCACATGCGCATTATCCCGGCGCTCCTGCACTGGGACGACCCCGGGGCGGCCTTCAGCGCCGTGGTTCAGCTCGGCCCCATTGTCGCCATCATTGCCTATTTTCGAGCCGATCTCATCCGTTATGTCGCCGGGATCGGGCGGACGATCGGCAAAAAAGACTGGCTGCCGGCCGGCGATATCGATGCCCGGCTGGGCTGGTACACGCTGATCGGCACGCTGCCGCTCGCGGTCTTTGGCCTGCTGCTCGAGCATAAGGTGGACTACGCGCTGCGCTGGCTCAATTACGACGCCTGGGCGCAGATCGTAATGGCGTCGCTGCTCTTGCTCTCGGAGCGGATGGGGCGGCGCAGCCGCGGCATCGAGTCGCTGACCCTGCGCGACACGATCGGTATCGGCCTCGCCCAGGCCGTCGCGCTCATTCCCGGCGCGTCACGCTCCGGCTGCACCATCACGGCCGCCCTGTTCGCGAACCTCGACCGTCAATCGGCCGCGCGGTTCTCCTTTCTGCTCAGCATTCCGGCGATCACGCTGGCCGGCCTGTACAAGCTGGCCAAGACGATGAAGCAGACTCATCTGGGGGCTGCCCTCGGGCCTTATCTTCTGGCGAGCCTCGTCGCGGCTGTCGTGGCGTACGTGGTCATCGCGATGTTTCTCGGCTACGTGAGCGAGGAGAAGCATTCGACCATGCCGTTCATCGTCTACCGGGTTCTGCTCGGCATCGCCATGCTGGTTCTCCTGCACACCGGCTACCTCCACAAGGATTCCGGTCTGCCGAAGAACCAGACCGCCGCCGTGTCGAGTCCGGCGTTGACACGAACCGCGGATTCCGGCGCGAATTACCGTTCGAAAAACTTCGTGCAGGAATCCGGCGAATGTTTGACGAATATCGAGATCAGCGATTACACAATTCCTGTTGTTCATCGTCACAGGACCAACATTGCGTCGTCCGGCGTGGGATTATCGCCGAAGATGGCCGTAAGATATGGTTATGAGGCAATGAGTCGGCAGGAAGTACGTCGGGCGGGCTCGCCGGCCTGAGCGAGCACGAGGACGTGCGGAAACAAGTGCAGCGTTGTACTTCTTTGTCACTGCCGACCTTTGCAGGATAATGGGGGTGAACAACGTGAACACGGACAATCGCGATCTTGACCCGACGCTGCGCAGAGTTTTCGGCGCAATGGTCGATCAGGTCTTCTTACAGAAGCTGGGCGTGTACGACCCGTCGGTTACCGGCTATATCGCCGACGTGCTGACGGATTTCGCGCACATGCGCCAGGTTTACAAGGTGAAGGACCTGGAGGGGCGGCCGCTCGAAGAGGTGGCCGACATGCTTCTGCAGGCCGACGTGCGCTTGCTGGCAACGTCGTTCAATCGGGAGCGCGAGGTCCACCGGCATATTGGGGACTTCACCATGTTCTGGGCCGGGGTGTATCCCGAGGCTCTCCCGCACATGCGGTCCCGCTGGCGCAAGGATCAGCTTGTGGACTACATGCGGCAGGGCAAGAGCAGCTATGCCATTGCGGCTAGCTTCGATTACGGCGCCTATCGATTGGAGGCGCCCGTACTCAAGCGTCTGTCGGACGAGTTCGAGCTGTGCGTCTATGGGTTGAACGCCGTTCGGGGCGAAATGGACCGCATGGCGCGAGCGTAACACCGCGGTGAAGGGGGAGCACGGGCTGGTTGGCATTTGCTCCCCCTCCATCCACCTAATCCAAATATCAAAGGAAGACTCAAGACGTGTCTTTGCCTACACAACCGCTCGGACCGGGGAAGATCCCGGTCACACGAATCGCCCTCGGCTGCATGGGACTGTCCGGAACCTGGAATGCGGCCGAAGTCGGCCCGGAACACAAGAAGAAGGCCGTAACGGCGTTCAACACCGCCGTCGAGGCGGGTATCACTTTCTACGACCATGCCGACTTTTACGGCGCGTTTACGTGCGAAGCCCTCTTCAAGGACTGCCTGGCTTCCATTCCCGGAATCCGCGAGAAGATATTTATCGCCACCAAGGTCGGGATCGCCTGGCCGTACGGCTACTACGACCATTCGCCCGAGTACATCGTCAAAGGCCTCGAGGGCTCGCTGACGCGGATGGGCATCGACTATGTCGACCTGTACCAACTGCACCGCCCCGATCCGCTAACCCATCCGGGAGAGACGGCCGAGGTGCTCGACAACATGGTGCAGCGCGGACTCATTCGTGCCGTGGGAGTTTCGAACTACTATCCGCACCAGGTGCTTGCCCTGCAGGCGTATCTGCAGGCGCCCATTGTCAGCAACCAGATTTCCCTGTCCCTGACCCGCCTCGATCCGATTTACGAGGGCGCCGCGGGCGGCAACGGCGACGGTGTCTTGGACCAGTGCCTGGAACTCGATATGACGCCGCTGGCATACAGCCCCCTCGGATCGGGCTGGCTCTCCGGACGTCGCGAGATCCCCGCGGACCACCACGATCGCGAGCGATTGACCCGCATCCTGGGCGCCATGGCGGAGATCAGCCCGCAATATGGCGACGCGACCCCGGCACAACTGGCGCTGGCCTGGCTGCTGCGACATCCGGCCGGCATCATCCCGCTCGTCGGGGCAAGTAAGCCCGATCACATCCGCGAAGCGGTCGGCGCGGTCAATGTCGAGCTGTCGCGCCCGGATTGGTACAGGCTCTGGGTCGCAGCGCGCGGCGCCGGCGTCCCGTAATGACAGACGGCTCGGCAGGGGCGCAATGGGAACTTGCCCGCATCGTTCCCTGTCCAAACTGTCCATGCTGACGACTTCTACAGGGGCTCTCAGAAAAGGAAAACGCGGATCTGTTGCCTTTTGTGGGATTATTGTGAATAATCGGGCTGGGTGCCACATGTTACCAACGCGCAGTAGGACGTTTGCACCGGCGCACAAATGTGCAGTCGGGCTTGCGCCCCCTGCTTCCGCATAAAAGTGCAGTCGCAACC
>JBKQWH010000123.1:0-21077 GCA_052139635.1 Capsulimonadaceae bacterium
TTCGTCCGGAGACGTTCTCCACGGCAGCCCACGAGTTCATCCGTGGGTCCAACTAGCCGTCGCGCGCGACGATTCTCACGATGAGTATCACAGCGGAACACACGGAAAACACGGAAACCGGGAATTCCTATTCCGTCTTTTCCATTGTGAAACTTCCTACCTCTCTGGGTTCCGGCTTCGCGGTCGTTCCCATACGGGTTCCGGGGTGCCTGAGCGGTGGTTGACGACGCGGGCGAGGACAAAGAGATGGTCGCTGAGACGGTTGACGTAGCGCAGGACTTCGGGGCTGAGGGGCTCGACGGCGGCGAGGGAGACGATGCAGCGCTCGGCCCGGCGCGCGACGGACCGCGCGAGATGAACCTGTGCGCCGGCGCGCGAACCGCCGGGTAGGATGAAGTTGCGCAGGGCAGGGAGCTCCGCATCCCAGCGGTCCATCTCCTCTTCCAGCCGTGTCGTCATCGACGGAATCGTTCGGGGCACGACGTCGCCAAGGGACAGCGGACTGCCGATATCGGCGCCAACCACAAGCAACTCCGCCTGAATGCGCGAAACGACGCCGGCAAGCTCCGCGTCGACAATGTCGAGGGCAGCGACTCCGAGGATTGCGTTGCTCTCGTCGACCGTGCCGACCGCAGTGATCCGAAGGGAATCCTTGGACACGCGCTCACCGCCGTACAGGCCGGTCTCGCCGGAGTCCCCGGTTCTGGTGTAAATCTTCACGGCTCCCTCATCTCGGTAACGTCCTCACCCTGGTAGAACGCGCGGACCTCGTCGAGCGAGGTGGTCACCCGAGCGGGCGGAAGAGACGCCAGTATGCGCCGTCCATAGGATTTCGTCCGCACCCGTGCGTCCATCAGGGCCACCACGCCGCGGTCGGTCGCCGTGCGTATCAATCGGCCAAATCCCTGCTTGAGCTTGAGTTGGGCCTGCGGCAGCGCGTAGTCGCCAAACCAATCTCCACCGGCTGCTGTGATCTGCTTGACTCGCGCCTGGTGGAGCGGGTTCTCCGGCGTGGTGAACGGCAGCTTGTCGATGACGACCAGGCGCAGCGATTCTCCCGGGATGTCCACGCCCTCCCAGAAAGACTGGGTGCCGAGCAGCACCGCGTCCGGCTTTGCACGGAAGGCCTCGACCAACCGGGCATTGGGCATCTCCCCCTGGCGAAGGATGGGAAACGGCAGTTCCGCCTCGACCAGTTTCTCCGCGGCGAGGTTCAAGATCCGATACGACGTGAATAAGAGGAACGCGCCGCCGCGTGCCGCGGCCAGCAGTCCCAGGATCTCACTGACCAGCGCATAGGCGTATCCGGGATCGTCGCCGGGCGCGGGAATCCGTGCCGGCATGTACAGCAGAGCCTGGCCCGCGTAGTCGAAGGGAGACCCGACAACCAGCTCCGAAATGTCGGCGTTCGGGTCGAACACGTTGCCGGTTTCGTCGGGACATTCCGGGAGGTTTTCTCGGCCCGGGTTGAACTCTACCTCGGCTCGTTCCTCGCCGCCTCTTCCACGCCGGGAGGGGGAAGACGCTTTAACGCCTTCGTTCCGGGCATCCATCCACGTGCTTGGATCGGCGTCATCCCAGGGTGGGGGATCGTCGTCGAAGTACGTTTCGTCCCCGGAGTCTTCGTCCTCGTCCGGAAACTCGTCCGGCAGTTCGAGGCCGATGCCCAGGCGCTGGCGCAGGAACTCGAAGTTGCCGTCGGTAGCGAGCGTGGCGGAGATCAGCGCCGCGCCGGCCGGCCGAGGCGGGTGCCAGAGGGCGCGCGCCAGAATCGGGGCCACACTGATCGGCGTCCAGTTGACCGTGACCGTCGTGCCGCGTCTCGTCTGGCGATTGACGGAGCCCCAGCGCAGGAAGTTCGGGTCCTCGCCGGTGAAGATGAGCGTCAGTTCCTCTCGGGTGCGGGCGCAGATGCGGCGTAAGCCGTCGATGCGGTCCTTGACGGTGGGATTTCCGCCGTGGTCTACCTTCAACAGATCGGTGGCCGCTCCCTGGAGGTGTGCGCCTAGCTCCGCGACGAGCGAGCGAGCAGCGCCAACATCGAATCCCGAGAGCGCGGCGTCGAGTGTGAACTCACTCCGGCCCAGAGCGCCAAGGGGCCCGAAGAGTGCGTCATTGGTCGCGTCCATCGCCTTGAGGCGGTCGCGGTTCAGGTCGACCTGCCGCCCGAGCCGCCTCAGTTTTTCGGTGAGCGACGAAATTCGGCTTGAACTGCAGGCGATGCCGAACGCCCCGGCGGCAGCCGCCTCCAGATGGTGTGCCTCATCGAACACCACGAACGCGTAGTCCGGCAGAATCGTTGCTTCCTCTTCCAAATGGCGCATCGCCAGGTCGCTGAAAAAGAGGGCGTGGTTGACGATGATTATTGACGCGTCCTGCGCCTGCTTGCGCGCGTTATAGTAGAAGCAGGTGTCGAAGTAGCGGCACTCCTTGCCCTTGCAGGTATCGCTATTTGCCCGGATGTCGATCCAGCCCGGATAGGAGAACGGAAGCTCGGCGACATCGCCGGTAGGACTGGTGGTAGACCACTCGCGGATTTTCTGAAACTGTGGATCTCCGACCGACCAGAGCTCCGTGCGGGCCGCCTCGAAGTCCTGCCGGCAGAGGTAATTGCCCCTCCCCTTGAGGACGGCCGCTCGTAGGCCGCTACCGGCAAGCCCCTGCACGAAGGGGATGTCGCGCTCGATAAGCTGTGCCTGTAGCGCCAGTGAATGGGTGGAGATCACGACCTTCCGCTTCGGGGTCGCCATTTTGAGGGCTGGAATGAGATAGGCCAGCGTCTTCCCGACGCCCGTCGACGCCTCGATCAGCGCCAGGGCACCTGGCGCCGCCATCGTATCGGCGATCGCCATCGCGGCAGCTTGCTGTTGAGGACGCGGGTGGAAGCCGGGCAGCTTTTGCGAGAGCACGCCGTCCTCGGCGAAATAGCTCAGGACTGTGTTGTTTCGGTGTTTGATATGGGACTCCTGGCGGAGGACGTAATGTCCGACTCCGTCGCGTCGATCCGGCGCGGACTTGGTCGCCGCCATCGCGGCAGTCCGAAAGTGACCCGAGCGTTCCTGCTTGCAGGCGCTAACCCTCAAGTTGGACTACGGTTTGATCATGTTCCAAACGCCGGCGGGAGCAAATAAAGCCGTTTACCCAACATTCACTGTCGCAATGATGAATTCCGAGGGTCGCAATCCGGTGGGCAGGATCTCGCGCCACGTTCTGCGAAACGTTCTGCTCGGCTGCTGCGCTTCAACCTGTGTCATGCACTTTCCCTCCAAAGACAATTATAGCACGCTGACGCCGGCAGCGGCGATTGCCTCGACGTTTCGTTTCATGGGACGGCGGATACAAAGGTGCCAAAATGAGATGGATCGATCAGGTCTGCGGCGATGGGAGGCGTTAAAACCGTCCGGACCTCAGGTCGTGGCGCTCTGTTCGAGTCCAGCCGGCATGGTCAGGATACCTTAACAGGGGCGCCGCCGCCAATCCCGGTAAGGAGATAAGAAGATGAGACAACTCAACTGCACCGCGGCAGCGGTCATCGTAGGGATGACCGCGATGGTCGCACACCCTGCACGCGCCGACGTCATGACTAACACGACGTCGTCGACGACCGTTACTACGGCGTTTAATCCGGTCTGGATTCCGGTGATTACGCCGCCACAGGCCGGGCCCGACGGGCAGCCGATCGACTACACGATCCTGGCCAACCCGGTACTGGACTACACCGACATACAACAGGCGTCAATGGAGGGCTACACCGACTCAGAGATAGCGACAATGGCAAAGATCGCCTATCTCAGCGGGCAAAGACTCGATACGATCCTGGACTTTGTACGCGACGGGATGACGTTTGGCGACATCGCCGATAAGTACGGCCTGTCCTATTACGATGTGAGGCGCAATCGTGAGTGGAAGGATCGGATTCGAGAGTACAGGGTAGCTTATGAGACTTCCGGCACCGGCGACGTACGGATGATGGTCGCGGCCAGCCGGCAGGTGTACTTCAGCGGCGACCAGTCCAGCGCGCCTGAGTCGCCGGACAGCCTCGCGGGAATTGTCGACAACGCTCCGGAGCTTTCCACGTTCGCCCGTTTGCTTCACCAGGCCCGTCTGGCAGAATTCCTGCGCGGTCCAGGGCCGCTTACTGTGTTCGCACCAACGAATGCGGCCTTCGACAAGCTCAGCTTGAATCAGCTCCAAGCGCTCACGAACGACCCGAGCGCGTTGACCAAGGTGATCGATTACCACATCATCCCGTCGCGAATGAGTTCAGCCGATGTGCTTGCGATGCCGTCTCCCATGACGCCGGCCACGCTTGAAGGCGACCCGCTTTCGGTATCCGGTTCGACCGGGTCCCTCACCGTAAACGGCGCAATGGTAACCGACGCCGATGTGTATGCGACGAACGGAGTGATCCACGAGATCGACACTGTTCTCATTCCGCCGACTGTCGAGAGCGTTATGACTACCACGACCAACATGAACTCGGCCCCGGCCGTTCCGAACTCCAGCGACACCGGCAGCACGGCTCCTCCAGCAGCCGCACCTCCGGTGAATCCGAACGGGAACGCGGTCCCGGCGAGTCCGGATGCCAGCCCGAGTCCGACTGCAGCGCCGCCTGCCGCTCAGTAGGTCATTCGGACGATCGTGCGGTGAGAGCCAGGCCCCACGGCATTCTCGATCAAGAAGATGCCGTGGGGCCTGTCGGTGCGTAATGTGGACGCGAGGGACGTCGGGTAGGCTGTGTGGGGGAATCGGGTACCATCACGTCCATATGGCGATTGAGCACGACAGGCTGCGGCTTGTGGACCCGCGGACCGCCGGCGAGACCGATATTGTTGGCTTCGGCGGGAGATTGACCGTCGAACGCCTGATTTGGGCGTACGGTCACGGAGTATTCCCGTGGCCGCACCGCGGCTACCCGATGCTCTGGTTTTGCCCGCGAGAACGGGCCATCCTCGATTTCTCCGAGCTGCATGTTCCGCGGCGACTGGCGCGGTCGCTCCGCCGATCAACCCTCACCTGTACGATCGACCGCGCCTTCGGCGATGTCATCGCGGCCTGTCGAGACGCGGCCCGGCCGGATCAGGACGGCACCTGGATCACGCCCGAGATCGTCCGGGTCTACACCGATTTGCATGTCGCTGGATACGCGCACAGCGTGGAAGCGTGGGAGAACGGTCTTCTCGTGGGCGGCCTTTACGGAGTGAGCGTCGACGGTGCCTTCTCGGGCGAGAGCATGTTTCACCGGGTCGACAACGCCTCCAAGCTCGCCCTCCTGCATCTTGTCGACCATGCCGGCGCACGCGGGCTCGACTGGATCGATATCCAGACCCTTACCCCGCACATGGAAGCCCTCGGCGCCCGGACGGTACCGCGCGACGCCTACCTGGACCGGCTTGCCGAGACTCGACGGCTGGGGCTCTCCCCGTTCGGGTGAGCCGGCTGTGAGCCGTGTCGATCGACGCGCCCGTAGCCTTACTACAAGATGAGGTTGCAATTGCGGAAGGAACCGGCTGTACGTCGCCGTCGACAAAATCGGAAAGCGCGTTGACGACGAGGTCTGCAATTATCAAGGACGCCCCCGACAACTGGGAGCGTCCTTGTTCAATGTACTAAGCCGCACTTAGTTCGGCTAGATTCGTTGAGTCTCCGAACCTGTTGTCCGTGAGTCAAGTTTTGCGCCGCTCCATCAGTTCATATCGTGGGACAGGCCTCCGTGCCTGTCTTCTTCCTTGTAGTTGTCCATAGCGTCCATCGCGTCCATGTGTCCATAAAGCTTGACGGTCTGAGGCAGAGCCTCGCTAGCTATCCACTATCCACCTTCCGCTGGCCCCTCGCTAGACTGGCGCCGGGGGGGCAGATTGGGCAGAATGGCGCTGATATCGGCGGGGGCGGAGCCCTCCGCGGCGGACTTCGCCTTACGCTCGGCTTCGCGGCGCGCACGCGCCGCAGCCCGTCGACGCTGCCAGCGGCTGCGCGGCGCCGGTTGGGCCGACGAGTCTTCGGGCGGTTCCGGGCCATCGGAGGGGTCGGCCTCGTCGAGGTCGTCCGCGGGCTCGACCGTGTCGAGGCCCGGGATCATTCGCGCGACCGGTTCCACGATTACGGGCCTGACCTCCACGATCACCGGCCTGACATCCATAACCGGCTCATCTGCCTCCGCGGGCCACGGACCGTCACCCTGGACTTGCCCTTGATCCCAGCCCGTCTCCGCGCGGCTGCCGGGGGCGTTCCGGTCGCCGGCAGGCGGTTTTGCCGTCGGGATCGACGACGGGATCTCCAATCCGGAGACGTCGGCGATCTGTTCTTGCGTACCATAAAGAAACAGTCGTGAGGTTCGTGCACGTAAGAATGTCCGGAACGTTCTCGTGTCAATGGCGATGATTCGGTGGTCGGTCGCGTCGTATACCGTTGCCCGCTCGGTCAGGTTTACGGTGCGTTGTCCCGTGTACCCGGAATGCAACAGAAGAGCGCCCTCGCGACTTGCAATCACCACATCATCCTGCGCATCGTACACCGGCACTCCCGCGTAGGCGAACAGGCCGCGCAAGAGCTCCACGGTGAGATGCGGATCACCGATGAAGACCGAACGCCATCCTCCTGAATGCTCGCGAAGTGCAATCGACGGCGCCCCGGTACTGACATATTCGCCGAGAACGACCGCCTGGGGGTCGCTGACGCTGTACGACGGGTTGACGACTTCTTCCTGACCAAGCCGCTTGCCGCCGCGGACGCGGTCCGTGATCGGGTGGCGAATCTCGGTGAGCTGTGAGCCGATTTGAGTGTTCCACGGCTGAAGCCGCAGGGTCATTCCAACCGCTTCGCTGCTTTCCTGGGAGCAGGGTCCGTGCTCGTCGAACAGTCCGGGGGCATAGAGCCACACCAGCGTCTTGCCGTGCCGGTGCAGGCGGTCCCGAATGGCCTGGCGTTCGGCCGAAGTGATGCGGAAGGCGTTCAGGAACAGGTAGAGCGGAGCATCCGGGAAGTCGTCGTTCAGGACATCGCTCTGCAGATAGAATCCGACCGATGCTCCCGTTCGCATTAAGATTTCCCGGGTCTTGCCGATCACGTTTGCGCCGAGTGCGGAGTCATTCTTGACGTAACACATGGAGGATTCGTCGATGAGGACTACAACATCCTGCGTTCGCTTACGAGGTGGAATAGTTCTGGCGGAGCGATCGGCAAGACGGCGCAACTCGCCCAGGGCACGCCAGATTTCCTCGCGGTTCAGCCATCCCTGCCCCCAAAGGTCCATCCAGGCGATGCCGCCCCGGTGGCACCAAGCCGAGGCGAAGTGGCGCAGGTGTATGGCGTACGTGTCGGCCGGGCTGACAATCCGTGGATTGTATGTGTCCGGCGTTTCGGAATCCGCGAGGTGGGTCTTAGTATCGTCCTCCAGCAGCCAGAGCTTCTTGTTCAGCGTGATCGAGTCGATCGGCTGGCTGAACGCGCCCGGATTGCCGGCGCCACGGCCAGTGTAGGAGTTGGGGCCGGCGACGATGTCGATGTCCGGGCTGGCGAGCACTTTGCTGAGCGACAGGTGGCCGGATTCGTTGCGAGAGGCGAACTCCAGCGTGTAGCCGTAGGAGACCGCGACCAGCAGGCGGCGGTCGGAGAGGTTCTTGACCGCGGCTGCGAGGCCTGTTATGACTTCGGCCACGAGATCCGAGGCGTAGAACGCATAGTCGACCCATCGACCCTCGCGGCGGGTCGCGAACAGGGGGCTGTCGGATTTCTTACCGTTCTTCCCGCTGCCGGGCCAGTTCGGTATCTGTGCCGTTTCGAACGTCACCGCCGCGTCGTACCATGCGGCGCGCAGCTCATATGGGAACTGGTACTTCGCATGCAGCCAGTTTTGGAAGGCTGTCTGGTTCGGGCCGGAGTAGTCGAAGCCGGCCGCGGCGTCGTAGAACCACTCTCCGCGATCGAGTTGGAGGCCGATGATCCGGTCTCCCCCGGAGGTGCGAGAGTGGGCGAAGTGGGCGATCAGGGCCTCGAGGCCGTCGATGCAGTCACTCCAGAACTCCGTAGAAGCAAGCGAAACATCTCCTTCACTCCCGTCGGCGTAGCGGGCAAGCTGGTCGTTATGCGTTCGTACCCAGTAGTTGGAGGCACGAATTGCAGGCGCGGCATAATATAAGCGTCCGGGTCCGCCGACAGAATTTGCTGCACAACGGCGTCGATCTGGCCGAAAGATCGCTCTCCATACGCGTTCTTGAGCGGCAAGTAGATGACCGACGAATACAGGTGGATACCCTGGGCGGCCGCACAGCGGATCTGCGATTCGACAACGTCGCCATCGCTGGCTGACTCCGTATTGACAAAGAGGAACGCCGGCGATACACGCTCGCCGTTGATCACTATCCACGGATGGCCGCCGCGATTGTCGCGTTCTACAACAGCCGCGATGGCCGGTGCGTACTCGTCGGTCCGCTGGACCGGCTCGACCATAATCGGCGCCACGTAGACCGGAGGGGGTGGAGGCGGGTAGGGAAGGAGGACTTCGTCCTCGATCTCTTCCTCTTCTTCCTCTTCCTCCTCGACGTCGGTGTCGCCTCCGACAATGAGAGTTGTGTCCTCGGTGATTTCCAGGTTATCGTCGTTGCGGCGACGGCGGCCGCCGCGTCGCGGACGTCGTCCGCGACGGCCGGCCTCGTCGGTTTCCTCGGTTCCCTCCGATTCGACAGTAGTCTCGCCTGTCGACACGGCGTCAACGATAGCCGGTTCCAACTGTCCGGCAGCCTGGCGTCTGCGGCCGCGGCCGCGCCGCGGTGGCAAGGGGATCTCTGTCCCCGGGGTGGCTTCCGCAGGCTCGACAGGCGTTGCCAGATCGGCGAGGCCGGCAAGCGTAATCGCCTCTGCCGTGGAAATTGCCTCGGGTGTCTTGCGACCGCGCCGCCTGGCAGGCCGTGCGGACGGCTCGATTCCCGCCGCCGGGGTGTTAATAATGTCGGATGCCGGGACAGGCGCTCCCACCATTGGGGCAGGCGAACGGCGCTGACGCTCGCCGGGGACACCGGGGGGCGCCTGCGGCTGTCGCTCCGCGGAGGATTCCTGGCCCTGAGCTTCGCGCGTCGTCCCTTCCTGTGCGGCGGCTCTTCTCGCGGCGGACGTCAGGCGGGTGCGGTGTCGGCGGCGGGCGGAACTGGTCAGTTTTGGTTTGTCGCCGGATCCCGCATCCGTGTCCGCCTCCTCGTCCGTAACGTCTTCGCCCGGTTCCGCTGCTTGATCGGGAGCGGGGAAATCGGAATCTTGCGTATTGAGTGGTTCCACGACCGGCTCAGCATCCGCTTCCGGTTCGATCTGGAAGAGTGGCTCGACATTAACCGCGGCCTCCTCGGCGGGGGCAGTGTCGACGGTCTGCGCTGCCGCAGGGCGGCGTCGCGAGCGCGGTCCGGCGTTACCGGCGGAAGCACGCGTCGGTCGCTCCTTGCGGATAACCGTCGGAGCTTCCGGTCGAGGCTCTTCCGCAAGGGTGTCCGGGATATCCGGTTGACCCTCCTCCGGCGTAAGGAAGCCTTCCGGCAGCGTCTCGGCTGTTGGCTTCGGGCGTGGAGCGCGAGTGCGTCGTGTCTTTGCGGGCGCCGCTTCGGCGATTGCTTCTGCTGCAACGTCCTGGGAAATCTCTGGTTCCTGCGTGGAAGCCGGGCCGTCGGTTACGTCAGGCGTCGCCTTCGCGCTCTCCGGTGCCGTCTGTATCTCGGCATCGCCTGCGGGCGCGGCAGTGCGTCGTGTCCTGGGCATAGGTTGAATTGTCTCCGTACTGCGGTGTGAAGTCGATGGCGGCGTCCTCCTGTCGTGGGAGGTGATTTGCCGGCGCGATCGAGGGTGCAGGCGTTTGTCGGCGAAGCCCTCCGGCACGTGAAAACGCACCATTCCGGCCGGGCGCACGCCAGACGCCTGACAACATTGTTGAGGATCGCCATTGATGCCCCGGTCATTATACTGGATTTGGCGTTTGCAAGTCAAAGATTGCGACGATTTACGTTTCTCGATCTGTTTGTGGAAGTCGCCGGGCGGTCAAACGCACACCGTGGGCGCTCGCATACATATATGTCGACAACGCTCGCGCGAGGCGGTTTAATGGACATATGCCGGCAATGCCGAAATGAAGAAACGAAGTTTCACAACGGAAAAGACGGAATGGACGGAATGGACGGAACAGGAATTTCCGATTTCCGTGTTTTCCGTGTTTTCCGTTGTGAAGGTTCCTGGATCCTATCCGTCTGCGCGCCAAGCCCGGAACTTACTCGCGAAGCCGTGCGGCTCACCGCGAACAGCGGAATTCCGGTCCTCCCCGGAGACGCTGGAAAAACGGCAATTGACGGACAAAATCGCCGCATGCTACAATGTCGGGTCCGCGCCCGACCAACCTGGGCGTCGACGGGTGGAGAGATATGCCATTTCGTACGATTTTGCTTTTTGGAGCGCCCGGCAGCGGCAAGGGAACACAGGGCGCGATTCTGGGAACGATTCCCGGATTTATTCACCTTGCGTGCGGCGATGTGTTCCGGAACCTCAAGGTAGGTTCCCACCTCGGGCGCGTGTTTCTCGATTACAGCAGCCGTGGCTCTCTTGTGCCGGACGACTTCACCGTGCAGTTGTGGCGCGAGCACGTCGAGGGCATGATCAGCATGGGCAGTTTCGATCCCCAGAGTGACTTGCTTATCCTCGACGGCATCCCACGCAACGTCGCGCAGGCCCGCCTTCTCGACCCGCACATCAATGTCCTCCGTCTCTATTACCTCGACTGTGAGGACCGCCAGACGATGTATATGCGACTCAAACGGCGCGCACTGCACGAGAACCGCCTCGACGACGCGAGCGATGCTGTGATTCAGAACCGCCTGTACATATATGAGGCCGAAACCGCGCCTGTCCTCAACCACTATCCCCCCGAGAAGATCCGCCGAATCGACACCAGTCGCACCCCCGTCGCCGTCCTGGCCGACATTCTGGCGGATATACCCCTCAAGGGCGAAACGTACGAGGACGAGGGAGAGGCGGTGTGACCGGCATGGACAAAATGGACGGTATGGACGCTATGGACGGGAAGATCGACCGCCAGGCCGTGACGCATCCGGGTCCATAGCGTCCATACCAAAATATATCAATAACTGGGAACTATTTCGGTTACCGATGCGCTATAATATACGAAATGGGGGCGATAGGTTTCGACCGAGAGACTGATCCCTCAAGTGGCAAGCCGAGGCGCCGCTGGCCTCGTTAAAAGCGGCAAAAACACAAACGCGAACACTACGTTCAACACCGCGCGTACCTCGTACGCGCTCGCAGCCTAACTTAAACCCTTAGGTTGCCTGTGTCGCTTTCGAGCGGCCCGTCCCGCCGTTTCCCGCCTGCCGAGGCGACCGGGGCGTAACTAATGCGGGCTAACGCGCTTCCATCGCGGACCGGGTGGCGCGGACATTAAAGGGACGCTCGCGCAGATGGCAGCCCGCCAATAGGCGGCCGAAGCGCCAGAAAAAAATTGTTGGCTATGCTTGTAGAGGCTTGAGTATTCGCTGCTTGGGACGAGGGTTCGACTCCCTCCGCCTCCACCATTCCGCAGTCGGGGCTTCGCGCCCCGCTGGCGCAGATGTTTAGCAGCGTCGCGGGACCGTGCCGCCGGCGCTAACAACCTGACAGACAAGAGAACGGCGCGACCTCATACGGGTCGCGCCGACTCGTATCCGGAATAGGCCTGAGATGGGCCGCGAACGGGCCGCGGCAACATCGGGCCGCGGTACCTGCGACCGAAAAACGCGGGGCCGGCATGCGCTAGCCGCCTTATTCATGCACAGACAACGATTCTGCAGCCAGATGTTCGCGCCGTGCTGCCGCACAAGAATAGTAATGTCTGTTTGTGAGTAATGCAGGCCAGGTGAGAGAGACGTCAGCCCGGCCTAAAGGCGATTGTCACTGTGATCATTAACCCGCTCCTTTCGCGCTGCGCGCGCGGTCTCGTCTTCGCCCTCCTTCTAGTAATATTTGTTCCGTCCGCCGTTCGGGCGGACTCCGTTTCCTCTCCGGTCAGTGTCGTGGTGGGTGGGAAGCCCGTCTCATTCGTCGTTTCGCCCTATGTTGGCGTGAACGGCGATACCTACTGTCCGGTTGATGTGGTTCGGCTGATGGGCGGATCCTACGCGCCGGATTCCGACGGAAAGACCGTCACGGTGACAACAGCCGCCGGGGCCCGCGTCAGTGTTCCCTTCGAGTTCGTGCAGTCTCGCTTTTGTGTGGATATGCAAACTCTCGCCCCTCAAATTGGGGCGACCCCGATTTGGGATGCGGGCTCGCGCACCCTGACACTGCGCGCACGGCTTCAGCTAGTCCGCGAGGACTCCGGCGGACTGACCGTCACGACCACGTATCCCGTCTACTACCACGTCAATAAGCTCGACCGAGTCGACCCGGGGGACCCGGCGCGGCGGATCTACGTCGACCTGTTCGGAGTCGATCTTGCGGCGGCACCCGCCTCGATTCCCTCCGCCCAGCCGGTCGTTACCTCGATCAGGACCGGTCACATGGGGGCGGACACCGTCCGAGTCGTCATCGACCTCCGCCGGCCGCTCGACTTTAAAGTGGATAGCCCCGTCCAGACCAGCCAGATCCACGTGGCAGTCGCCGATCTCGGAGCCCGGCCGGCCGCTCCGGTTGTCGCCGCGCGATCGCCGGCTGCGATCCCCGCGGCTGCGGTTATCCCCGCGGTCGCTGCTCCTGTTGCGGCCCCCATTGCGCCGGTGTCGCCTCCCGTGGCTGCGACTACTGCAGCCGCCGCGCCCGTCCCCCAGACCGGGATCGCCCCGCTTCCCGTGATCGTCACGCCGGCCCAGCCGGGTGGACCACCTCAGATAACCGATATCAGCTACAAGGTCATTTCCCCCACGCTGACGGAAGTCAATATCACTGTCTCTGCGGCGACGCGATACCGGTGGATGACCCTGCCTTCGGACACAGCCCGGTTGGCGTTCGACCTGGCCGGAGCGTCGCTTGGCGAAAGCCTTGCCGCGAAGACGGCGGTGAACTCGCCGGTTGTCAAGGTGTTACGGCCGGGAATCGTAAGCACCGCGAACGGTTCCTTTGGCCGAGTCGAAATCGATCTGGCGCGCGCTGTCGATTTCAGCGTCACCACGGCGCCGTCGACAGATCCCGCCGCCTCCGGCGGCATCGTTTACACGATCAGCTTGCAGGCGCCGGCGGAAGTCGCGGTGACCTCGCACGGCCTGAGCGGAAAAGTGATCATGGTCGATCCCGGCCACGGAGCCGACGATACCGGGGCGGTCAGCCCGCTCGGATATCGTGAGAAGGACTTCACGCTCCAGATCGGAAAGCGGCTGCGTGACGTTCTGGCACGCAACGGCGCCACCGTATACATGACTCGCGAGGACGACGTCAAGCCTTCGGTCGAAGCAAGGCCGCGCATGGCCATCGCCGTCGGGGCGGACTACTTCATCAGCATCCACTGTGACGATGGTGGCACGCGTAACTCGCACGAAGGGACAACCGTGTATTTCCACGGCAGCAACCCGCTAACCCGCCGTATGGCGATCGACATTGTTAACCGCGTTGCGGCTGTCTCCGGACTGGGCGCTGAAGGCGTCAAGAGCGATTTTAACCGGTTTCCGGGCATTGGATTCGGAGTGCTGCGCGGAAGCCCCATGCCGGCCGTGCTGGTCGAATGTGGCTTTATGAATAACGACGCCGACGTGGCCAAGCTAAAAACCCCCGATGTTCAGCAACATATTGCAGAAGGGATCACCGCCGGATTGCTCGACTTCGTTGCCGAGCGCGCGGCGCAAAAGTAGCCCATATGAGCATAAAATGGTGGGCCGCCGTGGGCTGTGCTGCCGTCGTGGCCGGCGTCGCAGGATGCGGACATTCGGCCCGCCAGCCGGTTACTCCGCCGGCTGTGCCTCCTGTCCCGCCTGTGTCCACGCCGCCGCCGGCTCCCGTCGCCTCGCGCACGGCCACCATCTACGCGATTGTCGACACCGGCGGCGATGCGAACGGCCTTGTTCCGGTCCGCGTAACGATTACAAGCCCTTCCTCACCGGTCAAAGGCGCGCTGACGGCCCTGATTGGGACCTCCCATTCTCCGCTCCCTCCGGGAACGCGGCTGCTCGGTCTTCGCGTCAAGGCCGGACTTGCGACCATCGATTTCTCGCGTGAGTTTCAAAGCAATTTTCGCGGTGGTGACCTGCAGGAGGCACAGGCGATCAACGCCTTGCGCATGACGCTCGGGCAGTTTAGTGTGATCGATCGAGTTCAGGTACTTGTGCAGGGCGAAGCGATCGATTCCCTCGGCGGCCATTTCGATCTTTCACAGCCTGTCGATGTCTTGAGACAGGATTCAGCAGATTGACTGGTAAACTAAATCCTTGACAAGATTTTCATATGCTATTATAATGGGCGAAAGCCCGAGGAGAAGCGCTAATGCCACGCGAAGACGGACGCGGATTGGATCAGACCCGCCCGATATCTATGACGCGAGGGTACGCCCGGTATGCCGAGGGCTCATGCTTGATTAAGCTCGGCGATACCCATGTTTTGTGTACTGCCAGTGTCGAGGATAAAGTGCCGCCATTCTTGAAGGGGCAGGGACAGGGCTGGCTAACCGCCGAATATGCCATGCTTCCGCGCGCCACCCTGACCAGGAATCAACGCGATACCGGGAGGCCAAACGGGCGCAGCATCGAGATTCAGCGTCTGGTCGGCCGTTCGTTGCGTTCCGTTGTTGATCTTGCGGTGCTCGGCGAGCGCACAATCACCGTCGACTGTGACGTCCTCCAGGCTGATGGCGGCACACGCACGGCCGCGATTACGGGCGCCTTTGTTGCGCTGGTAGAAGCTTTTGCGTGGATGCGTGATCAAAAAATGATACGCACCTTTCCATTCGACGAGTGGGTTGCGGCCATCTCGGTCGGTGTAGTCAAGGGAGAGGAACGACTCGATCTCGCCTACGAGGAGGATTCCCAGGCCGGCGTCGATATGAACATCGTGATGACCGACACAGGCAAGTATATCGAGGTCCAGGGGACCGCCGAAGGGGCGCCGTTCGACCGCGCGCGCATGAACAGGCTCTTCGACCTGGCAGCATCCGGTGTGCGGCAAATGATCGTAAAGCAACGGGAAGCCCTGGCGGGAATCGTCTAGCCCGAATTATGCACGTCCTATCGTGGGGCAGGCGTCCCTGCCTGTCATCTGAGGTTTTTCGTGCATGATCCAAGCTCGTACTGCCGTGTTAGAATCCGCGTAGTCGGATATCGTTATTTAGCCGCGGTTTCAACCGCCGGGGTCTTGCGGCCGCTGCCTCTGCACAAAGGGTTAGAGTAGGGATTAAGCAGGCGGGCTTTGGGTTATTTGCAATTATTACGAGAAGGCAACTGAATACATGCGAGCCGTGTCTAACGGGGATAATGAATTGGCGCGGGTCGTTGTGGCTACGACGAATGCCGGCAAAGCACACGAGATTGCGGAAATCCTCCGAAGCTGTGCACGGGGAGCGGGGATCAAAGTAATCACCCTGACTGAGGCCGGTCTCAGTGTGTTTGCATGCGACGAGAAATGGGAAACCTACGAAGCAAACGCGGCAGCTAAGGCGCTTTCCGCGGCCCGCCTCACCGGCCTACCGTCCCTCGCCGACGATTCCGGACTTTGCGTCGATGCGTTGGGCGGCGAGCCGGGTGTTCGATCGGCGCGCTGGGCAGGAGATGATGTGGACGATGCCGGACGGAACGCGGCACTGCTCGCCCGTCTAGTGGGTGTCCCGCCCGAGAATCGAACCGCGCGATTCGTCTGCGCGGCAGCGTTTGCGGGGCCGGACGGAGTTGTCGATGTGGCAGTGGGGGAGTGCGCGGGGCTGATCAGTCTGGAGCCTCGCGGAGAAAATGGGTTCGGCTACGATTCCATATTCTTGGTGGCGCCGTTAGGGAGGACTCTGGCCGAGCTTATGCAGGCTGAAAAGAACGCGCTCAGCCACCGCCGCGCGGCCTTTGAGGCACTTGCGCCGATTGTCGTTCGGCGGTTGACGGATTTGGCAATGGATCGGCGCGTATGAATAATGAACGAACGTTACAAGTACCGCGACCGGTCCATATTTTTAAGTGTTAGGTTGTCTGGCGACTGCGGTATAATCGCTTTTAGACGTGGGTTTAATATGCTGATGAGATTTCGTATGGTGTTCCGGGGCAAGGAGGAATCTGGCCTGTGGCCGAAGGTCAAGGCTAACCTGAGGATGGGAGATTCCCTGACGGCCGTTGGCGACCTATCGGCGATCGGAGAGACAGTATCGGGGCCGTCTGAAGCGTGGCAGTGGGGGGAAGATCAATGACCACTGCGACTGCAGTGACCATTATGGTCTTGAGTCAGGCACTTTTCGTGTTGGTTGTGGCCGGAATCCTGGTGGTAGTGGCGGTTGCGCTGGTTAAGTTGAACAAGAAGCTGGATCAGCTTACGAACATCGCGGAGCCGGTAGCCGTAAAAATCACCGACACGCTGGATCAGGTCCAGCGGGCAACGGAGTCGGTCAGCGAGAAAGCAGATCAGATCCTGACCCGTGGGGTAGTCCTTACGGACAGTGTGTCTGAGAATGTGGAGCGAACCGCGGAGGTCGTCCGGCACACCGTGACGACGCCATTGATTAAGCTGAGCAGCGTGATCGCGGGAGTGTCAAAGACCATTTCCGTCTACGCCGGCCACAGCAACGGACACGTGGATCGCAAGTCGGAAAAGGAGTAGAAACCATGGGAACTAAGGACGGCGAGGGAGGCGGAGCAGGCCTGTTCCTCGCTGGATTGTTAATAGGAGGCGCTATCGGCGCTGCAGTGGCGCTCTTGTACGCGCCGCAGCGGGGCGACGAGACTCGGGACTATTTGAAGCAGAAATCGACCGAGTATAGCGACACCGTCAAGGCGAAGGCGGGCGATTTGTCCGACGCCGCGCGCGCCAAGGCGAACGAGATTTCCGCCAAAGCTTCGGACGTGGCCGATACGGTCAAGTCGAAGACGACGGAAATTACCGAGACCGTGAAGACGAAGGCACAGGATGTGGCCGACACGGTCAAGGTGAAGGCAAATGAGTTGGGTTCAAAGGCTGCGGACACCGTTACGTCCGTAAAGGACTCTGCTCAGCAACTGGCCGACCGTGGCCGAACGCTGGTCAGCCAGCAGAAGGAACGGCTCGAAGATGCGATTGATGCAGGCAAACAGGCGGCTCAAGAAAAGGAGCAGCAGTTGCAAGCATCCTCTGAGACGTCCGGCTAGCCGGAGTTATTCTAATGCAGAGATTAGGGGCGGTCATTTGTCCTTGGCCCCGTGGTGTTCATGAATAATGCTGGCGACGCCGGCGCGACAACCACCAGCCGGGATTGACCCGACTGGGCACAGCGTAGGGGATCTGCGCACAACGAGGAGGTATTACAAGATGGCTAAACCAGGACCCATTGCGGGCTCTGAGGGGGCTCGAAAGATCGCGGAAGCGCACCGTGGCTCCCACGAACACGACAAAGAGGGTGGGTTTGCCGCTAATCCGTCCTTAGCCCGGGAAGCCGGACGCAAGGGTGGTGAAACGGTCAAGAACCGCTATGGCCCGACCTTCTATCAAAGCATCGGCAAAAAGGGCGGTGAAACGGTCAAACGCGAGCGTGGCACCGAGTTTTACGCCGAGATCGGCCGCAAGGGCGGCGAAATGCGTGGACAACGAGCTGCATCGTTACGTGAGGCCAGCGCGGACATGACGGCCGCGCCGACCGGACGCAAACGGGGACGGCCTGCGAAGATCACAACGGCCTAACCGCGGAACACAGAATTCGCAATAGGCCCGGGCCTACTTACCGGGCCTATCGCCCTGACTTACCGGATGCGGCCCGGCACCCTGAGCCATCAGGAGTGCCGGTCCTGAATATGTCCGCACGCCGGCGAATCCGCTCAATCCCACGGGCACTGAGTTGGCTTAACGCAGCGCGCATTACGCTGGACCGGGCGCGACCGCGATTGCCTCGATCTCCACGCGCACGTCGAGAGGTAGACGCGCTACCTCGACCGTTGACCTTGCCGGGCGCACCCCGGTGAAGTACGGACCGTATACCTTGTTAAGTGCGGAAAAATCACCCATATCCTTTAAGAATACGGTCGTCTTGACGATATTGTCGAGGGCAAGCCCTTCCTGCTTCAGGATCGCCGCCAGGTTTCGGAGACATTGACGCACCTGCTCGTCGAAGTCGCCCTCTACCACCCGGCTTGTTGCCGGATCGAGCGGAATCTGACCGGAGATAAATACCAGGCCGGCTACCCGTACCGCCGGCGTGTACGGAGCCCCGGCCAACGGGCCGCTCTCCGTATAGATCCCCTTCTTCTCCATCGTGTTTGCCTCCTCTGCCTCATGATCCGTTCGGATTATGACCGGACCGGGCGGGATTGTCAAACGTGCGTCCGAGCGGGGGTAACATACCCGCACCGGACGACCCCGGAACTGGGAATGAAGAATTAGGAAGTTTCACCGCGGAAAAGACGGAAAAGACGGAAGTTTTGGAGAAGATTGTTGCACAGTCTGTCGTCCCATGCGGCGAATTCGGCGCAGCGTGTTGCTGAAAGCGTTACGTCGAACTCATCCCGTTAATCCTGAGAATCCTGAAAATCCTGTCGCATAAAATCCGAGTTCCGATAGTCAACGCTCGCCGCGCGGACGCGCAACACCCGATTATGAGGCTGGTTCTTAATCACCCTCATCATTTCATCGGCTGCATTACAGTTCAAGACAAATCCGCTGCCGGTGCGTGTGGGAATACTTGATGGCGCAACATTGGTCAGCAGTAATGGCGGCGTTTCTGGCGTCGTTTGTGGAGTTTGTCGAAGCCCTCACCCTGGTGCTGGCTGCGGCCGCCGTACGCGGGTGGCGCCCGGCCCTGGCCGGAGCCGGAGTCGCCACCGTTGTCCTGGCGTTGCTGGCAGCTCTGCTCGGCCCGCAAATCGCTCGGTGGAACGTGCCGGCGTTTCACCTGGTCCTGGGATTTCTGCTGCTGCTCTTCGGGCTGCGCTGGTTGAAGAAAGCGGTCCTTCGAGCGGCCGGCGTGATCAAACTGCACGACGAGGCGGCGGCATACGATCGAGAGACACGTGCTCTCCGCGAACGCAGCGAGTCGACGGCGGGCTTTCTAACCGCTTTTAACGGAGTTCTCGTCGAGGGCATCGAGGTCATCTTTATCGTTCTGGCGGTTGGCGCAACCGGGTCGAATCTGGCGCCGGCCATGATGGGGGCGGGGGCGGCGTGCGTCGCCGTCATCCTGCTCGGCGTCGTGGCGCGTAAGCCGCTGACCCGAATCCCGGAAAACGCCCTCAAGTTCGCGGTTGGTGTTCTGATCAGCGCGTTCGGGACCTTCTGGATCGGCGAGGGTTTGCGGATCGACTGGCCGCTTGGCGACTACAGCCTGGTCGCTCTGAGCCTCACCTACGCCATCGCGGCGAGCCTCGCGGTGGCGGTTAGTCGACCGGAAGGGAGACGCCGATGATACAGTCACTCCAGCGGGCGGTATCGGAGGTCGTCTCACTGTTCATCGACGATCCGGGCTTTGGGCTTGCGGTCCTTTCCTGGACCGTCGCAGTCGCGCTCGGCCATCAACATCTGCCTCGGCCGATCGCTGGTCCGGCCCTCGTTCTCGGGTATGCCGCGCTTCTAATCGCCTTCGCCCGGCGCCGCAGTCATGACGCATGACCTTCCTTCCGATCGTCTCATCATCAGCCGCATCATCGTTCCAAGCGGCCGGCGGGGATGTGTCGCGTTTGTGCGGCGGCAGGGTGCGCAACCCCGAAAGCACGTTATCTCGGTGCACTCGGATATAATAGCCTCACTTAACGCCCGAGAGTGAGGAGCGCTCCTTATGCTGCATCATCGTCTGTCCGACTGTCTTTTGCACCGTGCCACGCCCGCTTCGGTCCTCGATAACCGGCGGGCGGTCCAGTGCTCATGGCTTGCCGCGCCGGTCGTCATTCTCCTGCTAGCTGGACCTGTCATGGTCGCACCGGCCGGCGCGGGGACGCCCGAGGGTCGATACGTAGTCATAGACATTGGCGTGCAGCCGGTCTCAGGCGACGTCGCGCCCGGACTCAATGATTCGGGCCAGGTAGCGTTCTGGACCAGGAGTAGTGACGGAGTGGTTCATCCGGCACTGTGGGATCGGGGTCATTTGCGCATTCTCCCTGAGCCGTCGGGCTATCGATGCGGCGTCGCGCGCGGCGTGGACAAACGTGGGAACCTGATCGGCTGGGTGGTCGCGGGCACGAACCCGATCGACAACAATGTGTCGACTCATGCGTTTGAAGGGATGGGGGGCGGCGCGGTCGATTTGGGAACGCTTGGCGGACGGGACAGCCAGGCTTTCGGCACGAACGACCAGGGTGATGTCGTTGGTGTCGCCAGTGTCGCTACGAAGACGCGGCACGCCTTCGTATATCGACACGGCCGCATGACTGATCTCGGGACACTGCCGGGCGGGGACTACAGTTGCGCCTACGCCGTCAACAACCGCGGCGACGCTGTTGGCGGCGCCGTGGATCCCAGGCAGTCCGAGCATGCCGTGCTCTGGGGCCATCACGGAATCGTCGATCTCGGCATGCTTCCCGAGGGCCACCGCAGCCGTGCGACAGGTATCAACTCTCACGGCGACATCGTCGGGTTCTCGGAGGTCCGCTACGGCGACATCGACGGCTTTCTGTACTCGCATGGCCACATGATCGATCTGGGTGAGATCACGAGTGACCCGACCCGCGCCGACGGCATCAACGACCTCGGCCAGATTGTCGGCGCCTCCGAGTTCGCCAAGGACACGCGGCACGCGTTCCTCTGGGAGAACGGAAAGATACACGACCTCAACGGCCTCATTCCGAGCGACAGCCCCTGGAAGCTCGAGGAGGCGTGCGCCATTAACAACCAGAGCCAAATCGTCGCCGTGGGCGCCGGCCCCGACCGTGTCCGGCACATCCTCCTGCTGACTCCCACCGCGACCTCCGGTGTCGTCGATCAGCGGCCGGGTGATTCCGACGGCTTCTTTCACTAGCCTGCATTATTCACGAACATCTCAGATGACA
>JBKQWH010000124.1:0-8533 GCA_052139635.1 Capsulimonadaceae bacterium
ATATCCTCCTGCGGCAGGATCTTGGAGATAACCCCCTTGTTCCCGTGGCGGCCGGCCATCTTGTCGCCTTCCATCACCTTGCGCTTCTGCGCGATGTAAACACGCACCAGCATGTTGACACCGGCGGAAAGCTCATCACCCGGCAGCCGGTCGAGCTCTCCGTCCCAGTCCTCGGAATGCAGGCTGTCCGGCTTCTTCGAGAAGTTGAAGACCCGGCCCTTCTTATCCTTATACTTGAAGCGCGAGAACACCTTGACGTCGACGATCTTGCCCTTCTCGCCGTGCGGCACCCGCAGCGACACGTCGCGTGTCTCTTCCGCCTTCTTGCCGAAGATCGCGATGATCAGGCGCTCCTCCGCCGTCAACTCGCCCTGCCCTTTCGGCGCGACCCGCCCGACCAGGATATCCTCCGGACGAACCTCGGCGCCGATCCGGATGATGCCGTTCTCGTCGAGGTCCTTCAAGGCATCCTCGCCGACATTCGGAATGTCCCGTGTGATCTCCTCAGGCCCGAGCTTCGTATCGCGGGCCTCGACCTCGTACTTCTCGATATGGATCGACGTGAACACGTCGTCCCGCACCAGGCGCTGCGAAAGCAGAATGGCGTCCTCGAAGTTGTAGCCGTTCCACGGCACAAACGACACGAGCACGTTCTGGCCAAGCGCCAGTTCCCCCTTGTCGGTGCACGGACCGTCGGCCATCACCTGGCCCTCGCGGACCCGCTGCCCATTATTGACGATCGGGCGCTGCGTAATGCACGTGGCCTGGTTGGAGCGCAGCATGTTGAGCAGACGATACGTGTCCTCGCCCCCATCCTCGTCCGCGATCACCACGATCGCATCTGCGGTCACCCGCTTCACGGTGCCGTCGCGCAGTGCGATCACCACTGCGCCCGAGTCTACCGCCGCGCGGCGCTCCATTCCGGTCTTGCAGACAGGAGCGTCAGGCCGCAGGGTCGGAACGGCCTGACGCTGCATGTTCGAGCCCATCAGGGCCCGGTTCGCGTCGTCGTTCTCCAGGAACGGGATCATGGCCGTCGCCACCGAGACGATCTGCTGCGGCGACACGTCCATGTAATCGATATCGGTCGCGCGAACCACCGGATACGAGTTCTGGTTGCGAACCTGCACCTGCGCATCCACAAACGTGCCGTCATCGTTCAGCTTCGTGTTCGCCGGCGCGATTCTGTACTTGTGCTCGCCGTCGGCCGGCAGCCAGTCGAGGTCGATTGTGACGCGGCCCTCGATCACGCGGCGGTACGGAGTCTCGATAAACCCGAATTGGTCAACCCGGGCGTGCACCGCCAACGACCCAATCAGACCGATGTTGGGGCCTTCCGGCGTCTCGATCGGGCAGATCCGACCGTAATGCGAGTGGTGGACGTCGCGAACTTCCAGCTTCGCCGACTGGCGGCTCAAACCGCCCGGACCCAGCGCCGAGAGGCGCCGCTTGTGTGTGAGCTCCGCGAGCGGATTCGTCTGGTCCATGAACTGCGAGAGCTGCGACGAGCCGAAGAAGCTCTTGATCGACGCCGAGATCGGCTTCACGCTCAAGATCACCTGCGGCAGGATGTTCTCGCTGTCGAGGCTTGTCATTCGCTCCTTCGCCACCTTCTCCATGCGCAGGAAGCCCAGGCGGAGCTGCGAATAGAGCAGTTCCCCGACCGACCGCACGCGCTTGTTCTCCAGGTGGTCGATATCGTCGAGGGAGCCGTCGCCCAGTGAGAGAGTAACGATGTACCGCATGATCGCGATCACGTCTTCTTTCGTGATATTGCGAATGCTGAGCGGCAGCGACAGCCCCAGCTTCTTGTTCATCTTGTGCCGGCCGACCTTCGCCAGGTCATAGCGGCGCGAATCGAAGAAGATGGAGTTGATGAGCGAACGCGCCGATTCCGGCGTCGCCGGGTCGCCCGGACGGATCTTCCGGTAGATATCGATCAGCGCGGTCTCCTTGCTGTAGACCGAGTTGCCCTCCTGCTCCAAAGTCGCCACAATATAACTGCTCACATAATAAACGACAATCGAGGAGAGATTCGCGTTCTCGATCTTGCGCGCCGACTCCTTGTCGATCTTCTCGAATCCGCGCAGCACCATCTTGCCGTTCATATCCGTGATATCGGCTCCCGCATAGGGCACGCGACGGCGCTGACGGCTGCTGACATAGCGCCCATCTTCGGACACGGCCGGCGTGCCGTCCTCGTTGAACTCCAGGACTTCCCACTCGACCCGCGCCGGGTCCAGAATCGTCTCGCGGCTCGGATGCTCAATGACCTCCCGCTCGCCGAACAGCTTGATGATGTCCGGTGTCGTGTCGCAGGGCGTCGACGGCAGTTCCACCGGGAATGTCTCCGGAAGAGTGGCCTTCTCGATCTTGCGCAGGTCGTGCGCGCTCACCACCGTCCCCGCATCCAGCAGAACTTCGCCCGAATCCTGGTCGACAATCGATTCGGCCAGCAGTTTCCCCTCAAGCTCGACTTTCGTGACATGCCGGACACCGTCCGGTGACGCCACCGGGAACAGGTTCAGCGCGCGCAGCAGGGTCGTAATCGGGAACTTGCGCGTCTGCCCGATTCGAACCGTAATGGCGTCCGATGTATCCGTCTCAACGTCCACCCAGGCGCCTTCACTGGGTATAATGGTTGCGTAAAAGAGCTGCCGGCCGGAAAAGTCCAGCGTGTCCTTAAAATAGACGCCAGGCGAACGCGCGAGCTGCGAAACGACAACTCGCTCCGCGCCATTGATAACGAACGTACCCTTATCGGTCATCAGCGGCAGGTCGCCCAGGTAGACCTCGCTCTCGATGACCTCGCTGCCGCTCGACGACAACCGGACCCGCGCCTTGATCGGCGATTCCAGGGTTACGTCGCGCGCACGGCATTCGTTAATATCATACTTGGGCTCTCCAAGGCTGAAATCCACCAGCTCAATGGAGTGCTTGCCGGTGAAGTCTGTAATCGGGGAGAAGCTTTCAAAAAGCTCCTTGAGACCTTCCTCCAGGAACCATCGGTAGGAATCGAGCTGCAGTTCGACGAGGTTGGGGACATCCACCACGTGAGCAGTCTGCTTCGTGGTGTGCTGTATCTCTTTCAAAACCAAGACCTCCTGTGCCAACGCACGAACGCTCATCATACCACTGATGCGCGTGGTCTGTCAAGTCCTATTTTTACGGATTATTGACGAACGCGAAAAATGGCGAGCGGAACTAGCCTGATCCGGCCTCCGCCGCCTGCGACACGAACTCAATCGAGCGACTCTCGATCGTTGACATAAAACAACGGATGGGTATTTCGGGTTCCCTTAAGTAAATACCGCGGGCGGGTCGTGGTTGGGTGGGCCAACTCAAAACTCAGTATCGCATGGGCGCGATGATATCGATACTACCTATTACGCATCCGTCCGCAAAGAAGTTCCTGACCGAGCAGCATCCAGGCGAGCGCCCATGATATAATGTTGTGTAGTCACGGCGTGGCACACCGGGAACCGAAATGCACAGGGGCGATCCGCCATTCGTCCGGAGGACGTTCTCCATGGCAGCCCACGAATTCATTCGTGGGTCGATTTCGTCGCTGCCCGCTACGATACTGCACGATAAGTATCGTATTGGCCTGCCAGCCGAGAGACTGGCCCGCATTATTCATGTCCTATCGTGGGACAGGCGAGCCGGGGTAGGGTCCGAAAAGGGATATACGGGAAACGCAAGTATGGCATATTCTGTCGAAGCATTGCTCTCAAGAGACGACTGTCTCCTTACCGTCCCCCATCTGTTTCCGTCCGCGGTCGTTGTCGAGGTGCGCCAGGGACTGCGTCTCGTCCCCCTCACGGCCGCCGTGCACGAGGAGATCCAGGCCTGGCTCGACGAACCCGTGCCCGGAATCCTGCTCGACTACGGCGAGAAGATCCCCGGCCACATCCTGGTCGCCGCCGCGACCATCTCCGACCAGTGCACGGTCGCGTACCTGCGAGCCCAGTTCTACGGCGGGGCAGGCGGCCACACCATGTGCGTCTGGCACGAAGGCGGCGTAGTCCTCGGCCCGCTGGTCGCGCAGTCCTCCCTCTCGACCCTGAGCGACAACGCCGCCAACACGATGCTCCGCTACCTGGGCATCGAACGCGACGGCTGTCTCGACGAGTTCGAAGGCGCCGGCCTCGCCCGCTTCCGCCGCACCGACGACTGGGCCGCCGGGAAGCGTCTGGAGTAATGTGTCAAAGCCGACACCCCACTCGACACCGCGTGACGAGCAGCCTGTAGACGAGATCATCGTCTCCCTCATCCTCGCCACCGGCAACCGCCTCCCCATCGACCCTCGCGAGATCACCACGCAGCTCATGTCGGCCACGACCCTCTCGCGAAGCGACGCCGCAAAAGCCGTTAGCCGCTATCTCGAAGCAAACGCCACCCGCCTCGTCCTGCCCCGACTTCTTCGACGCCACGCCCCCGCCTACGCCCTCCTCCTCGCCGGCTTCGCCACACTTGCCATCACCCTGCATACACTCATGGCCAACCACGCCGCCGCCAAACACATCCCGCTTGCCTTGTCCGCCTTCATGGCCTGGACCGGACTAATCTTCCTGGTACTCGCGATCGATCTCAAGAAACTCCGAACGTGAACGTCCCGACCAGCGTTCCATCGCCGTCCCGCACCGCAAACACGTCCTTCTCAACCGCGCTCCGGCGCATCAGCTCGATCGGCGGCGGCGGATACCACTGCCTCGCCCCAAAACGTCGATGTAAACCCTCCCCGCATCGCGTCAGGATCTCCTGCAACTCGTCAATCTCGTCGGGGCCAACTTTACAATGAATCAGGTTCATGGAATCTCAAGATGTACCAATGGCTTAACATGGGCCGGAAGGAGCTATCTCAACCAGTATACTCCACCCTCTCCTCCGCAATGACCGAATTCCGTTGGCGACCGTACATGACGTTCCCGTCCGGAAAGTCCGAAGTCCGACAAATTCCGTCTTTTCCGTTGTGAAACTTCCTCTCCGAATTCCGGCAGGATATCGCCCGCTCCGCGGCGAAAAGACCATCACATAACACGTGCCACGCACGCGAGCACAACTTCGAAGGCACCGACACAATGTCTACACCCGTATACGACGTTTTTGTCAGCTATCGACGCCGCGAGCCCGACCAGGGCTGGGCCCTCGACCTCGTTCGGCGCTTGCAGCAGGACGGCTACAAGGTCGCCATCGACATCCGCGACTTTCGGCCCAACGAGAACTTCCTGATCGAGCTCGAACGCTGCGTCGTGCAGAGCCGCTTCACCGTCGCCGTCGTCAGCGCTCGCTACCTCGAGGGCAACACGGACGAGGAACTCGTCATCGCCAAAGTGCTGGACATGAGCGAGCGCACGCGGCGCATCATCCGCCTAGACTACGAGACCGTGGAGTTGCCGGTCTGGCTGTACGCCCTGACCGGAATCGACTGGAACTTCGCCAACGACCTGGTCGGCCCGTACGAAAAGTTGAAAGCTGCCCTCGGCCCGCCTCTCGTCGCGCCGCCCGCCGGCGGCATCGATCCCAACCCGTTCCTCTGGCGCGGCCCCATCACCGAATCGGCCGCATTTTTTTGCCGTGAGCGCGAGCAGCACGAGATCAAGACTTGCATCAAGAAAGGGACGAACTGCCAGATCGTCGGCGATCCCCGAATCGGCAAGACCTCCCTGCTCTTCCAGGTCCGCCGCGAGGTCGCCTCGTGGCTCCCCAGCGCGGTCGTGGCCTATACGGACATGCAGCATCCGGCCTGTTACACCCTCGACGGCTTCCTCGAAGTAGCGGGTAGGCAGTTCGGCTTCCCGGACGAGCCGCGCTCGCTTCGAGACTTCGCAAACGGGACCCACTTCCTAATCAAGCACCGGAAGGTCCCCATCCTCTGCATCGACGAGTTCGATGAGCTTATCGGGCGTCGATCGGAGTTCACGCGCGACGTCTTCCTCACGCTGCGCTCGTGCAGCACCGAGGGCATGCCCATCATCACGTCCTCCCGCAAACCGCTCCGCCAACTCACCGACCCGGGAGACTCGACGTCCCCCTTCTACAACATCTTCCATTTGATGCGCATGGACGTGTTCTCGCCGCACGACGCCTCCGACTTCGTCACCATCGACCGCCCCGGCGTGACCCCGTTCACCGCTTACGAAAAAGGCGCCATCCTCGAATTCTCCCGCAACCACCCCCTCGCCCTTCAGGTCGCCTGCTACCACGCCATCGAGTCACGGACCCGTCGTGAACCCTTCTCGATTGCCCTCTACAACGCGCGCGACGAAATGCGCGCGCTCATCCCAGAGTGGTCCTCGCCCTCATGAGGGAGTCGTTCACCGGGTGCCATGCTCATAGCCCTGGATGAGCATGCCGACGCCGATCCCGCCGCCGAAAAGCCAGCCCCGCCGGTCGACTTATTGCTCATCGCCCCGCAATCGACACCTTGGCAGTCGCGTCCGCCCCGACTCTTCAATCACTTCATTACACGGGTCACAGTTCAGACGAAGGCCGACAGGATGCCATGCACGCGAGCACATCTTCGAAGGCACCAACACAATGTCCACAGCACCCATAATCGACGGTATTGTCAGCTATCGCGTCGGCCCTGACCAGCGCCGACTTCTACTTCGCCAATGTCTGGTCGGATTCCGGACTCAACGGTCAGGCCATCCTGCGTGCCCAAATGCCATTCCTGATTCCGAAATCTCCGTGCCTTCGGTGCTTTCCGTGGTTAAATCCTCCTACTACTTCTTCGAATTCGGTTCGGGCTACGCCAGCCATACCTCCTATCGCTCGGCACTCGGACGAGCAACTTCGATTATGAGGCTGGTTCCTAATCGCGGTAGGAACTGGGGTTACCCCCAGCCCCCCACACAGATCCCGGCGAGCGGTTTTCCCGCACCGGGCTCCTACCTCAGGTAATAACGCTCAGTCGCTACTCTGGATACGGATGGCGTATCCGATCCTTGGCAGCGGCTTCACGTACACACTCCAGGTCTTTTGGCAGCCGAACCCGGCTCTGAGTCCGGTGACTGTAGTCCTGAGGCGTGTTCTCCTTGGTCCTTCCCCTTCCCTCCAGTGCCTCCGCCGAGGGGGGCGATGGGGGGCCGAGCGCCGGAGCGCCCGATTCCGTCTGCGTCTCTTTGTTCGACACCTTCCCAGGTACTATGGGTCGGTCTGACTTCCCATACCGTACATTGTGGTCGTGTTCCATTTGGATTCTCCACACGATCCAGGTAACTCGAGTTACCTGGATGGCCCATGGGATCTCCCGATTCCCGCGCGTGCTGCATCCTGGCGTGCCTGAGTTCTTAGACCACGCAGAGACCGGCTGGGGCTTGCGATGTCGCACCAGTCGATATTGCCTTCCCCAGATGATACAAGGTCGGCCCTCCGGAGTAGATTCTCTCGCGGCTCAATAGTCCGCCCACCAGCTTCCCCTGTCGACGCTTGCAGACGGTCATTGCTGGCCGCCCGCCACGACTCGGGGCGGTGTGGGTCGCTAGCCCTTCCACCTAGCCTGGATTATTCGCGAACATCTTAGATGACAGGCAGGGACGCCTGTCCCACGATAGGACATGAATAATGCAGGCTAGTAGGAGACTTTCACTCCCTACAGCACGCCGATGTTAATCGGCGCATCTCACAGTTCAAGATAAATCCGACATTGTGCCCCATGGGGCCGTCTCACGACACGGCGAATTCCCCCATTTTTGCCACTGAGACGGAATGCCATTCGGTGGGTGCGCAAGCGCGCACCCTTTACTGCGCCGAAAACCTGTCGTAAATCTGGTAGTCTTATCGAGGTAATTAGTCGGAATCGGAAGTTCCAGAAAGCGAGTGTTGTGGCAAATTTCAAGGAAAACCCGCTCGCGCGGCTCA
Organism: Capsulimonadaceae bacterium; assembly: GCA_052139635.1. Taxonomy (GTDB): domain Bacteria; phylum Armatimonadota; class Armatimonadia; order Armatimonadales; family Capsulimonadaceae; genus JBKQWH01. The sequence goes on from JBKQWH010000124.1 coordinate 7,867, forward strand.
TTTCGGCCGGGGCGCGCAATTCGATCAAGACATCACTGGTCCGCCTCGGCAACTGGTCGAACATGCTCGTATACGCCTCCCCGGTCTACAGTTCGAAGATCTACCCATACGCACCGGGCGCCAACGAGTTCGTCCTTCCGGACACCCTCGCAGACGTTGACGGAAAGGACGGCCAGGGGCTCGCCGTGCCGCCGCCGTCGCTGCGGATTGGTCGCGGGAGCGCGGACGACTACCTGAAGTCCGGAGAGGCCGACGTGCGCGCGATGGTGGCGATCCTGGAGGGGATCGGCATCTCGCTCGATTCGTGCGAACGAATCATGGAATATGGATGCCATACCTGTCGGATGCTCCGGTGGATGGCGCCCTACGCGGCGCAATCCGAGGTGTGGGGGATCGACATCAGCACGACGCACGTGTACTGGTCGCAGCGGCATCTCAGCCCGCCGTTCCTGTTTGCGACTGTTACGACCGCTCCGCACCTGCCGTTCGAGGACAACTCCTTCGACTTCATCTACGCGGGTTCGGTATTCTCGCACATGGATGACCTTGCCGACGACTGGTTTCTGGAGATTCGCCGTGTTCTTCGACCCGGCGGCATTCTGTATGCGACATTCCTCGACTCGCACAGCGTCGCGGCGATCCGTGCGATTCCGGAGTCCGACTGGGA
>JBKQWH010000125.1:0-23142 GCA_052139635.1 Capsulimonadaceae bacterium
CAGCGGCGCGACGAGCTACAACGTCTACCGCGGCACGACATCCGGTGGCGAGAGCGCAACCGCCATCGCATCCGGAACCACAACAACAAGCTACACAGACACGACCGTTACCAACGGCACCGCGTACTACTACGAAGTCGCCAGCATCAACGCGAGCGGCACGAGCGCCAGATCGAATGAGGCGACGGCTACCCCGGGCACAGCGCCCTCTCCTCCGACTAACGTGACGGTCACCATCGGAAATGCGCAGAATGTCATCAGTTGGACAGCGAGCGCTGGTGCGACCAGCTACAACGTCCTTCGCGGCACAGCAAGCAACGGCGAAGCCACCACTCCGATCGTTACGGGCCTCACCGCTACCAGCTACACCGATTCCGGCCTTGTTAACGGCACAACCTATTACTACGAGGTCGAAGCGCTCAACGCGTACGGAACGTCTGCTCCGTCCAGTCAGGCGAGTGGCACTCCAGAGCCCGGCATCCCGCCGGCTCCCGCCGGCCTCACCGCCACCGGCGGCACGACGCAGGTAGCGCTTGCCTGGACCGCCAGCAGCGGCGCGACGAGCTACAACGTCTACCGCGGCACGGCAGCGGGCGGTGAGAGCGCCACAGCCATTGCCACCGCCCTCACCACGGTCACCTATACCAACACGGGCCTGTTGGCCGGCGAGACGTACTACTACAAGGTAGCCGCCGTCAATACCTCGGGCACATCGCCCCAATCGACGGAGGCCTCGGCGATCACCATCGCCGGCGTGCCGGCGGGCGTAACCGCGACAGCCGGTAACCTGCAGGTCGCCCTGACCTGGACCGCATCCACAGGCGCCGCGTCGTACGATGTATACCGCGGCACGGCCAGCGGCGGCGAGAGCGCCACGCCGATCGCAACGGCTGTCACAACCGCGTCCTATACGAATACGGGGCTGACGGCAGGCACGGCGTATTACTACAAGGTGACATCCGTCGACGCGGCCGGGACCTCGGCACAGTCTTCGGAAGTCTCGGCGACACCGACCAGCGGAGCCCCGGCCGTCCCGACCGGCCTTGCGGCCACGGCCGGCAACGCACAGGTTGCCCTGTCCTGGACCGCCAGTTCCGGCGCAACCAGCTACAACGTGTTCCGCTCGACCGCATCAGGTGGCGAGGGCACGACGGCTTACAAATCCGGCATCACCACAACGAGCTACACCGATACCGGCTTGATAAACGGCGCCACGTACTACTACACCGCAAACGCCGTGAACAGCTACGGCTCCTCGGCGCAGACGGCACAGGTGAGCGCGACCCCGTCGGCCGGCAGCGGATCCATGGTCATCGGGATCAACGCCGGCGGCACCGCAACCGGCTCCTGGGTTGCCGACACCGACTTCGCCGGCGGAACTGAGACAACGGTGACCGCCACTGTCACGACGACGGCAGTCACGAACCCCGCTCCGGAAGCGGTGTATCAAAGCAATCGCTACGGCGCTATGACGTACACCGTCGGCGGACTGACCGCGAACGGCTCGTACACGGTGCGCCTGCACTTCGCCGAAACATACTTTGACGCGGCCGGCGACCGCACGTTCAACGTCTCAATCAACAGCACGCAGGTGTTGACCGACTTCGACATGTACAAGACCGCAGGCGGCGAGAACATCGCCAACATCCAGCCGTTCAGCGCAACGGCAAACGCCAGCGGTCAGATCGTAATCGCGTTCGCCAACGTGGTGAACAACGCCCAGATCAACGGCATCGAGATCGACTCCAGCACCCCCGTTGTTCCGAACGCCCCGACCGGGCTGACCGCGGTCGCTGGCAACACTCAGGTCTCCCTGAGCTGGACTGCCAGCAGCGGCGCAACCAGCTACAATGTCTACCGCGGAACGGCGGCCGGAGGCGAGAGCGCCACCGCGATCGCAACCGGAGTCACCACGGCCACCTACACCAACACGGGCCTGACCAACGGCACGGCATACTACTACAAAGTAGCCGCCGTCAACTCAGTCGGCACATCCGGCATGTCCAATGAGGCCAGCGCGACCCCGACAGCGTCTGCGGCGCCGGTCGTCGAGATCAACTGTGGCGGCGCGGCCGTCTCAGGCACGTCCTGGGTGGCCGACACCGACTTCTCCGGCGGCACCGAGACTTCGGTGACCACGACAGTCACAACGACCGCCGTCACCAACCCGGCGCCGGAAGCGGTCTACCAGAGCAACCGCTACGGCGCGATGACCTACACCGTCGGCGGGCTGACTGCAAATGGGTCGTACGTTGTGCGCCTGCATTTCGCCGAGACCTACTGGACCGCAACCGGCAAGCGCGAGTTCAACGTCGCCATCAACAGCACGTCGGTGCTGACGGACTTCGACATCTTCGCGACTGCGGGTGGTGAGAATATCGCCAATATCCAGCAGTTCAACGCCACGGCGAACAGCAGCGGCCAGATCGTGATTGCGTTCACCAACGTGGTGGACAACGCCCAGATCAACGGCATCGAGATCGACAACTAACGTCGATGAGGCTTCTTGTTCTCGCGTGAAAAGGGTGGGGCTCTATCGCCCCACCCTTTTCCGATTCATTCCGCGAAACTCCGCTTGATGTAGTCTGGAACACCTACATATGGGAAGGGCCGCTTAAGCCGAGAGCCCTTCCCATTCGATCGTTGAGACCGGCTACGAGATGTCGAGGCCGTTGACGTACGCGTCGAGGTCCGACTGGGCGGCGCTCATGCGGCTGGTCAAGCCGTTGATCTGGTCGTGCAGGCTCTGGATGTGCGTCTCCTGGTCGTTTAACTCGCCGACATAGCGCTTGTAGAGCGCCGACGCGTGGTCGAGCTCCTTCATGTTGTCGCGGATGCGCTCCTGCGCCGAATCGATCGAGCCCAACTCGCCGTTGGCGTCATCGATCTTGCGCTGCAACTCGGCAATGGCCTGGCGCCGGGTCAGGATCTGCGTCATGGCGTCGCGGACGGCCTGGCTCGCCTGGCCCTGCTGGCTGATGCCGAGCAGTTGCGAGTCGTTGCAGTTCGTCAGGGCGTAGGTTGTCTCATTCGTACGCGCCAGACGCACGATCAGGGACTTACTCGCGCCGGCCGGGACGTCGAGGTCGTAGCGGTCGAAGTCGGCGGTGTGCTCGTCCGGAGCCTTCGGCTCGACATGGGTCCACTCGTCGCCTCGATAGGGATCCTCGATCACGACGGTGCGCAGCTTGTCGGCATGGTTCTTGAAGGTGTAGGTCCGCTTCGATTCCGTCCGGTAGGTCTCCACGAGAACGCCCTCACGCAGCGCAATTGTCCGGACTTCGCTGTCGCCACCAGAATCATCGACGGCGGCATCCACCGCCAGGTCGACAGCATACGATAAGAGCCGGACCTGCCCGGGCTCCGTATCGTCGATGAGGGCGTCGCCGACGTATCCAGCGCCGCTGGCCCCGGTGTCGAAGACGGTCAGCGGCCCGCCCATCAGGTGCAGGCCGCTCGAATTGCGCAGGCGCGCTCCCGAAAGCGGGTGCTCGTCGCGCGCAGATCCGTCGTAAATGCTGACCGGCTGCGCCTCGATGGGAGACGAGATGAACGGGATCATGGCGGACTGCTCGCGCGGCACGGTCACCGGGATCTTGATGTCGTAGCGGAACAGAGCCGTCCCGAGCTTCTCGCCGCTCGACGCGATCGATTGCGCAGCCGCCTCTGCAGGCTGCATGGCGCCGGTTATACCAACGGTAGTCGCCGCGTGCTCCCCGAGCGCATATATCTCGTTGTCGGTTGATCGCGCCAGGCCAGGGGCAAAGACGGACCCGGAACCGCCGCCGCGGAAACCCCCAAACCCGCCGCCGAAACCGGCAGTAGGCGGGACCGGGGCCGGTGCAGCGGCTGTGGCCTCTACGGAATCCGCCTGCAGGTTGCTGCTGTATGTCTGCGGGCCGGGCGCTGCGGCGACCTGCGGGTTGACCACCGGCCGGTCAAGGTAGTGCGGGGTGTAGAGGTCCTGCACGAACGAGATAGGTCGGCCGGAGACCAGGCTGAGCGAGACGCCGTTCCAGTCGTCCTGGCTGGTATTCTGGACAAGCGCCCATCCTTGCAGCTCCGGCTTCGCGCCGAGGACCAGGCGGTAGGTGGTCTGCCAGAGCGGCGTTTGCGTGAGGTAGCCGACCTCGACACGGCGGCGGCCGGTCCCGCTGAACGACAGCTTGACGGGCCGCTTGGTGGCGTCGCGCCCCTGCACGAGCACGCCGAGCGCCTCGTGCAAGTCGTGGCTGAGGGCGGGATCGGTCAGGTTGAACCCGGTCACGTCGGCCAGAGGTACGGAGTGAATGCCGTCGTCCGCGAGCACGTTCAACGTCTCCTCGGTCGTGACGCCTCCGTTGTTGGGCAATGTGACAGTCTTCGACTCGACGCCCACGATCGTGCCGGCGACGGTCTGGCTCCCCATAGTGACGGTCGCCGCGGCGCCGCGCAGGCGGTTGAGGAGGTCGGCCCGGCTCGGATTGTCGCTGAGGTCGATGCTGAACGCGCGAAGCTGCTTCTCGACCGGATCCTGCGCGCCGTAGGTTACCGGCTGGATCGACCCACCACCATCGTCGAAGAGCACAAGCGATTTGAGGACGTCGTTAACCTGATCGACGGGAAAGAGGAGGGTCTCAATGGCATTGCCGTCGATGTCGCCGGCGCGCTCGAAGTAGCCGACGCCGCTCGAGTAAAGCGCCACGCGGGTGACCGGAAGGTCGGCCGACGTGGCGGTGGTGTCGGCGGAGCTCGGCGCGGAGCAGAGAACAGCGGCCAGTCCAAGGCCGGCTATGAAGAGCGTGCGCGATACATTCATGGGTGTGTGCCTCATGGTATTACCACAGTGCGCCGCTTGGAGGCGTGCAAATTGGTGTTGTCTGGTTAGACGGTCGGAGGGCCAAAAATGTCACAGTGCGGGGTTCAGTTGGCGAGTTCAACCAATGTCGAGGTCGCGTTTCGACCCGACCGAACTCAATCTTGACGGAAACACAGGCGCCTATTGCCGTCTGAACCAGGCATCGACGTCCGCCTGCGAGGTCAGGTTGAAGTTGAGCAGCGCATCGAAGAGTTCGCTTTGTTGTTCCGCCGGCAGGCTATTGATCTGCGCGATAACGCTCGACGGGATATCGCCGACACGCTGGGCCATCACCTGGAGGAGCAGACTCGCTCGACCTTCCCGCCGTCCCTCCTGCAAACCCTCCTGTCGCCCTTCCTGCAAACCCTCCTGTCGCCCCTCCTGCAAACCCTCCCGGTGCGCGTGCTCTTTGGCTGTCCTTAACTGGATTGCGTCTATCATTCGTCTCTTTTCCTCCGCTTCGTATATTTCTCGCTGCTTCGGATCGGAACGCATCCGATCCAATTCCGCAAAAGCCTTCACGATTGCGGGATTCGATTGAAACACGGCTGGCAGATTGTGACGGTCGAGCCCTGCCGCTTTCTTGAAGAATGCCACCCAGCAGTCGAGGTCTGTCCCGCCGTTGGGCCAGTCCTCACGCAATTTACCCATTTCAATGAAGAACAACTGGAGATAACTGAGTTGTTCCGGATGCCTGTTGGTCTGCATCTCCTTGAACACGAAATGGTGGAGCATTCGGTCATCGTCATCCGCAGAATGGTCCCGCGCGTGCTACAATGGGCGTGAAGGTTAGACCGGTATAATTCATGATAAGTGGAAAGGCGCGGTAGGGATGGATTCTGTATCCGCAGGTTGCATTGTGGCAAGTTTACTCGCTTTGACAATGGGCGTGCCGGCTGTGGCGGCTCCGCCGCCGGGGTATACGCTGATTTGGAGCGATGAGTTCAATCTGGAGCCGGGGACACAGCCCGATCCGGCGACGTGGGGCTTTGTAACGGGCCCGAGCCAGGTCAACAAGGAACTCGAGACCTATGTCGACGATGCCGAGCATACGCGGATCGTGGCCGACGCCGATGCGACCGATGGGAGCGCCCTGCAGATCGAGGCCACGTCTGACGGCCATGGCGGGTACAAGTCGGGCCGGATCGAGTCGCGCGGCAAGCAGACCGTGCAATACGGGTACATCGAGGCGCGCATCAAAATGCCGTACGGTCAGGGGATCTGGCCGGCGTTCTGGATGATGGGCGACGACATTGATGAAGCCGGATGGCCGGATTGCGGCGAGATCGACATCATGGAGACAAAGGGCAAGGAGCCGTCGATCAATCACGGCAGCCTGCATGGCCCCGGCTACTCCGGCCGGGAGTGCATGTCCGCCGCGTTCACCCTCCCGCACGGGCAGAGGCTGCGCGATGCGTACCACACGTTCGGCCTGCTCTGGTCGCCCAACTCCATCTCGCTTTTCGTCGATGGCATCCCGTATGAGACACGCACGCCCGCGGATACCCCCGACGGCCAGTGGCCATACAACAAGCCGATGTTCTTCATTGTCAACCTGGCGGTTGGCGGGACGTTCTCCGGCAATCCCGACTCGACCACCGTCTTTCCGCAAGACCTTCGTGTGGACTACATACGTCAGTATCAGTTCACAGTGACCAATCCACACGGGGGTGTCCATGCCGTTCCCGGGATAATCAACGGCGCCGATTTCGACGACATTCCGCCGCCAGCCGCGCCGACGATCGCTCCGCGGGCGCCCCGGCATGTCGATGGGCCATCGATTGACGCCGGCGATTCGCTGACGTACTCGGTCCAGGTGAACGCAACCCGACCCTTCGACATAAAGCTGCGCGTGCAAACGACCGGGGCGCTCCTCCACATGCTCGACGAATACGGGAACAACGTGACCGGGAAGGTCACGCTTCCGAACACGTCGGATGTCTGGGGCACGGTTTCGGCAGCCGCGTCACTGTCCGCCGGGCGGCATGTCCTGCGGGTCGTCGGGGATCGCGGACGCTTCCGGCTTGGCGACATGTCCTTCACGCCAGCCTCGCGACTCGTCAGCGGCGGTATCTACCGGATCAAGAATGTCGGGACCGGCGCTTGCCTGGATTCGCCGTTCCGCCGGCCGGCCAGAGGGGCGGCGGTGGACCAGTGGCACGACCGTGCTGTCGACCGGGAGCGCTGGTCCCTGGCACGGGTCGCCAACGGGCCGTACCTGCTCGCCAACCGGGTTAGCGGGAAGTTCCTTGCCGCCGACACGGCCGGCGGAGTTCCGGTATTGCAGCCGGGAGCGGGCGCCAACGCACGCTGGACACTCGGGCCGGCGGCAGTTGACCCTGCCCCGGGATCTCCACTCACGTTCTTTATTACCGCCCCGGACGGCAACCGCCTGACATCCACGCCGCCCACGACAACGTCGGTTCCGCCGGATGGCCCGGTGACGTCGCCCATCGACGGCACTCCGCTCAAGCTGTCCGCCCCCGCCTCGGACCCGGCCCAGCAGTGGCAATTCGTCCTGACCTCGCTGCCCTGGGAGCCGTAAGATACGGAAGTCAACGAAGCCTTGACAGCCAGCCCACGATGGGACATGAATAATGCGGGCTACTGCGAGTCGGCTGGCTCGACGGTGTCGGCGGTGATGCGCTCGACGCTGGCGACGCTATCGTTTTCGTCCAGCGTGATGGCGCGCACGCCCTGGGTGCTCCGGCCGCTCGACCGGATGTCGGAGACCTTCAGGCGGATCGTGATGCCGTCGCGCGTCATAATCAGCAGGCGGTCCTCGGCGGTGACGATCTTGGCGTCGACCACATCGCCGGTCTTGTCCGAAAGCGACATCGTCTGAATGCCGATCCCGCCGCGGCCCTGCTTTCGATATTCGCTGAGCGGGGTGCGCTTGGAGATGCCGAGCTCGCCGATGACGAGGAGGTCGAGGTCCGCGCGAACGATTCCCATGCCGACGACCTGGTCGCCCTTGGCCTCCGAGAGACGAATTCCGCGCACACCACCAGCGGCGCGTCCGCGCGACGGGACATCGGCCTCGTCGAACCGGATCGACATACCCTTGCGCGTGACGAGGATTACCTCGTCCTGCCCGGTTGTATGCGCCACCCAGCGGAGGGCGTCGTTTTCCTCGATATCGAAGACGTTGAGGCCGTTGTTGCGCAGATTGACGAACTCAGAAAGGACGGTCCGCTTGACCTCGCCCTGCTCGGTGGCAAGCAGAAGGTAGCCTTCGGCATTGCGGAAGTCCTTCAGCGGCAGAGTTGCCGTGACACGCTCGCCGGGCAAGATGTTAATGAGATTCACGACGGCCGTGCCCATGGCGGTGCGCGACGTCTGCGGTACCTCGTAGGCCTTCAGGCGATAGACCCGGCCTCGGTCGGTGAAGAAGAGGATGTAGTGGTGTGTCGTGGCGATGAAGAGGTGCTGAATCGTGTCCTCCTCCTTCTTCGTCGCGCCGATACGTCCCTTTCCGCCGCGGTGCTGGGTGGGATAGGTGTCCTTGGGGACGCGCTTTATGTAGCCGTCGCGCGTGATCGAGACGATCATCTCCTCCTCGGGGATAAGATCCTCCTCCCCGATCTCGTCGGCCTCCATCGGCACGATGTAGGTGCGGCGATCGTCGCCATACTTGTCGCGCAGAAACTTGAGCTCGTCCTTGATGATCTGGCGGACGCGCACCGGGTTGGCCAGGATGTCCTCCAGGAAACCGATCTCCCGCAGAAGTCCCTTGTACTCGTTCTCCAAGCGGTCACGCTCGAGGCCTGTCAGGGAGCGCAATTGCATGTCGAGGATGGCCTGGGCCTGCACGAAGGTCAGGGCGAACTGGGCGATCATCTGCGACCGGGCAATATCCGGTGTGCGCGAGGCACGGATCAGGGCAATGATCTCATCGAGAAAGTCAAGGGCGATCTGCAAGCCTTCGAGGATATGCGCGCGCAGCCGTGCTTTGTTCAAGTCAAACAGCGTACGTCGCCGAATAACCTCACGCCGATGGTCCAGATAGTACTGCAGCGCCTCCGGCAAGGTGAGCAGCCGCGGCTGCCCGTCCACGAGCGCCAGCATGTTGACGCCGAAGGTGGTCCGCAAGGGCGTGTGCTTGAGCAGGAAGTTGAGGACCTTCTTGGGGAACGCCTCGCGCTTCAGGGTGACCACCAGCCGCATGCCGTTGCGGTCGGTGTAGTCGTTGATGTCGGAGATGCCGTCGATCTTCTTCTGCTTGACCAGGTCCGCGATCTGTTCCTGCAACCGCGACTTGACGACCTGGTAGGGAAGCTCCGTGATGATGATCTGGTGTTTGCCGTTCTCGAATGGCTCGATCGTGGTGCGCGCCTGCATCACGATGGAGCCGCGGCCGGTCTCGTAGGCCTGTCTGATCCCCTTTGTCCCGAGGATCATTCCCGCGGTTGGGAAGTCGGGACCTTTCACGAAGGTCATCAGCTCGTCGATCGTTGCGGCAGGATTGTCCAGCAGGTGGGCAGCGGCGTCGACAATCTCTCGCAGATTGTGGGGGGGCACGTTGGTCGCCATGCCGACGGCGATTCCCGACCCGCCATTGCAGAGAAAGTTCGGGAACTTGCCGGGCAGGACGGTCGGTTCGAGACGCACCTGGTCATAGTTGTCGGTCCAGTCGACGGTGTCACGGTCGAGGTCCTGCAGCATCTCGGTGGCGAACGCCGACATGCGCGCTTCGGTGTACCGCATGGCGGCCGGCGGGTCGGCGTCGATACTGCCGAAGTTTCCCTCGCCGTCGACAAGCGGATAGCGGAGCGTGAACGGCTGCGCCATGCGCACCATGGTCGGATAGATGACTGCTTCCCCATGGGGATGGTAGTTACCGGAGGTGTCGCCGCAGATCTTGGCCGATTTTCGACGCTGCGCAGCCGGAGTAAGCCCCAGGTCGTGCATCGCCATGAGGATACGCCGCTGCACCGGCTTCAAGCCGTCGCGCACATCCGGGAGGGCGCGGGACATGATAGTCGACATCGCATACGTCAGGTAGGACTGACGCATCTCATCTTCGATATTGACGCTGATCAGTTCACGAGCAATGCTGCCGGTCGCCGTCGCCGGCCCTGCCACCAATTCCTCCGGAGCCGCGTCGGGAATCTCCGGAATGGGATCGGAATCGGGAAGTTCTTCGTCAGCCATAGTTGGTCCTTCGGGGATTGTTCGCCAGAATTATTGGCATTATTATACCTTTTTCAGAGCCAAAACGCGGTAAATGTAAGGGTTGCCGACGAACCTCCGCAAATTCCACCCATCTCCGGCTCTCGCGAAATTCGTCTTGAACTGTGATGAAGATGATTGAGAACCAGTCTCGTAACCACGTATTGCTCATCTGAGTGCCAAGTAATCGGAGGTTTGGCGAGCGTAGCCCGTACCGATTTCGACCCCTCCCCGGCCCTCCCCGCAAGCGGAGAGGGAGTTGCGGAATTCGCAATGCGAACTTACCGCGCAGCCGCCAGCATATATCGTTCAGTCACGCGGATGAATCCAGATAATATTCATTATCAATCGATTTATCAATCCGATGAAAATATCCGTTTTAGGTGTATAATATGGTAATCCGCGTGTCACGATAAATTTCGTATGAATACGTTGCGGAGTGTACTACGATAAGGCACACAACTTGCCGCGTGAACGCGGCATGACGCACGATTGCGTCTGGAGGGCATAACATTCGGTGTTAATGCGATATTTGCTATCTATTAATCGTTCGCGTCGGCACTGCCATCGCTCGAAGGCATGGCAGCAGCATCGCCAAAGTCGCCGTCACTGACGGCTAATGTTCACAATTGGTACGATCCGCCGCTGCGCGGCAAAGAGCGCTTACCCGGATTCCATCCCACCCACAACTCTATGAGGAGAGCAGCATGACAGCAAATTCAAGAAGGAGAAGGGGGTTCCCTCCCCCGGGATTTACAGCCGCGGCAACTTTCGTTCTCGCCGCGATTACCCTTGCAGCCATCCCGGCATTTGGACAATCCTACACCCAGACATGGGGGGACAGCTTCACAGGAGCCGCCGGCACCCTGCCGAGCGCTTCTAACTGGGTAATGCTGACCGGCAACAACTGGGGTACCGGCGAGGTGGACTACGGTGGCAACACCACCGCGTCGGCCGAGATCAACGGCAACGATCAGCTTATCACAACTGTCTGGTACGACAGCGCCAACTCAGATTACTATGCGGCCCATCTGTCGACGCAGGGGCTGGAATCCACCACATACGGCAATATCGAGTCCAAAATCGAGGCATCGTCGACGGACGGATTGATGTCTGCATTCTGGATGCTTCCGACGAGCTTCCTTTCCGGCTATGTCTGGCCGAACTGCGGCGAAATCGATATCCTTGAGACGCTGGGCGACACCCCGGACAATGCCTATGGCACGATCCATGGCTTCTCCTGGAACAACAACGCCGACAACTTCGAGAACGACGGCCTCGGAGCGTACTATACTAACTCGTCCTCGCTTGCATCTGCCTATAATGTATACGGCATATACTGGCAGCCATACCAGATTCAGTGGTACATCAACAGCACCACCTACAGCACGATCAATATCCAGGACATGAGCATCGCCATGGACTGGGCTTACGATCAGCCGTTTTACATCATCCGCAATGAGGAGCTCGAGAGCACATGGGCGGGGCCGATCGTCAGCGGAAACACGGTGATTCCCAACACGGCCGGCACGGATTACGTGCACGTGAACACATGGAGCGGCGGGGTTCCGGGCGCGCCGTCCAATATCACAGGCACGGCATACACCAACGCGGTTGCCCTGTCCTGGACTGCGAGCAGCACGTCCGGCGCCACGTACAATGTATACTGCAGCACGTCGCCGTTTGCGCAGCCAGCCGCGCCCCCGTATACGATGCTCAACTACAACACGCTGGTGGATTCCAATCTCACCACGACCAGCGCAACCATCACAGCGCTGACCCCGAACACGACGTACTGGTTCTACGTCTCCGCCTCGAATCAGGGCGGTGAATCGGTGCCGGTGGGGGCCGAGATCAGCACGACGGGGGCCGGCAGCAGCCAGCCGGTTTACCTGCGCGTCGGCGGCTACTCGGTCGGCAAGTATATGCGCGATGGTCCGTATCTGTCCGGAAGCGGCTCGACGAACTTCCCGAACAACCATCCGTGGATCACTGTCAACACCACCGGGGTCACCAATGCGGCTCCGGCCATACTCTATCAGACGCTGCGCTGGGGGCCGATGACCTACACCGTGACGAACCTGACTCCCGGGACTGTGTACGACGTGCGCTTCCACTTCATGGAGGACAGCTTTACCGCCGCCGGCGACCGCGAATTCAACGGCTACTTGAACGGCGTGCAGGTGATGAGCAACTTCGACATTTACGCGACGAGTGGCTCCGAGTACAAGGCGTGCGTCGAGGATTTCATCGCCCAGTCGGATGAGGACGGCACAATTGTCGTGGACTTGACGCTCGGAGCCGAGAACGATCCGTCCCTGTGCGGTCTCGAGGTCTTCACGACGTCGGCCACTGTGCCGAATTCCGCGACCTCTCTGACGGCCACAACGGTTTCCAGTTCTCAGATTAATCTGAGCTGGACCGCGAGCACAACCAGCGGCGTGACGTACAACATTTACCGCGGAAACGATCCGTACTTCGCCTCGTCCTACGCCAATCGAATCGCAAGCGGCGTGAGCGGCACCACCTATAACGACACGACCGTTCCGTTCCCCGGCATGATCTATTACTACCGGGTAACAGCAGTCACAAGCGCTAACGTCCAGTCCGTTCGCTCAAATACTGCCAGCGCGACTGCGAGCCAGGCCGCCAGCGACCTGATCATTGCGATTGACGCGGGCAGCACATCGGCGGAGGGCACCTACGTGGCCGACACCGATTGGGGCGGACAGACATGGACGACATCGACAGCCGCGACCATCACCACGACCGGCGTGACCAATCCCGCTCCGGAGTCGGTTTATCAGAGCGAGCGCTACGGCAACATGATCTATATGGTCAACGGACTGAAGCCGGGCGCCACCTATCAGGTTCGGCTAGACAACAGTGAGAATTACTGGACAGCGGCCGGCGACCGCGAGTTCAACGTCGCCATTAACGGCACGCAGGTTATGACCAACTTCGATGTCTACGCCACGGCCGGTGGTGAGGATATCGCCATCGTCAACAAGTTCAACACGGAGGCCGACGCCAACGGGCACGTCACCATCACGTTCACAAAGGGCGCAGCCGACTGGCCGACAATCAAGGGCATCACACTGACCTATGTTTCGGATGTTGTGCTATCGGCGCCGGCAAGCGTAACCGCGTCGGCATCCGGCAGCGCTGTCAATGTGGCATGGAGTTCCATCTCCGGGGCGACGAGCTACACGCTCCTTCGCTCGTGCAACACCAGCGGTGTCGGACTCCATAGCGTTACCGGCATCTCGACCAACAGCTACTCGGACACATCGAGCCTGTCGCCCGGCTACACTTACAATTACGTTGTTGAGGCGGTCAGCGCCTCCGGCACCAGCGGAGTTTCGACGCCAGCAACGATACGCTATATTGGCAGCGGCTCCGAGACCTTTACCGATCCGCTTAACGACACGAGTCTCATGCAGGGATACAGTTATGGGGCGGGTGCCAGCACAGGGATCCAGTTCAACACCAGCAACACGTCCGGATACTTCGGCACGGACACGTCGATGCTGGAACGTGACCTCAACAAGGTCGAGCAGGTTGTATACAGCCTGCCGAACATGAGCAGCTTCACGGCCACCATCTATACGTACAACAATGTCGCCAATTCGGTGGTCTTCTTCGCATCGACGAACAACGGCCTGACGTGGCAGTCGATTGCCACGACGCAGGGCACAGAGACGATGACGCAGACCGGCGGGCCGCCGGCCTGGGGCTACTACAACGTCACCAACACGAGCGCCCTCCCGACCGGCACGACCGATCTGGCGATGCAGTTCAACACGAACAGCAGCGACGACGACTGGGACCCGGAGATCGGACAGATCTCGATCAACTATACGGCGAGCGCCGCGCCTTCGGCTCCGACGAGCCTGGGCGCCACAGGCGGCAACTCCCAGGTGTCGCTCTCCTGGGGGGCCGGCAGTGGTGCCACCAGCTACAACATCTACCGCGGAACGACGTCCGGAGGGGAGAGTTCCACGGCCATCGCAACGGGAATCACTGTCACCAACTTCACCAACACGGGCCTGACGAACGGCACGGCGTACTACTACAAGGTCGCCGGCGTCAATGCGAACGGGACGTCGCCGCAGTCGAACGAGGCCACTGCAACTCCGCAGTCCAGCGGGTCCATGGTTCTTGGCATCAACTGTGGCGGCACCGCCACCGGCTCGTGGGTGGCCGACGAATACTACAGCGGCGGCACTGCCAATTCAGTCAGCAGCACGATCAACACGGCGAATGTGACCAATCCGGCGCCAGTGGCTGTCTATCAGTCCAACCGCTTTGGCACCTGCACCTATACGGTCGCGGGCCTGTCCGCCAGCACCAACTATACGGTACGGCTGCACTTCTGCGAGACGTACTGGACGGCGGCCGGCGATCGCGAGTTCAACGTCACCCTCGGATCCACCCAGGTGCTGACCAACTTCGATATTTACGCCACTGCGGGCGGTGAGAATATCGCCAACATCCAGCAGTTCCCGGCGGCATCGAACTCGAGCGGCCAGATCGTGATTGTATTCACGACGGTGGTCGACAACGCCCAGATCAACGGAATCGAAATCGACACGGTCAGCAGTTCCGCTCCGCCGGCCCCGACCGGCCTGTCCGCCACCGGCGGCAGCGCACAGGTCGCGTTGTCCTGGTCGGCGAGCAGCGGCGCGACGAGCTACAATGTCTACCGCGGCACGGCATCCGGCGCCGAGGGCGCCACGGCGATCGCTACCGGTGTCACCACGACCAGTTACACAAACACGGGCCTTGCGGCCGGCACGACGTACTACTTCACAGTGGCCGCCGTCAACAGTTCGGGGGCTTCGGGCCAGTCCAACGAGGCCTCGGCAATCACGATCTCCGCCGCCCCGACCGGCCTGACGGCCACAGCGGGAAATGCGCAGGTCAGCCTGTCGTGGACCGGAAGCGCCGGGGCCGCCTCGTACAATGTCTACCGCGGCACGGCGTCCGGCGGCGAGAGCGCGACGGCGATCGCCACCAACGTCACCACAACCACCTTCGTAAACACGGGCCTGACCAACGGCACGGCCTACTACTTTAAGGTAACCGCAGTCAACGCAGGCGGCACATCGGCACAGTCGGGGGAAGCCAACGCCACGCCGCTCGCCGCCGTTCCAGCAGCCCCGACCGGGCTGACTGCGACGCCCGGCAACGCTCAGGTGTCCCTCTCCTGGACCGCCAGCAGCAGCGCGACAAGCTATAACGTCTACCGCGGCACGGCGTCCGGCGGCGAGAGCAGCACGGCCATCGCCACGGGGATTACGACAACCACCACCGTGAACACGAGCCTGACCAACGGCGTCACGTACTATTACAAGGTCGCCGCGCTCAACGCAAGCGGCACATCGGCCCAGTCCAATGAAGCCAGCGCAAGCCCGGCCGCCGGCGGGAACTTTGTGATGGGGATAAACTGCGGCGGAACCGGTACGGGAAGCTGGGTCGCGGACGAGGACTATAGTGGCGGCACGGCAAATTCGGTCAGCGCCACGATCAACACAGCGAACGTGATCAACCCGGCGCCTATGATCGTATATGAGGAAAACAGGTTCGGCACGTGTACCTACACGATCGGCGGCCTGACGGCCAGCGCCTCCTACACGGTGCGCCTGCACTTTTGCGAGACGTATTGGACGGCGGCCGGCGATCGTGAGTTCGACGTCACCATCAACGGCACTCAGGTGCTGACCAACTTCGACATGTTCGCAACTGCGGGCGGTGAAGACATCGCCAACGTCCAGCAGTTTACGGAGACGACCAACTCGAGCGGGCAATTTGTCATCGTGTTCACCAGTGTTGTGGACAACGCCCAGATCAACGGCATCGAGATCGACACAGCCGGCGGCGCCCCGGCGGCCCCGACCGGCCTGACGGCGACGGGCGGCTGTGCGCAGGTGGGGTTGTCGTGGACCGGAAGCTCGGGCGCGACCAGCTACAACGTCTATCGCGGCACCGCGGCCGGTGGCGAGAGCACTACCGCCATCGCGACGGGGATTGCCTCGACGAGTTACACCAACACCGGCCTGCCAAACGCCACTACGTATTACTACAAGATCGCCGCGGTCAGCGCGGCCGGGACATCCGGGCTGTCGAACGAGGCCAGTGCCCCGACACAGACGCCGGTCATCCAGATCAGTTGCGGCAACAGCAGCGCCGCAGGCTCATATGTCGCCGACACCGACTATTCCGGCGGATTGACCGTCGGTGTGGCCACGACAATCACCACGACCGGTCTGGTCAATCCGGCGCCGCAAGCGGTCTACCAGAACAATCGCTATAACGCTCCGTTATCGTACACCATTGGCGGTCTGACGGCCAACGGAGTATATACGGTGCGCCTGCATTTCTGCGAGACCTACTTCACCGCAGCCGGCGATCGTGAGTTCGACGTTTCGATCGGCTCCACGCAGGTTCTGACTAACTTCGACATCTACGCCACGGCAGGAGGCGAGAATATCGGAACTATCCAGCCATTCACGGCCACGGCCAACTCGAGCGGTCAGATCGTGATCTCGGCAGCGATTGGCGCGGCAAATGAGCCGCAGATCAACGGCATCGAGGTCTTGCACTGAGCCCGACGTCTCAGGCATTGATGGGATCAATGAGTAAGGGTGGGGCGGTAACGCCCCACCCTTTTCCAGTGATACTCATCGTGAAAACAGTCGCCTATCAAGCGGTGACATCTCCGGTCACCGCCTCGCACTCATCTCGCAGGATTCCGCGGACAACTTCCTCACTACCCGTTGCGGCTGCCGCTACCGGACACAATGTTCGTACTGATGCACCGGTTTATCTTTGAGATATATAATCTGATGTACCGGTTTATCTTGACAAATTCAGAGTTCGTGATATAATTACTGCATCTCGTGTTGACCGTGCCCGGAATTTCGACATAATTCCCCGGTATCGGGGCAGCCAGGTTCCACGGCGAAGTGGGATATTCGATTCGCGAGGGGGATTCGCGGCGACTCGCCGGTTACGTGAGAATTGCAATACAGTGCAGCCGGCCGTTCGCGCCTTGCTGACTTATCCAAGTGCAATCTCAGGAGCATACTGATATGGGAACCACGATGAAACAGATACCGGCCGGTACGCAACACATCGGTTTGGGGCAGACCGTTGATCGGCGAACGGAGCCTCACGCGGCGCACGTTCCAACACTACAGGATGTGGCGGCGCTCGCAGGAGTGAGCAGGTCGGCCGTCTCGGCAGTGCTTCACGATACGCGGTCACATACCAGGTGCTCGGTCGCCACCAAGGAGCGGGTCAGGCAGGCGGCGGCGGAACTGGCTTACCGGCCGAACTACCTGGCACAGTCGCTGCGGCGGTGTACGGTCCAAGTACAAACGATCGGATTCTACTGCGGATTCGGCCACCCCAACGCGTCCGATCCGCTCATGGGCAGCCTTCTCTCGGGGATGTACCAGGAATGCGACCAGCAGGGCTGCGATCTTTTGATCCATCGAAGCGGGATGCTCGATAGTCCTGAGGCGCGACTCCGCGAGCTGGTGAAGGGGAAGGTGGATGGTATACTCCTGTACACCGTTCAGGGTGACCCGCTCGTCGACATGCTGGCCGCGCGGCGGTTTCCGACCGTAGCGCTGGTCGATTCCCATCCAGGACTTTCGTGCGTGACGGCCGACGACGCGGAGGGGTCGAGGCTGTTAGCGCGCCGCACTGCGGAAGGAGGACATAAACGAGTCCTGTATCGTCTCCCGGCCGTCGAGCGTACGTCGGGCACGCGCCGCTGCCGTGCCTTTGTGGAGGAAGCCGCGCGGCTCGATGTCGTTACGACCATCTGCCGCTCGGATAACGGCGCGGGCATGCCAGGCCCGGCGGAACTCGCGGAGCTAAGTCGGATCGACGGCCAGCGGCCCACGGCGATCGTATGTTGGAGCGATGCCAGCGCCGCTGAGGCTTACCAGTTTCTCCAGCGCATGGGATTGGCAGACCAGTTTGACCTGATCGGATTCGACGGTTTCGCCTCGCGAATGCTCCCGGTAAAGATAATGACCGTCCACGTTCCGTGGGATTCCGTGGCGGCTGCCGGTGTGCAGGCACTGCGTAAGATCATCTCAGGGGCATCGGTAGAGCTGGAGACCCACGTTCCGGTCCGTCTGGTCGACGCGGAGCCGTGTTAGTCGGGATACTTGCGCACCGTCGTCGAGTCCTTAGAGCGTTGTGTATCTACGAGTGTAATCGAAGACACGACCGGCGGACGTCGCCGTCCGCCGGGGCTCGGGCATCACGGCCATTCGCTGAGGCCGGTGGCGGACCAGCCGGGGAAGGGGCCGAAAGTGGATTGGGTGTACGCGCCGGTGCTGCTGGTCAGGCTCCAGATCGACGCCGCGCCCGCATCGGTCCAGAGGACGCGCGTGCCGCCGTCGACACCGTCGGAGACCGCGACGGGGGACCAGTTGGCGAAGGGGCCGAAGGAATGCTGGGTGAAGGTACTTGCGCCGGGGGCCAGATTCCAGATCGACCCGGCTCCGGCAGTGCTGCGCCAGAGAACGTGAGTGGTGTTGTCGCCGCCCACCGAGAGCGCCGAGGCCGACCAGCCGGGGAACGGTCCGAAGCTGACCTGCGTAAACGTGCCGGAGGAGGCGGCGACGCTCCACAGGGAGGCCGTGCCGCCGGCGTTGGTCCAGAGGACCCGTGTGGCGCCGTCGACCCCGTCGGCGAGGGCGATCGCGGACCAGCCGGCGAACGGACCGAAGTTATTGGCCGTGAACGTGCCGGTCACACTGTCGTAGTTCCAGATTGACGCGCCCCCGCCGCTGCTGTCCCAGAGCACATGCGTGGTATCGTCCGGCCCCACCGAGATGCCCGCGGCGGTCCAGCCGGGATAAGGCCCGAAGGTGAACTGCGAATACGTTCCCGCGATCGGGTCGAGGGTCCAAATGGATGTGGCGCCACCGGAACTCTCCCACAGGACGCGGGTCAGACCATCGGGATCGTCGGCCACCGCTTTGGGAGTCCATCCGGCGAATGGGCCGAAACCGTGCTGCGTGAAGCTCCCCGCGGTCACGCTATAGTTCCAGAGCGAAAGCGCGCCCCCGGCACTTGACCACAGAACGTGCGTAGCACCAGCGACGGGCGGCGCGCTGGTGGGGGTGAGAAGAACAACGTGAAACGATCCGTTGCCGGCAACGGCTCGAGCTGCGATCTGGCCGTAGTCATTGATCGCGTAGGCATACGTGATGGTCAGTCCGAGGGACGGGTCAATCAGTGTCGTCAAGTCTGTCGCCTGTCCATTAGAATAGACATACGCGTGAAAAGATGAATCCGGGAACTCCGCGTATCCGACCACTGTGCCAGCACTATTAATCCCGAGCGCATCGCTATATGTCGAATTGAAGAGCGGTATAGCGCTTGCAGCGCCGTCGGTCCAGATGCACGCGCGGTGTGTCTCAGCGTTGGAGGCGACGGACTGCCCGACAATCACGCCGGCGGCGTTTATCGCCCGGGCCGTACTGCACGTGTCTCCGGAAAGCGTACCGAGGTCCGCGATTTTTCCGGCGGTCCAGACGCAGGCGTGGAATGTTTCAATTTGCCCTGTCGAGTTTGTCGAGAAGCCGACAACCGCCCCGGCGTGGTTGATTGCCAGCGCGGTGCTGCTGCCCGAATTGTTAGGCATGAGCGTTCCAAGATCCGTCATCGTCCCTTGAGACCACTCGAAGGCGTGGCGAAACGGTTTGCCGGCGGCCATCATCGACGTTCCAACAACCAGGCCGGTGTCGCTCAGGCCATAGCCATAGCTGTTTGTACCTCCCAGGGTGCCTAAATCTTGCACCGTTGACGTTCCTGTCAACGGCGCCACGGTCCACAAGGCCGCATGAAGGATCTTATCCGAAACTGCGGCCGTGCCAACGACGCTATCCCCGGCGATGGCGCTGGCGCTGCTGTAACGCCCCCCGAGCGTTCCCAGGTCGACGAGGCTCGCGGATGTACCGCATGCAGCGGCAGCGTGCGTCTGGTGCAGTACCGTACCGGTTGAGGCCGGCAAGTTGCCCACCACTCCCCCGTCCTCGCTCACGGCCGCCGGCGCCCCGGCCCCGAAGTCCGTCACTGTGTACTGTGGAGCCGAATTCGCCGGCGGTTCAGCTAGCGACAGTACGACGATCATAGTTGCAATTATCGTTAATCTCATTTGTAATGTCCTGTTTGTCTAGTTCGGCAACGCGAGACCGCCGGTGAATTGATGCAATGGCTGAAGAGTCAGCGTCCCATTACCGCCCGGGGTAAGATACGTATAGCCGATTCCTCCATATGGCCCACCGTTGGGATAGGAATAGGCGGATCCGAATTTATACGGATATGTACCGCAAGGATAGCCGTTGAACATCGCCGCCGCTCCCACCCCCAAGCCGGGGGCGCCCGTTTCAAAGTTGCCGGCATAGTCCACACATCCATTATAATTACAGAGATCGCTGCCGGTGTCAGTAAGCCATGGACCCATTTGCGACCCGTTGTTCAGGAGTAAGCGTCAAATAGCGACCACCTTCCGGCCTGGTAGATAATCTCCACAACAATTCGTTGAGGAGGTTTTTTTTATGTCATCCCGTGAGGAGCGCCTGGCCGAATGGCAGGAACTGCTCGACGACCAACCCAAGAGCGGCATGTCGGTCAAAGAATGGTGTGCGTCGGAGGGCATCTCCACGCAAACATATTACTACTGGCGCAAGCAGTTGCGCGATTCCTCCCCGGCCATTGCGCCTGCACCGAGTTGGTTACCATTACCGGTTGCGCTTGAGGAACCGTCGTCGGTCTCGCGAGTACTGACGTTGCGAGTTGGCCAGGTATCGCTCGACGTTGCAGCCGGCTTTGACGCGGTCCTGTTGTCGAGCGTGCTCGCCGTATTGGAGGCGCGATGTTAAACGAAGCCGGCACCGGCCAAGTATACCTGGCCTGCGGAGCAACGGATATGCGCAAGTCAATCGACGGCCTTGCCGCCCTGGTGGAGTACTCGTTTGATCTGGACCCCTTTTCGGATGCCTGGTTCGTCTTTTGCAACCGCGGCCGGGACAAGCTCAAACTGCTTCGGTGGGACCACAACGGATTCTGGCTTTACTACCGGCGGCTTGAGAAAGGGCGTTTCGCGTGGCCGTCCGATCCGAAGGGGCCAATGATGATCAGTCGCCGGCAGTTGGCGTGGTTGCTTGATGGTCTTACCTTGGAGCAGCGCCAGGCACACCGTCCGGTAGTCGCTCGAACGATCGTGTAAGCTCGTAGAGGATAAAAATAATTATCGTTATTATTGCTATACAGTAGACAGAGCCGGCTCCGGCAAGGTATGATTCTATCTGTGAGCTTGCCCGATATAATCACTGAGGATCTGCCCCGGCTCTGTTCCTACTTGGACACGCGAAACCGCGAACTGGAGACCCTCAACCGCGGCCTCGAAGAGCAAAACGCCGTACTTGCCGCCAAGGTCCACTTTTACGAGGAGCAGGCCCGACTCTTCGCCCACCGCCAATACGCGCCGTCGAGCGAGCGCACGCCAGCCGGCCAGGAAGCGTTTGACCTCCTCTTCAATGAGGCGGAGGCTTCCGCAGATCCGTCCGTTCCCGAACCTTCGGCCGAATCCGCCGACTCGGGCGCCAACCGGCCCCGCGGCAAACGGCCTAAGGGCCATCGTCAGAACCAGCTCAGCCTCCTCGAAACCCGCGAGATAGAGTATCCTCTCCCCGAAGATAAGCAGGTTTGCAGTTGCTGTGGCGGGAAGCTGCACTTCGTGGGCTGGCAAGAGACCGAAAAGGTTGAAGCCGAGCCGGCGAAGGCGATACGAATACTATATAAGGAAGGCAAATACGCCTGCCGCAACTGCCAGAATGAAGGCGAGCCGGCTCCGATCAAGGCGGCGGGGACAATGCCCAAGCTGGCGTTTCCCAAAAGCATCGCCTCCCCCTCCCTCGTGGCGTACATCCTCCATGAGAAGTTCGTGATGAGCAGTCCCCTCTACCGCCAGGAACAGAATATCGACCGGCTCGGCCTGATCATCAGCCGTCAGACCATGGCGAACTGGGTAATGGAAGCCGCCGCAATGGTCGCGCCGGTAAACAACAGGATGCACGA
Organism: Capsulimonadaceae bacterium; assembly: GCA_052139635.1. Taxonomy (GTDB): domain Bacteria; phylum Armatimonadota; class Armatimonadia; order Armatimonadales; family Capsulimonadaceae; genus JBKQWH01. The sequence goes on from JBKQWH010000125.1 coordinate 22,121, forward strand.
ACTCCTGATACTTCGAGATATCATCCACGCCGATGAAACTACGGTGCAAGTTCTGAAGGAGCCGGGGCGCTCCGCGACCACCGACTCGACTATGTGGCTTTACCGTTCGGGACGCGATGGACCGCCGATTGCTCTCTATGATTATCAAACTTCGCGGGCAGGTGCCCACGCCAAACGGTTCCTCCAGGGATTTGGAGGCTACGACGCGGCGTCCAAGCAGATCGTCAAGACGAAGTACCTGCAAACCGACGGCCACGACGGATACGACGCCGTGCCGCACTGGATACTCGACCGCGATCGTAACGAGAAGGTGCCCGACATCATCTCGGCTGGCTGCTGGTCGCATGCACGCCGCAAATTCGACGAGGCGAATGCCGTCGTCAAGAAGGAAGACCGCAAAGACGGTCGGAAAACCGTCGCCGAAGAAGGACTTGAGTATTGCAACGATCTTTTCCGGATTGAGCGCGAACTCCAGGATGCGACTTCAGAGCAGCGCTTTGCTGCACGCCAGGAGCGCAGCAAACCGATAATCGATCGCTGTAAGAAGTGGCTCGACCGCCAGGCCATCCAGGTCCTGCCGAAATCCACCCTCGGCAAAGCCATTGCCTATTGTCTGAACCAGTGGCCCAAGCTGATCGTGTTCCTTCAAGACGGCAGGCTCGAAATCGACAACAACCGCGCCGAGCGCAGCATCAAACCGTTCGTCATCGGACGCAAGAACTGGCTCTTCGCCAATACACCCAACGGTGCGAAGGCGAGCGCTGCTCTTTACAGCATTATCGAAACAGCCAAGGAAAACGGACTGAAACCGTTCGAGTACCTGACCTATCTCTTCGAGAGATTGACGGTGATCGACACCAAGGCCCCGGAGGCCATCGACCGCATACTGCCTTGGGCGGAATCGATACCGGAAACCTGCCGCCAAAAGCACGCCGCCACCTCATAGCAGCGCCCCGCCAGATCGAAAACCAGAATACCCACCTTGCGGCATTGCTGCAAGGTGGGTATTATTTGACGCTTAC
>JBKQWH010000126.1:0-4843 GCA_052139635.1 Capsulimonadaceae bacterium
CGACGCAGGGACGAGTTCGCCGCCCGCCGGCGCCGATCATGGTTTATCGAGTCGCCAATCGTAAATCGTCTCACTCAAGCCATTGTATCACGACTACTATACGCTGTCAATTACGTTTGCAATGAACGTCTATATTCGCTTTACCGTACATTCACGAGTGAGCACCCACGCGAGCCATGCGGAAGGCGTGGAACATCCGCGCGAAATCCGCGGTGGGCTCGTAATTGCCTTGCCGGACAAAGTATAATGATCGCATCGACGGACCACTGCGGCCGGCATCGACCCGCGCACCGGAGCGAACCCGGTCTGAATGCTGCAAACCCATCGCTTGGCTCCTCGTCCCGGAAGGACCGTCTTGATCAACCTCTGGAAGCACATACCGCTGATCCTGCGACGAATGCTGGCGCTGGCATGCACCGCCGGACTGCTGCTCATCCTCGACCACTTCGTCGAGGCGCAATCGGCGACCAGGTTCGTGTTCGGAAAGCAAGTGCTTCTCATTCCGCCGATGGCCGAATACGTCGAGGGAATCCTCATCTTCACGGGGATCAACATCATCCTCGCCGTGGCCCTGAACATCGTCAACGGGTTCACCGGCCAGTTTTCCCTCGGGCATATCGGGTTCTATGCCGTCGGGGCCTATGTCGCGGCGGCCATGGCGACCTACGGGCACGACCGCCTCTTCCCGAGCATCCCTGTCGACGGGTCCCACGTGCCGGCGCTGCAGGCAACGTGTCCAATTCTGATGGTCATGATCGCCGGAGGATTGGTGGCCGCCGTGATCGGAATTCTGGTCGGACTGCCGTCCCTGAGACTGCGTGGGGACTACCTGGCGATCATCACACTCGGCTTTGCCCAGATCATCCAGGTCGTCCTGCGGAACATGACCGTCATCGACGGAGCCACGTCCTTCACCGGCATCCAGCGCCATGGCGTTCAGATTCTCACGCCGCATCTCACCGGATTCTTCTGGGTCTACTTCACCGCCGCAGTGGTGATCTGGGCCGCATATGGCCTGCGCTTCTCGACCCACGGGCTTGCCCTGCTTGCCATCCGCGAGGACGAGATTGCCGCGGAGGCAATGGGCATCAATACGACCCGCTACAAGGTCACCGCGTTCGTCGTCAGCGCCTTTTTCACCGGTGTGGCCGGGGCCCTGTTCGGTGTCTACATGTCCGCGCTGACCAACGACCAGTTCTCCTTCATGCGCGGTGTCGACATCGTGGTCATGGTCGTGCTCGGGGGCCTCGGCAGTATCAGCGGGGTCACTTTTGCCGCCGCCGTCCTGACCGGGGCGCCGGAAGTGCTTCGATCGGTCGAGCAGTACCGTCTGGTCGTATTTCCCCTGCTTCTCATTCTACTGATGCTCACCCGTCCGCAGGGCATTTTCGGCCAGGAGGAGGTGGGACGTGTATGGCTGTCCGGCCAGGCGCGCGCCATTCGGGGCTGGTTCAGCCGTAACCGCCGGTCCGCGGACAGCCGGATCGAAGAGAAGGTTTAGCGGAACGCACGGGGCCGATTGCGTCGAGGCAGGGAGATCATGCGGTTAGAGGCGATTTTTTTTGACGTGGGGGACACCCTGCTGTTTGACCGTCCCGGCCTCGAGGAGCGGATATGGGCCGCCTGCCGGGCATGCGGGCTTAGCTATCTCCAGGCGAGTCTGCCGGGTGCTCTGCGGCAGGCCGAGTCCGTGGTGCTGGCCGAGTACACGCGGTTTCCGGCCGACGATGAGGACTTGCTGATCCATGTGTCGGCGCTTCGTCTGCTGGAGAGCCTCGGACAGCCAGGCACCGCGGTCGGCGCACTTCTCCGGGCCCTTGCCGCCGAGCCCTTCGAGCGGGTACTGTTCGCCGGTGCGCTTGACCTGATCGACCGGCTCAAGGCACGCGGGCTCCGGATTGGGGTTGTGTCCGATTGGGACGCCGGACTGCCGGAACTGCTAGCAGGGTTGGGGGTCGCTGAGCGGCTGGACGCGATGGCGGTCTCGGCGCTGGTCGGTTGCCGCAAGCCCGATCCGCGACTGTTCGAGCACGCCCGACTGGCGGCCGGCGTCGACGCCTGCGCGGTCCTCCATGTCGGCGACTACTATGAACTCGACGTCGTCGGGGCACGCGCGGCCGGCATGCAGGCGCTGCTCTTCGATGGACACGGGCGCCGGCCGGATGCGGACTGCCCGCGCGTGACAACCTTCGAGGAACTGGCGGAACGGCTACTGAGCCTGTCGGAATAAAGAGAAGAATGATTTAACCACGGAAAGCACAGAAAGCGCGGAACGTCGATTAATCCGGCGTGTTGATGCTCGTCTGTCCATCGTGTCCACTCCGTCCACGGTCTGCGGCCCTATTTGCCGCCAAATAGAAAGAAACGATACGCTTCATGTCAGACATTGCCACAGGATTACGCTGCCGGGTGGTCGCCAACGAGGACATCATCGACGGGCATCGTGTGATTACCTGCGTCGCCCCGCCGATCGCCGCGGCGGCTCGACCGGGTCACTTCGTGAACATCCTCGCCGGATCGGGCACCGACCCGTTTCTGCGCAAGCCGTTTAGCATCTACACGGTCGACCGCAAGAGAGGAGAGATCAGCATCCTCTATGCGATTGTCGGCGGAGTGACACGCGCCATGACCGCCAGGAAGGCCGGCGACGAGATTGACCTGGTCGGGCCGCTCGGCGGCCGTTTATTTACGCCGGACACGCGTCCCCGCGTCACCCATATCATGGTCGGCGGCGGCTATGGCGTCCCTCCACTTGTCTTCCTGGCGCGAGAACTTCGTGCCACGGACCCGGCCGTGTCGACCCTCTTCCTGATGGGAGCCCGCCGTTCCGACCTGCTATTGTGTGACGCAGAACTTCTCAACGAAGGGTTCGATGTGCGAGTTACTACCGAGGACGGCTCGCGAGGCACGCACGGCAGGGTGACCGATGCTCTCGATCCGATACTGTTGTCGCCATACTTCTCAGAGCCGAAGCATGGCACATCGGAGACAATCGTGGAGTCTGCGGCCGGAGGCTGCGCGGTCTACTGCTGCGGCCCCGCCCCGATGATGCGGGCGGTCGGCGATATGTGCATCGGGGCTGGCGTACCCTGCCAGGTAAGCGTGGAGGTGCCGATGCCGTGCGGCCTGGGGGTCTGCATGGGCTGCGTCGTCGACCTCACCGACGGCCGGCGGGTGCGAAGCTGTACCGACGGCCCCGTTTTCGGCGCGGAGGAAGTCATATGGTAGACAAGAAGCACGCACCGAACTTGCAGGTCCGGATCGGCCCTCTCCTGCTGCGCAACCCGGTCATGACCGCGTCCGGAACGTTCGGATTCGGCAATGAGATGGCGGGCGTGGTGCCCCTCGAGAGGCTCGGCGCCTGCGTGGTCAAGAGCACCAGCCGCGAGCCGCGCCGGGGCAATCCCACGCCGCGCATTATCGAGACGCCCTCCGGGATCTTGAATGCGATCGGCCTGCAGAACGGCGGGATCGATAACTTCATCGACGAGAAGCTGCCGTACCTGCACGGGTTCGATGTCCCCGTGATCGTCAACCTGGTCGGCTATGAGGTCGCCGACTACGTGTACCTGGCCGAGCGCCTGACCGAGGCCGGGGGGGTCCATGCCCTCGAGATCAACATCTCCTGTCCGAACGTGAAGCACGGCTGCGACTTCGCCGTCGACCCGCGGCTAACGCGTGAGTTAATCGCCGCGCTGCGGCAATCGACGAGCCTGCCGCTCATCACGAAGCTCTCGCCGAACGTCACCGACGTGGTCGGTATCGCCCGTGCGGCCGTCGATGCCGGGTCGGATGCATTGTCCCTGATCAACACCCTGGTTGGCACGGCGATCGACGCCCGGCGCCGGTGTTTCCGGCTCGCAAATATCACCGGCGGGCTGAGCGGACCCGCCATCAAGCCCGTCGCCCTGCGGATGGTCTGGCAGGTGCATCGCGCGCTGCCCGATATCCCGATTGTCGGCATGGGCGGCATTATGAACGGCACCGACGCAATCGAGTTCCTTCTCGCCGGCGCAACCGCCGTGGCGGTCGGCACGGCGACATTCGTCAACCCCGTCGCGGCCCTCGACGTCATCGATGGCATCGAGACCTACCTGCGCGAGTCCGAGATCGACGACGTCAACGAACTCATCGGCGCGGTGCAGGCACTGTGAGCGGCCGATGTTATTCCCCGCAGGCAAGACGTATATCATGTTCCATCCTCGGTCGGATTGCTCTACGTAAAGTTTACGTCCGACCTTCTAAGCGAATTCAAGATTCTGTCGTTTTAGTAGTCGTAGGACACGACGCACACGGCTGCGCGTATCAGTCGACGACACGTGACAGGCGGCGACCCGGCGACCGCCCAACCGCCCCTATAAATTTTCGGACGCTCGCTTCGCTCGCAACCCCCCTCATTCCCCCCGCAAGCGGGGGGAGGCAAGACCCCCTCGGTCCCCCGCAAGCGGGGGAAGACTCAGTGTTCAGAAATTCAGGGAATTTTGGCAGGGGACGCCGCCAAACGGAACCCGATGTAGTTGAGGCGATCGAATGGGAAGTTGAAGTAGTAGCGATAGCCCGCGCGCGCGCTGTACGGACCGAAGGCCCACGCCCCGCCCAGCACGACCCGGCGAGCGCCGGAGTCGAACTCTTGACGACCGTCTCCTGCGACGTACGGATACGGCCGGTAGAGACTGCTTGTCCAGGACCATACGTTGCCGCTCAGGTCGGTAACGCCCTCCGGAGTGGCGTTGTCGAATATCCCCACGGGCGTCGAACGCCGGATATGGCTGGCAAACGTGTTGCATCGAGCACTTTCGAATTTGTCGCCATAGGCATATTCCCGCCCGCCAGGACCGCGCGC
>JBKQWH010000127.1:0-6504 GCA_052139635.1 Capsulimonadaceae bacterium
GTCAAGTCTTGCGCCGCTCCGTCAGTTCATATCGTGGGACAGGCCTCCGTGCCTGTCTTCCTCCTTGTAGTTGTCCATAGCGTCCATCGCGTCCATGTGTCCATACATCTTGTCGGTCTGAGGCGAAGCCTCGCTCATGTATTCGAAGATTCGGCAGGCTCGACGATTTCGATAACCGACACGTCCAGAGCTTCCGTATGGCCGGGGCCGTATAGGGTGGCCCAGGCGCAGGAGGAGGCATCGTAGCCGAAACCGATACGCACGAGGGCCGGGCGCGGCTGCTCGGACGTGGCGTCGAAAGGCACCCAAACCCCGTTGACGTATGCTTCGTAGTAGGCGTGCAGATCCTGCGGCTTCAGATCGAGACAGTAACCGGCGGCATAACGGGCCGGGATGTTCAGGGCGCGGCAGAATGCAATGCCGACATGGGCGAAGTCGCGGCAGACACCGGCCCGTTCGATCACCGTATCGGCGGCGGATGAGGAGATGTCCGATGCGCCGAATCGGTAGGCGACGTGCTCGTGGATCCAGGTCGTTATGTCCTGCACACGGGCGAGGCCGGGACGGCAGTCGCCGAACAGGTCGGCGGCCAGGCTTGCGAATTTGTCATTATGGCAGTAGCGCGACGGCAGCGTGAACTGGAGCACATCGGCAGGCAGAGTCAGGATGTCGGGGTCGACACCCGGGTCTTCAACCTCCGGCGGGCGATCGTACAGGACGACCGCGGAGTACTCGACCGTCGTGCGGCCGCGTGGGAGGCGAAGCCGGCGCAGCGGGTTCCCAAAGTTGTCCGTAAGTGACTCCGTTGCCGCGGCCGGAGAAAGCGTGAAAGTCGAATCGAGGACGGTCTGATTCGAGGCGGGCTCAATCATTAAGACGACTGGCGTCGGGGCGGGCGTGCGAAGCACGGCGCGAAAGCGGATGGAAAGCTTCAATCGGTCCTCAATGGTCATCATCCCTAAAGGACGAAGATATCGTCTGCCTTGTTTCAACACATTCTGATGCCCCGTCGGGGCAGAGATCCCGGGGCACGGCAGCCACACGTTTCCGGATCACGATCCTAATAGCACCGAGATATCGTCCGTCGTGAGGGACTTGAAGAAGCTTTCGTCGGTGGCGATGAGCTGGTCCACGAGGCGGCGCTTACGGTCCTGCAGCAGGAGGACTTTCTCCTCGACCGAGCCCGCGGTGATGAGCCGAGACACGAACACCGGCTTGTCCTGTCCGATCCGGTGTGTCCTGTCGGTAGCCTGCCGCTCGACAGCCGGATTCCACCAGGGGTCGATGTGGATGACATAGTCGGCCGCAGTCAGGTTCAACCCGACTCCGCCGGCGCGCAGGCTGATCAGGAAAAAGGGAATACTCGGGTCGGACTGGAACTCGTCGACACGCTGCTGGCGGTTCTTCGTCTGGCCATCGAGGTAGGCATACGGGATACCGTCGGCGTCAAGGGATTCGCGAACGATCGTCAGCATCTGCACGAATTGCGAGAACACAAGCGCCTTGTGTCCCTCAGCCCGCAGCGTATCCAGCGTCTCACGGAGTAGCTCGAACTTGCCGGAGCCGCCCTGGTAATCCCGCTGCATCAATCGAGGATGGTTTGCGATCTGGCGCAGCCGCAGGAGTGCCTCGAGGACACGCATGCGCGCGTTTTGCATTCCCTCGCGCCCGATTAGCCCGAGGATCTCGTCGCGGTACTTGTCACGCGTCTTCTCGTAAAGCGCAAGTTGTTCCGGCTCCATCTCTGCCGTGATGACGCGCTCGGTGCGGGCCGGCAGATCCGTCGCCACCTGGTCCTTGGTCCGCCGGAGGATGAACGGGAATACCAGACGCCGGAGAAGGTTGGCCGAGTCAGCGTCGCCGCTCCGCTCGATCGCGCCGGCAAACTGGTTGCGGAAGTACTCGAGGCCGCCGAGGAGTCCGGGATTGACAAAGGCGAACTGAGACCACAACTCGACCGTGCTGTTTTCGACCGGGGTGCCCGTCAACACCAGCCTGTGCTCGGCGTTGATGAGCCGGGCGGCCCGTCCGCTCAGCGAGATCGGATTCTTGATGGCCTGCGATTCATCGAGGACCGCGTAGTGGAATCGGTATCGGCGCAGAATCTCGATGTCGCGCATCATCACGCCGTAAGTCGTGAGCACCAGGTCGTTCCCGTCGAACTCGCCTTCGCGGGCGCGGTGGCCCTCGCTGTGCATCAGGACCCGCAGGGTGGGGGTAAACCGGTTGGACTCGCGTTCCCAGTTTGTCAGCAGCGACCGCGGCACCACAATCAGGTTTGCGGATCGCGTATGCCCACTCTCCTTGTGGGAGAGCAGCAAAGTGAGCGCCTGGATGGTCTTGCCGATTCCCATGTCGTCCGCCAGGATGCCGCCGTATTCGTAATCGTGCAGGAAGTGCAGCCAGTCGTAGCCGGCCTTCTGGTACGGACGCAGCTCCCCGCAAAGCCCCGTCGGCAGTGTGTGCGGCGCGATTTTTTCGAAGGCACGGAGACGTTCCCGGCGGCGTTCGTATTCGGCGTCGACTGTCGCGCCGTCGGCGGCCGCAAGGGCGTCCTCGACCAGGGCAACGTGTCCGGCCTCGACGCGCAAGCTCTCGCCAGAGTCGACCCCGAACTGAAAGAGGTGACGATATCTCCGAATCCACTCCTCGGGGATTGCGCCAATCGTGCCGTCGGAGAGCTTGACGTAGCGTTCCTTGTGCTTAACCGCACGGCGCAGCTCGGCGAAGGTCGCATGAGCATCGCCAAAGGAAATATGTGCATCGAGATCGAGCCAGTCGATACCGGACGAGACGATGAACTCGAGGCGCGGACGATTTCGGTTGACCCGCACCGATTTGATCTTCTCGTCGCCGTAGATCTCGATGCCCGCCTCGATGATCCTCGGGATTTGGTGGACCAGGAAGTCGATCGGGTCGGTCGTTGCGCGTAGTTGGAACAATTCCGGACGCTCGCCGCGCTTGAGCCCGAATTTCGAGAGTGCCGCGCCGACCTCGGCCTCGCGGTCGACGTCGCGGTGAATGCGCGTTAACGATCCCGGCACTTCGCCGGAATGGATGGCGGCGGGCGACGGCTTCTTCTCGAAGGGAAGTTCGGCCTGCTGGTAAGCAAAACGAAGCTCAACGCCTAGCGTATCGCCGGCCTCCACCAGGTAGAGCCGGGGAATGGGTGGGGTACGAACATCCTCAATGGCGATGGTACTGCTGACAATTCCCGCGGACCCGGCCAGTTGCGGAAGGTAATCGCGCATAAACCGGGGGCGGTCTGCGTGCGGGATAGTGTACGTTTTCTGCTCGACGAGTTTCTGGAACGCGGGACTGACGTCTTGCACCGGGAAAAGGGCGTGGCCGTCCTGCATCCATGTTGGCTCCGTGCTGACCAGTGAGAACTCGTCGAGGGGAAACTCCCGGCCGCCGCGGACAACAACGGGGCGCAGAGTGATCCCCGGAGGCCGTGTGACCGCACGACCGGACGGCGTCAGTACCGTGCGCTCCTGAGATTGTTCGATGGAGACGCGTGCCCATCCCGGGTCATTGCTCACGTCAAGGACTGTTTGAAGCGGCTTTAGCCCCGTTCCCAGTAACACTGGCGTTTGGCCTAGCAAATGCAGCAGCGGGCCGTATCCACGCTGAGCCTCGCTATAGGCGTACCGGTTGGCCGCAGAGATGAACTGGACTGTTCGGACAACCGTCTCGAGGCTGGCATTCAGGTTCGTGTATCGGTCCGTTGAGAACTTGCTTCCCGGGCCCATCGCCTTGGCCGTGTGTCCCAGGTGGTTCTTCTCGACGTGCCGGGCGACCGCGCGCGGGTCGGCCACGTCGACATCGCCGAACTGTGCCGCCGGTAAAGTATACGGGATGATCGCCCATCGGTAACCCGTGTGTTCCAGACCGAGGACCAGTACCTGACGCGTGGTTGAGGCGGCCTTCCGCGGCGTCTCGAAGACGCTCATCAGCGCGGCTTCCCACGCCGGCCGCATGCGCGGGTGGAACCGCACCAGAAGCGTACACCATGCGGCCCATTTGTGGGCACAGATCAGATTGGGCTTGTCCCGCGTGTCGCTGCAGTCGCACTCGATTTGGGCGGTGTACCCGATGATCCGGACCCGGACATGATGCTTCTCGGATGCATCGTACTCGTGAACAACGAGATCCGCAGTTTGCGTCGAGTGCGAGACAATCTCTGCCAGGCCTTCTTCGAATAGCAGTACCCCATACTGGGTTTGCTTTTCGTTCCGTTGACCGTGGATCTGTGCGTAGTCGAGAATCTGCGGGCTTGCGAACCCATTGGCTTCCGGATTATGAATGTGGACTGGCATTATCGGATTCATTTTACCTTACGGTGCGCACCTTCCACGGCGCTATGGGCCGAGTTGTTGACAGCGGTTTTCGTCGAGACTGGTCCGACACAGCGCCTGCTCGGCAGGTGGTTAAGCAGGCAGGCGGTAGGCGAGACTCCAGAACGAGGATCTTTTTTGACGGATCGGTTCGATAAGCGCGTTTTGCCTGTGGATCGCAAGCCGTAGCGATCAGTCAATCCTGACCATCTCGGAAATACCGTTACATTGGACCGAAAAAACGCTTGACAAGTTGGTACAGTGTGCTATAATGGCTGGGTCGATGCCCTGCGGGAATCGACATGAATTCGCCACAGGCTGTGTTGACTGATCGAGTAAACCTGCAAGCGACGGGGATATAACGCTGGAACTGGCCTGGTAGTCGAGTAGCCTGAGACCTGTCAAGTAAGTTATCTTTTGCTAGAATCGCAGCACAAACGCGGCGTGGCGCTAACAGACAAGTCGGCGCGATTGCGGAATCGAGATTCGCGAGCGCAGAACGGATATCTGCGCTCGCGAAGAGACCATGGTCGATGTCCACTGACGCATCGCTTACGCGGTGAGACGGTCAATGGCAAACGCCGGGTCATTATTGCTTCTATATGAGACAATTGCAATACACTGTGGCGGCCGACTTTGAGTGACATCCGGTGCTTTTGGCCGATCGGTGCGGCTGCCGGGTGCGTTGACCGCGCACCTCTCACGAAATAGTCTATGGAGTACACCATGAAACTTCGGACAATGCTTGTTCTTCTCGCGATAATGCTCCTGGTCGCGGCAATGGCCACGACCAGAGCGAACGCGACGCCGGCGCCGCCGGCATCTCCTCGGATCGTGATCGATCTCTCGCAGGGAGTGCCCAACTTCGTTGGGACTTCGGGTGGGACCAATGTGCCGCAAAGCAATTGGTGGTACGAGAACAACGAGGATTCTAATCCCACTACATCGAGCTTTGCGGCCACCAGCTATGTCGAGACCGCGGCTCCCGCAGCCGACGTTGGACCCTCTTGCGGCAGCGCCCTTTCCACACCCAACTGGTCGCAGGTGGGCATTCCGAACGACGCGAATATCTGGCGCACGTTCATCAATCAGGCAGCGGGCGGCGGCCAGGGGAGCACGTGCGGACAAAACAACTGGTATCGCCTGCACTTCACGGTCGCGTCGGCGTATGCCAGCGACAAGATCATGGTTGAGATCGAAGGTGCGCATACCGCCTGTCAGGTTTACATCAACGGAACGCTCCTTCCCGGCGTCAGCGGGATCGCCGACGATGCGAACGCGACGCACGTGGTCGGTTTCATTCCAGTGATCTGCGACCTCACGCCCTACCTCACGTGCAATGGAACCACGGAGAACGTGCTCGCGATTAGCGTGACCAGGGGCAATACGTGGTATGAAGATCCCGGCTTCTCCGAGGTCTTCCGCTACGGTCAGGCCATGGCCGGATTGTTCCGGCCGGTCAAGATGTTCATTACCAACAAGACATATATCCCGCAAAACGTATATTCCAATCAGCAAACCTGGGGAACATACGTCGCAACGGTGTCCGAGGTTCCTTCAACCACCGATACAGCGCAAGCTGCCTCGGCTGTTATTCAGGTCGAGAACAACGTCATCAATGCGACTACGGCTGCCGAGACAGTAGTCGTGACCAATCAGATCGTGGATGAGAACGGAAATGTCGTCGCTACCGGGGCGCAACAAAGTCAGTCGGTGAATGCGGGGAATTTGCCGTCCTCTGCGACTCCCATGTTCAGTCAACAGATTACGATGACCAATCCCACATTGTGGTATCCGAACAATTCCCCCTACGGCACGCCATATCTGTACACGGTCAACACGATCGTCACCGTCAACAGCACGACGGTCGATGTCGCGCAGACCCCGCTTGGCGTCCGCACGATCACGTGGAACACGGATTACCCGATCATCAACGGCTATGCGATGAACTTGTGGGGCGGCTCCGGCCGCTACGATTATCCGGGGTTGGGCTCCTCCGTTCCGGAAGAGCAGCAATTCCGCGATCTCTCGCTGCTGGCCGCGGAGGGTGGAAATATCTATCGTCCGGGCCACTCGACATCCAGCGAAGAGTTCGTTCAAGCAGCCGATCAATACGGCGTCTTTATCGACCAGCCGAGCGGAGACAACGAAGAAGCTTTCGCTGCCG
>JBKQWH010000128.1:0-15997 GCA_052139635.1 Capsulimonadaceae bacterium
CCTGCTAGCGGCCATGCATCGTCAACAGGAGGACCGATGTCACGGTAAAGGCAAGCCCACCACCGAGGACCACACGTACATCCCAGCCCGATGCGCGACGAGACATTCCCGACATTGTCGTAGCAACGAGGAAGAGGAACCCGCCACCGACATGGGCGAATAACATTGCCATCCAGAACGTGGACTGCGCGTTGAGCAGATGCGCGCCGACGAGGCCGCCGATCAGCGTGGTCGACTCGACCACAACTGTCCAGAGAAACGCCGACACAGGCTTTCGTCCGGCCGAAAGCAGGAACAGGGCCAGCGCCATACCCTCCGGAAACTTGTGAACCGTGATCGCCACCAGCACGGGCAGGTCGATACCGCGCGCGAGGTTGTCCCCAACGACAACAGCGAGGCCGTCGAGCACGCAGTGAACTGTCAACGCCCCGGTCAGCAGCCAGGCGGAGGCGGACAGGCGCCGGTCGACGTCATCCGACAGGGCATCGTGCACATGCTCGGTTCCATCAAGCTCACACGCCGCGCAGGCTGGACAGATCGTGTATAAGTACCGGCTAATCAACCAGAAAACCAGGAATCCGGACCCACCCGCCACGAGAAACGGCCCCCACGTTAGAACATGCTTGGCGTCCGGAAGTACGTCAAACAAGGTGACGGCGAGGAGGGTGCCAAGCGCGATAAACACCAGGGGTAAAACGCGACGGGATGCACGCCGCCCGAGGATAACGGCTGCCGCGCCGCCGGCGAATGCCGATACCGTCGCAATGGCGAGCCGAGAAACAAGTGGATCCATCAGTAGCCTCGGTGGGAATATACCCTGTCAGCCAACAAGATGTCAAAGAAAAAGCTCACCGGCTCCCCTATTCCTGAGGGAGAGGGTTGTCTCATCGGAGCACTCATGGTCGGGCGGCTCCGGAAGAGGGAGTGCGAAGACTTCGCCGGCATTCGTCCGTGACCGCAGGATTCGTGGAGGCGAAATGGGCGAAGTGGGTACTCCTATCCACGGTATAATGAAATCGCGCGCGTGCGATGATAGTTCCCCGTCCGCCTGCGCACCCCTGGTGTAAAACGCGTACACCCGGCGTGGAAAGTTCACGGCTACCTGTATGATCTACGATTCGTTTGTGATGTCCGCCGTAATGGACGAGCTTTCGGAAACCTTGACCGGCGGAAAAATCGAACGGATTACACAGCCGTCGCCGCTCGAGGTGATCGTGCGGGTTTATTCCTCGACCGGGAAGCACGACGTGATGATATCCGCCGACGCCGACGCGGCGCGGTGCCACCTCACGCGGATCAAACGCGAGAATCCCCCCCAGCCGTACGCCTTTTGCATGCTTCTTCGAAAGCATATCGACGGCGCCAAGATTGTCGGCTTTGACCGCCCTGGAGGCTTTAGCGAGCGGATACTGGCGATCCGCTGCCGGTCCTACGATGCCGAGGCGTTCACGGTGCTCATGGAAATCATGGGCAAGCACAGTAACATCATTCTGCTCGATGCCGAGGATGTGATCGCCGGCGCCGCCAAGCACATCACCCACGACATCAACCGCTATCGAGAGATCCTTCCTGGTAAGCCCTACAGCCCGCCTCCCCGACAGCGGTTCCGGCAGGACCCATTCGAGGTCTATTTGCCCCCGTCGGACGATCCGATTGGGGTGGACGACGCGCCCGAGTGGCTTCTCAAGACATTCGGAGGGGTCAGTCCCCTGCTGGCCCGCGAGACACTCCTCCGTTGCGAACCTCCGTACAGTCCGCGGGCGCTCTGGCAGGCGCTCGCCGCGTTGCTCGACCCGGTCCGCACGCACGTCTACGGGCCGGTCGTGTGGACGGACGGCCTCGGAAATACGCTCGGGGCGTATCCGACGTCGCTTCGGTCGGTGGACCCGGCTAACCAGCATCCTCGACAGTCAATCAGCGTCGCTCTCGACAATGCGTCGGAGGCCATCGACCGGCGCGACACCTTCGTAGCGAGTCGCGATGCGCTGTCGGCCGCTCTCCATCGCGCCTGCAGGCGCCGAACCGACGATGCCGCCGACATCGAGAAGGGTCTCGCTAACGTCGAGCGCGCAGACACCTATCAGCAGAACGCGGACCTTCTGACGGCACAGCAGGATACCCTCGAGCGTGGGGCAGCCACGGTAAGTGTCAGCGATTACTACGCGCCGCAGGTCGATGGGGGGCACCCTGCCCGGGTCATCGACGTAGACCCGGCGCTGTCCTGGCGCGAGAACGCCGAGCGGTACTATAAGAAGGCCGCGAAGGCCCGCGCGAGCAAGGCTGTCCTCGAGGAACGTCAACAACGGGTCAATCAGGAGATGGTGCTGCTGGAGGATGCCCGGCGCGATGTCGCGGCGGCATCGACCGAGGATCAAGTTGAAGCCATTCACGAGCGCGTCGCCGGCCTGCTGACCCGCGCGGAGCGCACGCGCGCCGAACAGCCTGACTCCGCGGGTCCGCAAGCGCCTCCACGCTTCGAGGGCCACAAAATCAAGGTGTTCCGGTCTGTCGACGGCTGGGAGATCCTCGTTGGGGAGAACGCGACGTCGAATGATTACCTGACAACACATGTCGCATTGCCCTCCGACATCTGGCTGCATGTGCGCGCAGCGACGTCGGCGCACGGTGTCATTCGGGCCCAGAACCGTCCAGCCTCGGTGTCGGCGGCCACCCTCCGCCACGCGGCGGAACTGGTCGCCGCCCGCAGCGAGGTCAAGCACTCGTCGCTGATCCCGGTCGATTACACGCTCAAGAAATACGTCCGCAAGCCGCGCAAGAGTGCGCCGGGCACGGTGGTCTACCAAAATGAGAAGACGTTGTACGTGGGAGGAGTAGAAAATAGGAGTTAGTATCTGACGGGTTGACTCGCGCGCAAAAAGCGCACGAGTCATCTGATTCTTCCGTCCGGGACGGACCGTTCGCCGAAGGGGTTCGGAAATGGCAGATAGGCACAGTGGACGATGCCACCCGCGTTTCCCGCATCCTGCTACTTCCTAACTTGTATCTCCTACTATTGTCGACGGCGTCCGCGTGGGTCGTGATGCTCTTCCCTGCCTTCGGCCTGCAGGAAGCGCACGGTGACGATGAGCTCCTTCGCGCGCGCGTTTCGAAGTATTGACTTTTGGAAAATGTCGAACTCGTCCCGGAGGTCAACGAGCGGCTGGTCGCGCAGATTGTTGATCTGGCCACCGAGGGACACGCGCCCCTTTTCCACGATCACTTCAAGCCGTGTAATATCGAACGGGCGCTTCGCAAGCTCCCGGCGGACCTCTCGAATCAGTTCCACATCTAATGGGTGCATCTTGGCCTATTTCCGTTCAGGTATACTGGATTCATTATACCGTGCTGTACCGCGATAGCCTGCAGCGCCACGCCAACCAGATTCGAAGGCCACTTTCCCATGGACAACTACCGAGAGACCGAGTTCGCCGCTGCCATCGAGAACGGCATTTACCTCAATCACGCGGCCTCATCGCCGATGGCCGCGCGGGTCTTCGAGGCCCTGACCGCGGCCATGCTCGCGTCCTCGCGCAGCCCGGAGCAGTTCTTCATGGGGCATGTGCTCCCGGCGCTGACGTCGGTTCGCGAGCGGCTGGCGACGCTGATGGGAGTGGACGCCCAGAATCTGGCTCTGATGCGCAACACGAGCCAGGGGCTGGCGGTGGTGGCCGACGGCCTGGCGCTCGAGCCCGGCGACAACGTGTTGGCGGCATCCTGCGAGTATCCATCGGTGGTTTATCCGTGGTACGCGCAGGCGTGGCGCGGTGTGGAGACCCGTGTCGTTCCCGCAGAGCCGGACGGAACGCTGTCGGTCGACGCCTTCGCCCGCCGAATCGACTCGAGAACGCGGGTGCTCTCGTTGTCGTGGGTTCAGTTCGCGACGGGATTTCGCGCCGATCTGGCCGAGTTCGCGGCCCTGGCTCGGGACCATGACCTGATTTTCGTGGTCGACGCCATCCAGGCGCTTGGAGTGCTTCCACTGAACGCGCGCGACCTGGGTATCGACGTGGTCGTCACCGGCTCGCAGAAGTGGCTGATGGGGCCGCTCGGAACGGGTGGACTCTATATTCGCCCGGAGATCATGGACCGCCTGCACCCGGTCAATGCCGGCGCGTGCAGCGTGGTCGACATCTTCAAGTTCGACCCGCTCGACTTCAGCCTCAAGCCAACAGCGCAGCGCTTCGAGGAAGGCAGCCCCAACGCCCTCGGCGCGGTTGGCCTCAATGCCGCTCTCGGCCTGCTGCTCGAGGTGGGGATACCACAGATTGCGGCGCACGTCCTCGACGTCACCCGCCACGCCGCCGACGCACTCACCGCGCGCGGCTACCGGATCGCCTCGCCGGTTGCCGACGACCGCCGCGCCGGAATCGTCCTGTTCGACCATCCTGCCCACGACTCGAACGATCTCCTGCAAACCCTGCGGTCCGCCCGCGTCGCCGCCTCCGTCCGCGCCGGCTGCGTCCGCTTTTCGCCGCACTTCTACAACACGACCGATGAAATCGACGCCGCCATCGCCGCCCTACCCTCTTGATGCCGGCATAAGGGAACGTTTCTACAATCGACGTTCGCGACCGACATCACCGCGGTTCACACGGGAAAGACGACGCCTCGAGCGCGTCATGGCGTGCAGTCGAGTGCGGACGGATTTGCCGCCTACTCCGTCTCGCCCGCGGCTTTGAGTGCGGCGGTCACGTCGTCGGATTTGGTCGCCTTCAGTGCGGTCCCCCCGGACTTGCTCTTCACGGTCACGTTGGCGCCGGCGGCGATCAAGGACTTGACGGCATCCAGGCTGCCGCTGTACGCTGCTGCCATGAGGGCGGTTTGGCCGTTGTTGTCCAATGCGTTCACGTCGGCTCCCGCCGCGATCAGAGCTTTGATGCAATCCACGTGTCCCGACTGGCCGGCCATCATGAGCGGCGTGGCGCCGGCGTTCTGCTTCGCATTCGCGTCGGCGCCGGCCGCGAGGAGAGCCTTGACGCTGTCCGTGTCGCCCTTCAGGGAGGCCAAAATGAGGGCAGTCCAGCCGTTGGGCTTCTTCGCATTTACGTTGGCGCGCCAGGCGATAAGTTCCTTCACGGTGTCCGAGTTGCCCGCGAAGGCAGCCGACATGAGGGCAGTTTGGCCGTTCTTATTCGCGGCGTTCACGTCGGCGCCGGCGACAATCAGGGCCTTGACACAATCGGGGTTGGTGTGGGCAGCAACCCGCATGAGCACGGTCGAGTTGTCGACGTTCGTTGAGTTGACGTCCGCGCCGGCGGCAATCAGGGCCTTGACACAGTCCGAGTGGCACATGTCGGCGGCGCACTCGATCGCAGACGTGCCGCTGGTATCGATCGAGTTCACGTCGGCGCCGTGGGCAATCAGGACCTTGACACAATCCGTATGGCCTTCCGCAGCCGCGGCGACTAGAGCAGTCCAGCCCTGATTGTTCTTCGCTTTGATGTCCGCATGCGCGGCGATCAGGGCCTTGACGCAGGGGACACTGCCTGCGGATGCGGCGTCGATCAGGGCCGTAGAGCCCAGTTTATCGGTTGCGTTCACGTCTGCGCCGGAGGCGATAAGAGACTTAAGGGACTTTAAATTGGAGGCCGACGCGGCCGTCATGAGCGGCGTGATATGGTCGTCGTTCAAGTTACTGACCATGACGAGGGGTGACGCACTGGGGGCCGGGGATGGGGACGCCGGAGTCGAGGCGGCGGGAGTCGGGGCAGGGGCGGCAACGGCGCGCAATCCGGTCGCAGCGAAGGCGACGATCAGTGCTGCAATGGTGCGGATGTGTGAGGTGCGCCCTCTTCCGCGGATTCTCCAACGGAGCGACGCGGCGCAAGCGCCTTCCGGGTTCGTTGGGAGATCGAGATCGGCTTCCCGGGAATGGATATTGGACATGTTCACGGTCCTTCGAGTTTTGATTATGTATTCGTGCTAAATAGCATTCGTCGCCGGAGGCCTGAGTTCCTCCCGGCTTTGCATTTTCCGAATCCGCTGCCAACGCGCGAGTTAACGGGGCGCAACATCGTGCATCGGCCCGGACTGCCCCGTAAACGTCCGGCCACGCGAACGGGTTCCGGGTATACTATGCGGCAGAAACGTGCGGCAAAGGCGGCACGTCACCAATTCATGCAGGGAGAGACCGAATGCCCTCAGGCAGGCAGCGCCCGGACACGAATAAACCCGCGAAGCCGGCCAGCAGTCCCGAATACCGCGCGATGCATGTGAAGATCGGCTATCTGGCGATCGCCGTAATTATCAACGTCATCGGTTTCAGCATCCTCATCCCGCTTGGGCCCTACTATATCCGGCAGGCGCTCGGACCGCATACCAGCGCGGGCGACCCGCATATTGGCGAGCTATCGTCGTGGCTGATCGCGGTCTACGCCCTGATGCAGTTCCTGTTCGCGCCGATCTGGGGCAGCCTCTCCGACCGGATTGGCCGAAAACCGATTCTCATCGGCTCGCTGGTGGGTGAT
Source organism: Capsulimonadaceae bacterium (assembly GCA_052139635.1). Classification (GTDB taxonomy): domain Bacteria; phylum Armatimonadota; class Armatimonadia; order Armatimonadales; family Capsulimonadaceae; genus JBKQWH01. The sequence goes on from JBKQWH010000128.1 coordinate 6,468, forward strand.
GCGATCTTCTATACGCTCTTTGGACTTTCGCACACGCTGCCGATGTTGTTCGGCGCGCGCATCCTGGCGGGGGTTTTCTCGTCGGGCACGCTCTCGGTGGCGCAGGCGTATGTCGCCGACATCACGCCGCCGGAACACCGTGCTGTTGGAATGGGGATCATCGGAGCGTCGTTCGGTGTCGGGTTCGTCATCGGCCCCGCCGTGGGCGGCTGCTTTGGCGCCACCCATCTCGGCATCCCGCTCTTCATTGCAGCGGGTCTGGCCATTATCAATCTGATCTATATCGCTGCCAAGCTGCCGGAGTCGCGCAAGCCGGACGCCAACGCCCCGGGACGGAGCGGTTTTCGCCTCGGCGCGATGGCTCGAGGCATGGCCGGCCCGATCGGGTATCTGTATCTGTTGACATTCGCGGTGACGTTCGCGTTCGGAAACCTCGAGGGCACGTTTACTGCGTACCTGATGCAGAACTTCGGCCTGGCGAGCCAGAGTTCCCTAAAGGTGCAGGGATGGATCTTCACCTACATCGGTTTCATCATCATCATGGTCCAGGGCGGCGCCATCCGGCCGCTGGTCAAGCGGTACGGAGAGGCCAACCTGGTCGTCGCGGGGATCGCCCTGATGGCGGCCGGGTTCGCGATCTTCCCGTTTGCGCACACAATCAAGGAGCTTCTGCTGCTGCCGATGATCCTGATCTCGATTGGAAACGGGCTGAACACGCCCGCACTGCGCGGGCTGATCTCCCGAAAGTCGTCATCCGACGTTCAGGGGGAAATGATGGGACTGTCGGCGTCGTTCGACAGTCTGGCGCGCGCGGTCGGGCCGGCGGCCGCCGGCTGGCTTTACAGCGCAGTCGCGCCCGCATCGCCCTACTGGTGCGCCGCCGTAGTGATGACCCTGAGCCTGGTGCTGGCGGTGGTCAAGAAGGGCGACCTGGCGGTTGCCAACTCGCCCGAGCCGGCGCCATCGAGCGAGCCGCCCCTGGAACCGCATCCCGAGCCGTCGCCGGAGACCGCCGTGAAATAACGACAAGCGAGGCGACGGGTACGACGCCCCCATGGACTGAAGTCCACGGCTACAGATATCAAAGTCCCTTCGGGACACAGGAAATAAAGCATCCTTATGCCCATGCGTACCAACATTCTCCGTCTCGACCGCGGGTGGCGCTTCTGTGAGCGCCGTCCGGCGGGCGCTCCTCCGGATACGGCCCTGCCGTGGCTGCCCGCGAAGGTGCCGGGACATGTCCACCTCGACCTCGTCAACGCCGGCGTGATCGACGATCCATTTTCCCGCCTGGCCGAGCGGGGCGTCCAGTGGGTTGACGAGACCGATTGGGTCTACGAGAACACCTTCCAACTCGACAGCCCGCCGGCCCCGGACACCCTCCTGCGGTTCCATGGCCTCGACACGGTTGCCGAGATCACGTTGAACGGCACGGAACTCGGCCGGGTCGACAACATCTTCGTACCGCACGACTTTGCCGTCGGGTCACTGCTGACGTGGGGCGATGCGGGCCCGAATGTCCTTCGAGCCACGTTCCAGGCCGCACGGGCGGTGGGACAGGCACGGTTAGAGGCGTATCAAGCCGAGGCTGATCCGGACAGCCGGTTCGTTGCCGACGGACGTCGGTGGAGCCCCCGCTCCTTTGTGCGCAAGGCGCAGTTCATGTATGGATGGGACTGGGGGCCGGAGCTGGCGTCCTGCGGAATCTGGCGTCCTGTGGACCTGATCTTCGCGCCTGTGGCCCGGCTCGGCGATTGGAACCACCGCATACTCTTCCACGACTGCCATACGGTGACCGTGAACTTCGACTTGACCGTCCACCGCTCGGCCGGGGCCGAGTCCACTCCGTTGTCGATCACGCTGTCGTTCCCACGCGCCGGCAATGAGGAGGATGCCCTCGACGTCCCCCTGCCCGCACCGGTCTGTGTGCCCGTGCCGGCCGGATCGGGGCTGATCACGGTGGGTGCATCGGTGTTGTTCGAGGATGCTCAGCGCTGGTGGCCGAACCGGCACAATCCGGACGGCGCCGGCATCCACCCCACCCTCTACACGGCCGTAATGCAGGTGGAAAGCGTGCCAGATCTGTCCAATTCGTCCGACACACCCACTATCCTGGATCACCGCACCGCGAGAATCGGCCTGCGCACGGTGGAGTTGATCCGCGAGCCGGACTCTGACGGCGCCGGCGAGTCGTTCAAGTTCCGGGTCAATGGGGTCGATCTGTTCGCGCGCGGGGCGAACTGGATTCCAGCGGATTCGTTTCCGTCGCGGTTGGAAAACGAGTCCGGCCGGCTCGACGGCGGCGAATTCGACCCCTCCCCGGCCCTCCCCGCAAGCGGAGAGGGAGTCGCAGAATTCTCCGACGACCGCGTGTACAACCTGCTCTGGCACGCGTGCGACGCCGGGCTCAACATGCTGCGGGTGTGGGGCGGAGGGCTTTACGAGTCGGAGCACTTCTACGAACTGTGCGACGAGCATGGCATCCTTGTCTGGCAGGACTTCCCCTATGCCTGTGCCTACTATCCGGACGACGCCCATTATGCGGAGGCGGGCCGGATCGAGGCGACTGCGGCGGTGAGGCGCCTCCGCAACCATCCGTCGCTTGCCCTGTGGTGCGGCAACAATGAGAACGACTGGATGTATCAGGCGCACTGGGGAGGGTCGGTCCCGGGCCGGTTCCTGGGAGAGCGGCTGTACCAGAACATACTGCCAAACGTGGTTGCCGAGGAGGACCCGGACACGCCCTATGTGCAGACGTCGCCTTTTGGCGGCCTCAATCCGAACTCGGCGAACGCGGGAGACCGCCACAACTGGGACGTGTGGCACGGTGACGGGGACTGGCCGGGATATGCCCTCGACAACGGCAGATTCATCTCCGAATTCGGCTTCGCTTCGTCGTGCAGCCTCGACGCCTGGGACACATGCCTGGCCGACGACGAGCGGACGCCGCACTCGCCGGCGGTTCGGTGGCACGAGAAGACACGCAAGGGGTATGATAAGTACCTCCATTTGGTCGAGCGGCACTACCCGCCCACCGAGACCCTGGAGGATCTGGTCTACTACACGCAACTGAACCAGGCCGACGCCCTCAAGTTCGGTGTCGAGCATTATCGACGTCTCAAGGGACGCTGCTGGGGGACGCTGTTCTGGCAATGGAACGACTGCTGGCCGGTACAGTCCTGGTCGGTCATCGACTCCGCCGGGCAGCCCAAGGCCGCTTACTACGCGAGCCGCCGCTTCTATGCGCCGGTGCTGATCTCGCTGGTACGGAATGGCAGCACGGTGGAAGTGCATGTCACAAACGACGCGCTCGGGCCGGTCGAAGGCATGGCGAAAGTCGCGCTCAAGGCGTTCGACGGAACCGTGCTCACTGAAGCCGCCCTCGACGCGCCCGTGGCTGTTAACTCGACCTCCGTGATTGGCGCCCTCGATATCACAGCGGCGATCGGACTGGAGGCCGGCTCGTACGTGACGGCAACCCTCACAGGTCCGGACGGCGATGTCATCGGGGAAAACCTGCTCCTGCTGACCGAGCCGAAACTCCTGCACCTTGATCCGCCGGACATCTCAGTCGACGTCGGGGAAGAGGATGAGGACACTCTTTCCATCGCCCTCCGAAGCGACGCCTTTGCCGCATCTGTCTGGCTGCGGGTCGACGGCGAGTCCCTCGATTTTTCCGACAACTTTTTCCATCTCCAGCCCGGACGCACCTACACGGTCACTGTTGCCAAGGCCGCCGGCATCGAAAGCGTCGAGGATCTCGAGGCGATGCTGCGTGTTCGTACTCTCGCAGGTGAGGAGTAGCGGACGTGGCTGCTGGTGCCGTCTTCCGTTGTCCTTACTCTGTTGGATGGGTAAAGTGGACTCAATATGACTGTGAACCTGGAACTCCAACATCTCCGGGTCCGAGAGAGTGAACAGACCGAGTGGAAGGAAAACGTCGCGGACGTTAACGATGTCGCAAAGACGCTCGCCGCGTTTGCCAATGACCTGGCCAATCTTGGCGGGGGGTATGTCGTTTGTGGAGCCCGTGAGGCCAAAGACGAACATGGATTTCCAACCGTATTCAAGACGGGTCTCACCGCAACTCGTCTCAAGGAGGTTGAAAACCACGTTCTGGCGATCTGCCGCGACCGTGTGTCACCGCCGATCACTCCGCTTGTAGAAGAGCTCCCGTCGGAGACCGATGATCGCCGAATACTGGTGTTCATTCAGCCGGCCACCAGCTTCGCCCATACGTTTCGTGGAGGCGACGTTGGCTCCAAGCATTTTGTTCGGGTCAGCAGGGAGACGATCGAGGCAAAAAACGGCGTACTGCGGGATCTGTTGGTCCGCAAGGGCGCTCTGGAACCGTGGGACCGTCGCCCCTGCTCGGGCGCCACGGTCAACGATCTCGATCTGCTGGCCTTGCGAGATACTTTGCAGCGAATCGGTCTCTTCTCGTCCGATGTGGGAATCGAGCACTACCTGGCTGAGTCATATCAGTTGAGTGCGTTCGTGCCGTCCTTATGTGTCCGCGAGCCGCTCACAAACACCCTTCGTCCGCGTAACTTTGCAATCCTCCTCTTCGGACGACAAACACAGCGGTTTATCCCCGGTGCGTTCAGTATCTTCTCGATCTATCCGGGAACGGATCGTTCCGACACGTATGCGGAACGACATGACATCGCCGGCGGATTGATCGACCAGGCGAGACGGTTGACGGAACTACTCGACGTTCAATCATACATGGCATTTGACAAGAACGATCTTGGCTCACCCAACGCCATGAAGTATCCCCGGCGCGCGTTGAACGAAGCCACCGTGAACGCACTGGCGCACCGTGACTATGAGCTCGACGATCCGACACGAGTCACCGTTTTTGCGGATCGAATTGAGGTGTACTCCCCGGGTACGCTGCCACTCGGTGTCGATCCGGAGGCTTTCAAAACTGGTCGAGCTAGCCCGAAATGGAGAAATCAAGCTCTGGCATGGTTTTTCCGTGGCCTCCAGCTTGCACAAGGCGAAGGCCAGGGAATACCCACAATTCTTCGTGTTATGCGTGAGGAAGGCTGCCCACCTCCCACGCTGGATGCCGACGTCGCCCGGGTGTTATGTATCTTGCCGGCACACCCGCGGCATGGACTGCTCAGAGATTTGCGTGAGGTGGAACAGGCAATCGCCCTTGGTCAGTTCACGAACGGCAAGACAATTGTGCGAAGTGTTCTGGATCGAGATCCACTCAACTATCGCGCGGTTCAGTTGTTCGCGGAGATACAACAGGCGCTCCAGGACCCGGAGCCGGTGTTCGCGTTCATGAGTGAGCATGGTGATCGGGTGTTGTCCCTGCCGTTCGCAGTATTGCTCCAGCTAAACGACGCTCTTATGACGTCGTCGGATCCACCCCGCGCGTATTTTGAGAAATCGAGGCAGTTGCTTGCGTCGGCAACACGCGGCCGGTTGGCGGAGCGCGAGGTTCGGCGTCTGGCGGTGGCCCTCATCAGAACGGGCCAGGAGCAAGAAGCGCTTAGCTTGCTCGAACGAGAGCTTGCGGAGCATCCGGAATGGCAGCGAAACGCGTCGCTCCTGCAAATGCGCGGAGATGCGCTGATCAACCTCGCGAAGCGTTGCCGGACAACTGCGAAGCGCCGCGATGTTCCTCGCCCGACGAAAGACCGGGCCTGGAATGAGTTTTACGCTTATCTGACACATGCGGAACATGATTTGCAACAGGCTCTCGAATTCGTCGCGGACGATCAACTGAAATCCCTGATTCAAAGGAACCTGGTTTTTCTTCAACAGCTTCGCCAGGCGGGACCACGTTTGGTGTAGTGGGACGTCGATTGCCTGGTTAGTAGTTAGCAATATATACTTTCAGTGCATCATAAAACGGACATCCGGCCGTGCCGATAGTATAATATCGCCATATGGGAATGCGCGGTCGGACGCGTACGCGGCGTCCGCCAGAGGCACTGGACGCCCGGCCTGCGGCCGGCCGCACGTCGCCCCCGGCGCACAAGCCAACCGAAGTTCCATTACCGGCGGGCGCCACATCACGCTGGTCACTTCTGCTCGTCATAGCCCTGCTCGTCATCGTCACCGCAATTGTATTTCACCGAACGCCAGGCAACCAATTCTTATCCTACGACGACAACATTCATGTTTACCAAAACCCCAGGCTCAATCCGGTAACTGCCTCGAACGTCCTCTATTTCTGGTGGCATCCGATCACCCCGCATGGGCACGATAAGCCCCTGCTGGACGGCCACGTCACGAAAAGCAACACGATCACACTGCTTCCGTACGAGCAATTATACGCCCCTGTCTTCTTCACGACCTACGCGATTCTGGCCGAGGTCGGCCGGCTACCGCATGAGATGGATGACCCCGAAGTTGGCCGTTATCGATATGACCCGCATGTTTTTCACACGGCAAACGTAGTCATGCATATTGCCAACGTGCTGCTTGTGTTCGCCCTGTTGCGTCTACTGATAGGTGCAGCCCGGCGGTCGCACGCTGCTGACGCAGCACGAACAGACTGGGCGGCGGCCGCGGGCGCATTGCTGTTCGGAATCCATCCGGTTCAAGTCGAACCAGTAAGCTGGATTACCGGTTTGAACAATGTGCTCTCCGGTACGTTCGGCTTTTCGGCCATGTATTTGTACCTCCTCGCAGCCCGCGACCGTTACGACGACTACGGCCAAATGTCGGTAAAGCCTGTCGTCAACGGAGTTGTCCGGAGGCGCCTCCAACTCGCCGCGGCGTTATGGCTCTACATACTTGCACTCTTGACGAAGCCGATTACAGTGGCGCTTTTCCCGATCGCCTGGCTTCTTGATGTGCTCGTCGTAAACCGTGGGAGAGGAACCTCGGAGACGACGGGACCCGCCGTCCGGAGTCGTGGCCGGCAAGATCGTAAGCTGCGTTCGACTGCGGCATCCGATGTCCGGCATCCGTGGGCTCCGGGCGGTGTCTTGCGCGATGCCACGCTCAACATCCTTCCGTGGGCGCTGTTTGCGGGAATAGCAGTCGCAATCGACGCCAGTTCACAACCGGACGTCTCCGGTGATCCGGCGATCGCCGCGCCATTTTGGTTTCGTCCGTTATTGATGGCGGACTCGTTCGCGTTCTATCTCGGCAAGCTGGTTTGGCCGGCTGCCCTCGGCGTGGACTACGGGCGTACGCCTCAGTACTTATACACACACGGCATCCCCTACGCGACCTGCTGGGTATTTCTGTGCAGCGCAATCGTTTTATGGTGCTTGCGACACCGATATCCCGTTTGCGCCGTGAGCGGGATGATCCTCTTTGTTTCGCTCCTCCCGATGTCGGGCATTGTGCCCTACTATTTCCACTCGACTTCCATTGTCGCCGACCGATATCTCTACCTGTCGATGTTAGCGCCGGCCCTCGCGTTGGCGGAGGTCCTCTCGACACGTCCCGGACGGCTCGCGTCCGCGCTTGTCGGAATATTGCTGCTCGGGCTCGCCATCCGTTCTACCGTGCAAACGGCTTACTGGCATGATTCCGCCACAATCTACCGTCACTCTCTTTCCGTCAATCCCAACAGCTTTATGGTCGCGTGGAATTACAGCATCTTGCTATTCGAGCAACACAAGGCAATGGAATCGGCCGAAATGCTCGAGCGCGTGGTGCGGATTCGACCGACGGACGTCGACGCCAAATGTGAACTCGCCTTCGCACTCATGGAATGCGGCAAGATCCGCATGCGTGCCGGAGACATCGCGGGCGCAACACGTTACTGTCAGGAATCGCTCCAATGGGATCCCTACATTATCAATGCTCACGGCCTCCTCGGCAACATCCTGGAGAATCGCGGAGACTGGCCGGACGCCGAAGTTCAAATGCGAGACGTGGTGGAATTGGACGAAAACTCGGCGATGGCGCACTACTGTCTTGGATTCGCCCTGGCTTCCGAAGGAAAGACCACCGAGGCCATGGACGAATACTCGACTGCGCTGCGGTTGAACCCCGGCTACGCTCGGGCGCAACGAGCGCTCGACCGCCTCTCACGGGGCGGCGTCGCTGCAACCAGTATCGACGCGCGGAAACAGCCGCCTCAGTTCATGAAACCCTAACGCGGCTCGCGGCGATAATCGCCTGCCCTCCGGCCTCCGCAAGTATATTTACCGGACAAGCTCTCACCTGTGGTATAATGGGAGTGGCTTCCCAATGACGAGCAAGCAATCTAAACATTCCGCAGAAACTCCCCGCTCTCGATCACAACTGCGTACAATCTACGGCAACAACAAAAGAACTCCGCAGGCGCGGCACGCCGGGCTGTTGGAACGTCCGGAACACGCCATTCCGTCGATTGCACCGCACGCGACTGAGAGCCGGCTAACAACCGCTATCTGGGGATTGATCGTCTTTCTGGCGACGCTTGCGTGTTTCGCGTCATGCTGGAACTTCAGTTACATCGACTGGGACGACGCGATTAACATCACCAACAACGCGCACATGAACCGCCCGTGTGGGCCAGAGTTCGCATTTTACTGGCTGCACCCTTATCTTCGCGTTTACCGCCCGCTCATCTACAGCATCTGGAGCATAATCGCCGTCTGCTCGCGGATTCCTCCTCACACAGACCCGGCGGTGGATGGGATCGTGAACTTCAGCCCGCACGCCTTCCACACGGTCCTCATCGGGATCCATGCCGTCGATGCTGTTTTGTTATTCTTTTTGTTGCAATTGCTATTCAAACGCGGCGCGGCAGCGGCCTGCGGAGCGCTCCTGTTTGCGCTGCATCCGCTGCAGGACGAGTCGGTCGCCTGGATCACGGGCGGAAACCTGGCCTACTTCGGATTGTTCCTATTTCTGGCCCTGATACACTATGTGCGATTTGCAATGGCAGACGATTCGAGGTATCTGGTTTCTCGTCGTGTCCATTACGCGCTTGCAAGCGTCTGGTTTGTTTGCGCAGCGCTCACCTATCCTCTCGCGATTGTGATACCGATCGTCGCGTGGGTGATCGATCGGGCGGTCCTGGGACGCTCGGTCAAAGCGGTGTCCATTGCAAAGGTCCCGTGGCTTGTGTTCGCCGCGGCGTGGACACTTGTAACGACGACCGTCAAACACCTGGATAAGGCGGTCACGCACGGTCGCTGGAGCGAGAAGCCGCTAGTCGCGGGGGACGCGATTACCTTTTATCTTCAAAAGCTGCTTTGGCCAGTCAATCTCACCATCGACTATGGCCGAACCCCGGAATACGTCGCCAGCCACGGATGGGCCTACGCAACGGCCGGAATCGCCGTCCTGTTTGTTGGCCTGCTCTGGCTAATCCGGGGCCGTTGGCCCGTGGCCGCCGCCGGCGGGGCCGTTTTCGTGATCGGCCTACTTCCCACGTGCGGCATCGTGACCAATCCATTTGAACTGTACTCGACCGTGGCCGACCGATACGCGTATGTTGCACTGGTCGGCCCGGCAATCGTTCTTTCGTGGGCGCTGGCCGTTGTTCCGGCCACAAGGCTCCGACCCACCCTGGCCGTCACGATTGTCGTACTGACAATGCTCGGCGGCTCAACGATTCA
>JBKQWH010000129.1:0-4837 GCA_052139635.1 Capsulimonadaceae bacterium
GAACACGTCGTCGGGAGGTTCCACCGGCGCCGGAACGATCTACCAGATTACCTCCGCCGGTGATCTGACCACCGTCTATTCGTTCAGCAGCACGGACGGAGCCAATCCGAATGCCCTGATGCAGGGAAGCTCCGGCAACTTCTACGGGTCGACCGTCAACGGGGGTTCCTGCAACCTGGGAACGGTATACGAAATCACATCCGCCGGTTCGGAGACGATCTTGCATTCGTTCATCGGTTCGGACGGAGCCAATCCTTATGGACTGGTTCAAGGAAGTAACGGCAACTTCTACGGCGCCACGGGCGGCGGCGGCTCGTCCGGCAACGGCACCGTGTTCGAGATCACTTCGGCCGGGGCGCTTACCTCGCTGTATTCGTTCAGTGGTCCGGACGGAAGCGACCCCGGCGGCGGACTGATTCAGGGGCGCGACGGCAGCTTTTACGGAACCACGCAATATGGCGGTGGCAACTGGAACGGGACGGCGGAATCCGGAAACGGGACCGTATTCCGGATTACGCCGGGCGGAACGTTGACAACACTGTACTCGTTCAGCGGGCTAGACGGGAGCAGTCCGATCGGGAGCCTTGTGCAAGACAACGACGGCAATTTCTACGGAAACACCCAGTACGGCGGCACCACTTACGTGAGCGAATCGAACCCCGGAAGTGGCGCGGTATTCCGGATCACTCCCGGCGGCACATTGACTACCCTGCATTCATTTACCGGATCCGACGGCAGTTGGCCCAATGGCAGCCTGGTACAGGCCGCCAACGGCGATTTGTACGGGACCACATATGACGGCGGAGCGGATGGATCCGGCTCCGTCTTCTACATCACCCCTGCCGGTGCGCTCACCACACTTTACTCGTTTACTGACGCTGACGACGGAGCCGAGCCGTGGTGGATCGTTCAGGGGAGCGACGGGAACTTCTACGGGACAGCCCAATATGGCGGCGCATCCGAGGTGGGCACGGCCTTCAAGCTGACTACGGCAGGCACGCTGACGACGTTGTATTCGTTTACCGGAACCGACGGTGAGCAGCCGCTGGCCCTTGTGCAGGGAACCGACACCAACTTCTATGGAACCGCTCTCCTTGGCGGTTCCTCAAATGCCGGCACAGTATTCAAAATCACTGTTTCCTCGATGCCTCCGCTGACGCCTTCGGACGTCACTGCGATTGCTGGGAGTGAGCAGGTGACGCTGACCTGGACTGCAAGCACCGGCGCAACGACCTACAGAGTTTACCGTGGAACGGCGTCCGAGGGTGAGAGTGCAACGGCGATCGCGACAGGGGTAACCACGGCAAGCTACGTCAACACGGGCCTGACCAACGGAGTCACCTATTACTACAAGGTGGCAGCACTCGACTCCAACGGAACGTCGGTACAGTCGAGAGAGGTGTCGGGTACGCCGGTCTCGGTTCCCTCAGCCCCAACAGGCCTGACCGCCGCCGCAGGTAATGCGCAAGTTGCGCTCTCCTGGACGGCAAGCACCAGCGCCACATCGTATGATGTTTACAGGGCAACTTCCACCGGCAGCGAGGGCTCAACCGCCGTCGGAAGTTCCACGACCACCGCTTACACCAACACCGGCCTGACGAACGGCGTGACCTACTTCTACAAGGTCGCCGCCGTCAACGGCGCGGGAACCTCGGCGCAGTCGACGGAGGCGTCCGCCACGCCCGCTCTCCCCGCCCCGGCCGCGCCGACAGGGCTGACCGCGACGGCCGGCAATGCGCAGGTCGCGCTGTCCTGGACGGCCAGCACCGGTGCGACCACATACAACATCTATCGCGGCACGGCAAGCGGCGCGGAGGGCTCGACGGCGACGGCCACCGGTATCACAACGACCAGCTACACCAACACCGGCCTGACGAACGGCGTGACCTACTTCTACAAGGTCGCCGCCGTCAACGGCGGCGGGACATCGGCGCAGTCGAGTGAGGCCTCAGCTACGCCGGAGCCACCGATCCCGGCGGCGCCAACAGGGCTGACCGCGGCGGCCGGCAATGCGCAGGTCGCGTTGTCCTGGACCGCGAGTGCCGGTGCAACGGCGTACAACATCTACCGAGGCACGGCAAGCGGCGCGGAGGGCTCGTCGGCGACGGCCACCGGCATCACAACGACCAGCTATACCGACACCGGCCTGACGAACGGCGTGACCTACTTCTACAAGGTTGCCGCCGTCAACGGCGGTGGGACGTCGGCGCAGTCGAGTGAGACGTCCACAATGCCGGCACTTCAGGCCCCGGCCGCGCCGACGGGGCTGAGCGCCACCGCGGGCAATTCGCAGGTCGCGCTGTCCTGGACGGCCAGCACCGGTGCAACGACGTACAACATTTACCGCGGGTCGACAACCAGTGTCAACACATCGACGGCCGTTGGCACGACCCCATCAACATCGTACACCGACACCGGCCTGACAAACGGCGTGCGATGCTTCTACAGGATCGCCGCCGTCAACGGCGCCGGTACGTCGCCGGCGACGGGCGTGGTCGGCGCGACTCCCGAGCCGCCGATCCCTGCCGCTCCGACCGGTCTGACCGCGACGGCGGGCAATTCGCAGGTGGCACTGACGTGGACCGCAAGCACGGGGGCGACGTCATATTGCATCTACCGCGGCACGGCAACCGGCGCCGAGGCCGCGACGGCGATTGTCGCCGGCATCACCGGCCTTACCTACACGAATTTGAGCCTGACGAACGGCGTAACCTATTTCTACAAAGTCGCCGCCATTAACGGTGGGGGGACATCGACGCAGTCGAGCGAGGCGTCCGCCACGCCGGAGCCGCCGATCCCGGCCGCGCCCACCGCCCTAACCGCGACGGCCGGAAGCGCTCAGGTCGCGCTGTCGTGGACAGCCAGCACCGGCGCGACCACATACAACATCTATCGCGACACGGCAAGCGGTGGAGAAGGCTCGTCGGCAACTGCCACCGATATCACCGCGACCAGCTACACGGACACCGGCCTGACGAACGGCGTGACCTACTTCTACAAGGTCGCCGCCGTCAACGGCGGAGGGACATCGGCGCTGTCGAGTGAAGCGTCAGGCACGCCGGAGCCGCCTTCGATAATCGAAAGTCGCGCATCCGCAACGTCTAACCCTGTGACCGGAACAACGGGTCTCTCCGTTCCAGGCGCGTATGGCGAACCGGTCGGCAGCGCTGTGGTGACGAACTCATTTCCCGTAACCATCCCAAGCGGGATCGTCTCGACTGTAGCGACCTCTCTGACCATTGCCATGCGCGAGACGCCGGCGCCGGTCGCCCTGGCGCCCGGACCAACCCTGACCTTTGTCGCTCCGGCGACACAGCAGTTCACGGCGATAACCAATGACGAGCTCGTGACGAGCTTGGTGACGGTGACAGTCAACGAGGCGTGAGGGCTAACAAGCCTCATCTATATGCTGAATGAGCGAAAACGGTTACTATGACGATCCATGTTTCGTGCCCGTCCGATTTTTCGTTCCATGAGACGGTCTCCGCGCACGGGTGGCTGCGACTGCTTCCGTTCGTCTGGCGCGACAGTGCGCCTGCGGGGTGGTCGGGCTGGCGGCCGCCTGATCCCGAGACCGGCCGAACGGGGATACTCGAGCGTGTCGAGAAGCTTCCGGACGGGCGTGTCGTTCGAATCGAAATGGCCGAGGACGGCCAAGGCTGTATCGCGGTCGACGTCGACGCAGACGATGTCGATCGGGAGGAGATCGTACAGCGAGTCCGACGAATGCTGCAACTCGACATTGACATAAGCCCATTCCACACGTTTGCGTCGGGACGCCCCCAACTTTCCCATGTTGCCGCACGCCGCCAGGGTCGGGTGCTGCGCGCGCCGACTCTGTTCGAGGACGTCATTAAAGTAATTACAACTACTAATACGACGTGGTCGCAGACGGTGGGCATGGTGCGGCGTCTGGTCGGGTGTTACGGCGCCCCTTATGAAAGCATAGAATACCCGGGCCTTCGCCGGGCCTTCCCCACCCCACAGGCGATCGCTGAAACAGACCCGAACGAATTCGCAAACGCCGCCCGCCTCGGATACCGCAGCGCCGCCGTTCATAGTCTGGCCGTCGACATCGCCGAGGGCCGGCTTGACCTCGAGTCGTGGCAGAACCCGGCTCTATCGGCCGAGGACCTGGAGAAGCGGCTTCTCACTCTGCGAGGAGTCGGTCCGTATGCGGCGGCGTGCCTGATGTTGTACCTGGGCAAGCCCGCGAAGATCGCCGTCGATTCCTATGCCCGGATGAAGGTCGCAGGAGAGCTCGGCCGCGCGGCTACCGATCGAGACGTACGCAATTTCTTTGCGGAGTTCGGTGACTGGCGCGGGCTGGCATATTACTGTTACGCGTGGTCAAGCTCGCCGCAGCCCGAAGACATGACGAACTCGAAGGAATAGGCCATGGACATCGAAACGCTCATCGCTCGCCTCGCCGGAAAGCCCGGCGCCGTTCTGGAGTATCCGTTCGGCCCGGAGGCCGCCGTCTACAAGGTTGGCGGCAAGATGTTCGCCACGTTCGGCATGGACCGGGAGCCGCCGCAGGTGAACCTCAAATGTGATCCCGACGAAGCCGAGGCGCTGCGCGCCGAGTTCACGTCGATCACCCCCGGCTACCACATGAACAAACGCCACTGGAACACGGTGATCCTCGACGGCACCGTGCCCGACGACGTGATCGAGTCGATGATCGACAGTTCCTACGATCTCGTATGCGCAGCACTGCCAAAACCCGTGCAGGATACGCTCGGCAAGAAGCAGTGAGTGCTAAGGGTTCGTCAGGTAATTAATTGATCATTATACCATTGGATTGACGGGGCTACTTCATAATTCCACTCCCCGT
>JBKQWH010000130.1:0-14146 GCA_052139635.1 Capsulimonadaceae bacterium
GATTCCTTAGCGACGTCCCGGTCATGCCAACCGGCAATCAGGCCCTGCCGGCCCATCATATACAGTTGGACAACGTCGACTCTGAGCGATCAGGCAAACAAACGCAAGGACGACCCAAGAGAGTGCGCATCAATGGCGGCGGAGACAATCACACAGGCGCCCAGTGTCCTCTGTTTGTACGCGGAGAGGTACCCGCTGCCCGGCGAACTGGGCGGGCACCTGGATATGATGGGCCGGCAGGGCCTGATTGCCGGTTGGCATGACCGGGACGTCGCTAAGGAATCCGAAGATAAACACGAGAACGAAGAGCGCATCGAGGCCGCCGACCTCATTCTGCTGCTCGTCAGCCCCGCCTTCCTCGCCACCGAATACTGTTACGAGCCGGAGATGGATCTCGCCCTGAAGCGGCATGATGAGGGAACGGCCCGCGTCATTCCGATCATCCTGAGTCCCTGTGAGTGGCGGAGCGGCCCTCTCGGCTCACTGCAGCCGCTTCCGAAGGACGGCAAGCCGATCAGCCCGCGCGCTAATCAGGACTTGGCGATCCTCGACGTCGCTCGCGCACTGCGTCGAGTTGTCGAGGAGATCCGGCCGAGCACTCCGTGTGCCAGAGATGCGGGGACGGTGAACGGCGCCGGGCGTGCGTCGCAGATTCCGCCGGTCACACCGCGGTTTGTCGGACGCGACCTCGAGATCGAAGCGGTGATCGGCATGCTGAGCCGGGACCGGCTTGTCACGATCATCGGACCGGGCGGAATCGGAAAGAGCGAGATCCTGCGCCGCGCCGGCGCCATGCTTGCCGAGCGCAATCCCGACGCCCGCGTTCACTATGTGAACCTCGCGGCCTGCCGGAGCGCTGGTGCTGCCGCCGGCGCGATATCCGCGGCGCTTGGCCTGATGCCAGCCGCCGCCATTGCGGGCCTGGCTTCCCAGTTGGAGCGCGGCGCGGTCTATCTCCTCGACGATATCCAGCAGGCAACGGCCGCCGACGATGGCGGGATGGTGGGCTTCATACGGAGCCTCTACCAGTACTCCACCGCGCGGTTCGTGGTCACTTCTCGTGAGGCGATCCAGCTTTCGGGCCTCGAACGGTGCGTGCCGATCGTCAAGCTGCCTCCGGACGTCGCCGGGCGACTGTTCGATACCTCGGCGGAAGCGGCCGGGTACACATCATGTCCGGGAGATGACGAGCGCCGTGTCCGGCTCTTGCGTGATCTGGACGGCTATCCGCTCGCGATCACGATTGTCTGCGGCCTCCTCGGGGATGTCACGCTCGCGCGCTTGCTCCGCGAATGGGATCGCCTGATCGCGATGGCGCGAAACGCCGGCGGCGCCTACCGCTCCCACCTGACCAGCCTCGACTACGCTCTCAGCGTGTCGTTCACGCTGCTTCCGGAAGGCCTCGCACGGGCGCTGTTTGTCCTCTTCGCCGACCTGCCGGCCGGGGCCACCGGGGAGATGCTCAAAGCGGTAACATCCGAAGAATCGTCCGCATCCCTGATAGCAGACCTCCTGCGCCAGTCACTGGTCGAAGGCTCCGGCAGCCGGTACAGGATGCTCGTTCCGGTCCGGGAGTTTGCCTCCCGAGTCATCGTCACGGACGCCGGCGATCTGCGTGCTCGGCTCGACGTCTACCTCAAATGGTTTGCCTCGCACTGGGGCGGCGACGATAAGCAGTGGGTGTATCATACGCGGGCCGCGGTCGACAATCTGGCCGCGGAATTGCCGAACATCCATGCGGCGCTGGAGCGCGATCCGGACACACGTCCCGAGTACGTAGCCGATGTCATCGATTCCCTGTCGCGTTACTATGCCCTCGTGACCGGGGAGGAAGCCATGGCCCGCCTTCGTCAGGGAGCCGATGCGGCTCTCGTGGCCAAGCGTCTGCGGCTTCGCGCCAATTGCACGCGATCGATCGGGGACGTGCACCGGACACTCGGCGAGTATCCGCACGCCCGCGCTTCTTACGGGGCGGCCTGGTCGGTCTATCAAAGCGTGGGGGACCGGCCCGGAGAGGCCGTCTGTCAGTTTTCCCTCGGAACCGTCCATAGGATCCTGGGTGAGTACCCGCAAGCGCGAACCCGGTTCGAGGAAGCCCGGCCAATCTTCCACGGCATCGGCGATCTCAACGGCGAGGCCAACTGCGTGCACGCCCTCGGCGCGGTGCATCAGGCCTGCCGCGAGTATACGGAGGCGTGGACGTGCTACAAGGATGCGTGGCCGATTTACGAGAGCGTCGGAAACCGTCTCGGCGCCGCCAACTGTCTGAACGGCCTCGGCGACGTGTACCGGCTGCTGCGCGACTATACGCGTGCCCTGGAGTGTTACGAAGAGGCGGGCCCGATTTACGAGGACCTCGGCGACCGCCTTGGGGCGGCGAACTGCATTCAGTCCCTCGGTGACGTCCACCAGAGCCTCGGCGCCTGCTCGCCGGCCCGCGAGTGTTACGACGAGTCGCTGCGGCTCTACCGCGAGCTCGGCAGCCGCCACGCCGAAGCCGGCGCCTACCAGCGTATCGCGTTCCTGCTTGCCGCCGAGCAGCGGCTTCACGAGGCTCGGGAGTGGATGGAGAAGGCTCGCTCGCTCTTTGCCGCCATCGGAAACGCCCACTGGGCGGACAACGCCTCTCGACAAATGGCCGAATGGGCGCGAACGGAGCCGGTAGCCGATCGGACGTAGGTCGCCCGTGACGACAACGCTTCCCGAGATGTCGATGAGATCATCCGGCCGTCGGAAACGACACGCAGGGACGTCCAGCGCTGAGGCCACCGCCACAAGTCCGATAAATCATCCAATCAGTGAATCACCATGCAACCAGGGGTCAATAGTCAGGTTTTAGATGAGGCAATGCGGGTATGAACACGTGTTCCCATAATAGGGTATAATACCATCACGGGCGCAAGCATCGTACACGCCCGTCCGGCCGACCGCCGAGCTTTGTTCCTTGACAACTGCATACAGTCAAAGTTACGCAAAGAGTATCTCAACATTACCGTGACGGGACCAATTCATCCCAATAAATCCTTTCCCGGCTTGAAAAACGCACGAATTCAAGATTAATCAAGAGGCTGCACAATACTCTCAATCGCGGAACATTTGAAACGACTCTTGTCGACGGTGTCTGTCTACTATTGCGGCCCGAAGCTTCGGAACAGGATAGCGGCCCGGCCCGAAATCGAAATCTCCTTTCTTTCTTCTCCTGGCTCGCCCCGCGGCCAACTCCAGGCAGGAAAGTTGCGTCCCGATGGAGAATCTAAGGCGGGAAGGACATGGTTTGCTGCTGTCGGTCTGCATCGTCAATTGGAATACCCGCGATTACCTCCGGGACTGCCTCGCCTCGCTGGAACAATACCCCGTCGCCGGGCTGAGCCAGGAGGTCATCGTCGTCGACAACGCCAGCGTCGACGCGTCTGTCGAGATGGTCGCGGCGGACTTTCCAGGCGTCCGGGTCATCGCCAACACCGACAACCGTGGTTACGCCGAGGGGAACAACGAGGCGATCGAGGCCGCGCGCGGCGATTACATCCTCCTGCTCAATCCCGACGTCGTCCTGCACCCGGACGCGCTGACCCGTGCGGTCGAGGGCATGCGGGCCGACCCCCGGGCCGGTGTGCTTGCCGGACGGCTGCTGTCTCCGGACGGGAGTACGCAGCGCTCCCTGCGCTCGTTTCCCGATCCCGGCCCTGTTCTCTGGGAGTATCTCGGGGTAGCGCGCCTCTTTCCCCGGAGTCGCACCCTTGCCGCATACCGGATGTCATACTTCGACTACGACCACGCCGGCGAGGTCGACCAGCCAATGGGGACGTTCCTGATGATCTCCCGCCGCTGCCTGCAAGACGTCGGATTGATGGATACCGCTTTTCCAATCTTCTTTAATGAGGTAGACTGGTGCTATCGGGCGAAGCGACATTGCGGGTGGCGCATCGTTTATTCGCCCGAAGTGGTGGTGACACACTTTGGCGGGGCGAGCACCCGCCAGGTCAAACCCAGGATGGTGCGGGAATCGCACCGCTCTTTAATACGATTCTACGAGAAGCATTACAGGAAGTCGATCCCTCCGATCCTGTATCGCCTGATCACGCAGGCTATCTCTTGGAACGAACGCCGCGTGCTCGCTCGGCTCGGCGCAGCCGATGAAAACCGCGCCTGAGGAACTATGAGTGACATCGACGTCATTGTTGTGAACTGGAACGCCTGTCAGGATCTCCGCCGGTGCCTGGCCTCCCTTCGGGCCGAACAGCGGTCCGCCGGGGACGCCGGCGCAAGCGCGGGGCCTCCGCCGAAGATCCACGCGTGGGTGGTGGACAACGCGAGCACCGACGGCTCCGCGGGGATGGTCAAGTCCGAGTTCCCGGAGGTCTGCCTGATCGAGAACACCGAGAACGCCGGTTTCTCCCGCGGGAACAACCAGGCCATCGCTGCGTCCCATGGGCGCTACGTGTTCCTGCTGAACTCCGACGCCTTCGTCCACCCGGGCGCCCTGCGAACCCTGGTCGAGTTCGCCGACGCGCATCCGACCACCGGGATTATCGGGCCCAAGGTCCTCAACTCGGACGGCTCCCTGCAGTTCTCCTGCCGCCGGTTTCCGTCGCTCGGGGCCGGATTCTTCCGAAATACTCTCCTGGGACGGCTGTTTCCACGCAACCGGTATGCCCGCGAGTATCTGATGGGCGACTTCGACCATAGTAAAACACGCGAGGTCGACTGGGTTTCCGGATGCGCGATGCTCATCCGGCGAGACCTGATCGACCGGATCGGCGCCCTCGACGAGCGCTTTTACATGTACTGCGAGGACGTTGACATCTGTGCCCGCGCCTGGGACGACGGCTTCTCGGTGATGTTCTGTCCCGACGCCGTCGTTACGCACGCCATCGGGCGGTCAAGCGACAAGAATGCCGAGAAGATGATCATCGAGTTCCATCGCTCCTGGATCGAGCTCGACAAGAAGCGCCATCCCGGCTTTCATCCGTTCCGGCAGGCCGCCGTCGCGGCCGGCTGCAACCTTCGCGCGATGGTCCGAATCGTCCACCGGCGGCACAGCGACCGGAAACGTCGACTGAAACCCGGCGCCCCTCCCGAACTGTAGAGAAGAGATGCGCCCTGCGCTACTGGCGCACGAATCCTCATAATAACATACTGAACCATTCACCATGAACCTGTCGCTGATCGTACTCGTCGCCGCGTTGTTTGCCAGTCCGTTTCTGGCCGCGATCCCGGAGGAACCGGTCTGGTCTGCCCTGATCGGGGCTGCCCTCCTTGCCGGGTTTCTGGTTTTTCTGCTGAAGCCCGATTCGCGACTGGGAGCGCGAACGACGCCGGTGCGGACAGCCGCCCTGTATCTGGGGTGGACGCTGCTGTCTGCCGTATTACATGCGGTGTGGCCGCACCCCACGACGACGCTGCTGGATGTGTTGATCCGGGGAACGGTGGCGGTCGCGGTCTATGTCGTTGCGTTTCTCCTGGCGCGCGCCCTCGCGGCGCGCGACGCCAGGGCTGCCGCGGCGATTGCGATGGCAGTGGTTGTCGCGGCCATGATTATCTCGGTTATGGCCCTGCAGGAATACGCGTACCACTGGAGGTCCGGTCAGCCCCAGTGGCGTGTTTTCGCGACATCGACGCCGGATAATCTTGCCTGTTATCTGCTGATGACGGCGCCACTGACGATCGCCGCGCTCTTCGCCCTGCCGGCCGGGAACAGCTTCCGCCTTCTTCTGGGTATCTCCGCGGCCCTCCAGGTTGCCGCGATCGGCGTTACCGGATCGCGATTCGCCTTTGTGTCTCTGCCGGTTGGCCTCGTTGTCCTTGCGGCCGGGTTATGGCGGTCGCGCTCGGTTCGAGTCGCGGCCAAGGCTTCTCCTCCGTGGCGGACCGCCGCAATAGCTCTGGCGCTGCTTCTTCTGGGGATCTATGCCGGGCGGCCTCTTTTCCATCGCTTTGGCGCATCGACGGCCAATTCGGGCGCCTTTCGTGTCTGGACCTGGCGCGGCTCCCTGCGCATGGCGGCACACTCACCGCTGCTCGGTTTCGGGCCGGGAACATATAGTTTCGCTTACCCGCAATTCGCGCTCGTCGGCTTTACCCGCGCGGCACACGACTCCTACCTGCAGGTGGCTGACGAGACCGGAATCCCCGCCGCCTTGCTGGTGATTGCGCTGGTCGGAGTCTCGATCGCCGCCGCATGGCGATGGACGGGATCCACCCCGTCCCTCCCGAAGCAGGAGGGCGAAGCCGGGGAAGCAATCGGAGTTGTCGCGGCAGAAGACCCTGGCGCGGCTGAGTCGCGCAAACGTCCCTCCCGGTCGAAGGAGGCGGCGCCGGCCGGAGCCGGCCCGCGGCGCGGGTTGACGTCGCGCATATCGAGAGCGGCGGAACCGGTGGACGATCCCGTCGTTACGCCTGCCGTCCTGCGGGCGATCGCCGCCGGGGCGGCCGCCGCGCTGGCCGCCGGCGCGATACAGAACTTGATCGATTCCGATCTCTACGTGTTTGCGCTGGGGGTGACCTTTTACAGTCTCGCCGGCCTGGCCTGCGGACTCGCCGGTTCGCGCCCGACCGCCGCCGAGGCGCCCGCGCCACCGCAACTGAGGTTGGCCGTGGGAATCGCCGCAGTCGTGGTGGCGGTTGTCAACCTTTCGAACGGGGCAGCGGCCTGGCAGGCGCAGCGGGCACGGGACATCCTCGCTCAGTCGAGTCCGGACCCCGCGGCCGCGCAGGCCGCATATGCGGGAGCGATGTCTCTCGCCCCCCTCAACGGCCAGTATCCGTCCGATGTGGGTATGTTGATCGACGGACAGGACCAGGCGGCATCGATCGCCTGTTTGCGCACGGCGTCGAAGCTGCTTCCGGATTCCACAAACGAGGGCCGCCTCGGACGCGCGCTCGAGGCGGCGGGAGACACTGCCGGCGCTCTTTCCGCCTACCAGCAGGGATTGAAGCAGGACCCGAACCGGATGGACCTGATGCTCGAACTCGCCGCGCTTCAGCCTCCGGCGGCATCGATCCAAACGTATCGGCGCATTACCATGCTCGAGGCCAGCCCGGTGGGGCAGGTGCTTGCCCTCGGTAACAACCATGACCCGGCGTACGCCATTGCGGACAACATCGTTGCCGGCGACTGCGCGGCACACGGCAATCAGGCCGGCGCCAGAGCCTACTACTTGCGTGTTGTCGCCGACCTCGAGGTGTATGTGAGGGAAACGTGCAGCGCCGATCAGCAGCGGCGTGGCGAGAACAACGAGAAGGCGAAGCCCGATTACGATCGTCAACTGGCCACGCTCTATGATGGTGCGATGGATATCCTCGAACGGGGGGCGCCGGACCCGGCGGCGCGAGCCGTGCTCGCCGGCGAGAAGCAGGTGTACGACGGCCGCTTCGCCCTCTACACCGGATACGCCTACGAGATCAACGGCGACATGACCAGCGCCGAACAGGAGTGGAAGTCCGCGGAATCGATACTGTCTGCAATGCCGTCGGGAGCACGGCCGTCCGACCTGGCGGAAGCTTACGCGCGCCTCCAGGAAACCCGGAGCGACCTGAAGACTCCGCCATCGCGCCTGTAGGTTGCAGTCGATTCATTCGCGCAACACCCGCGGAACGCACCGAAGGAGTTCCGGCTCGGCCGGGTTAGGCCAACTATATTCAATCGAGGGTATACTTAGCCTGCTTTACGGCCCATTCGTCCAGCCCGGCCCAGGACGCTACGCTTCTCGGCGTGGAAACAGGTGGTTCAAATCCCCTATGGGCTACCATTCCTCCCGCTTCTCGTGAAAACTCGTTAGCTGGTCGGTTGACGCTGATCCTCCTGACCGGCTATAATAGAGGTGGGTGCTTGCCGATCCCGGATGATCGCAGAAATAGCTGGACACCGGGAGGGCCGCCCCCTGCACCGCGCCGCGCAGGCGGCCCGGCGCTACAACATCGAGTGGACCGAACAAGCGCCTGTCTGGCCGACTTTCACCGGCTACATGGCGCGGGAATTCGGCCACACCCGGAATAACGCTGCCTCATGCGCCGAACAAAGATCGTCTGTACCATTGGGCCCGCCACCAGCAGCCCCGATGCTCTGCGCGAACTAGCCAGAGCCGGTATGGACGTCGCTCGCCTCAATTTTTCCCACGGCACGTACGAGTTCCACGCGGGGGTTATCCGTCTGCTGCGTGAGCTCTCCCAGGAACTGGGACGCCCGATCACGGTACTTCAGGACCTTTCCGGTCCGAAAGTACGGGTGGGGACTATTGCCGGCGACGGCGTTTGCCTGAAGCCGGGCCAGGATGTCGTGCTAACCATGGACGATGTCGACGGCGCCGATGGTCGCATCAACCTTCCCGTTCCGGAGATCTTCGAAGCGGTCGCGCCGGGTACGCAGCTCATGCTCGACGATGGGCTGATCGAACTCAAGGTGCGTCAGAAAAAGCTCGACACGCTCGTCTGCACGGTCGTATGCGGCGGGCGCCTGACATCTCACAAGGGTGTCAACGTCCCCGGTGTCTCACTTCCGGTAGCGGCTGTGACCGACAAGGATCTGGAAGACCTGAACTTCGGAATTCGGCAGAAGGTGGACTGGATCGCCGCTTCGTTTGTGCGCACTCCCACCGATATCGCGGTCTTGCGCGGGGTTTGCGACGCGGCCCGGGCCAAGATCCCGCTCATTGCGAAAATCGAAAAGCACGAGGCGGTTCGAAACATTGACGACATCCTCGCGGTCGTCGACGGCATCATGGTGGCTCGGGGCGACCTCGGGGTCGAGGTGCCAATCGACGAAGTGCCCGTCATTCAAAAGATGCTGATCGCAAAGGCGAATCGCGCCGGCAAGCCGGTGATAACAGCAACGCAAATGCTCGACTCGATGATTCGCAACCCGCGTCCCACGCGTGCCGAGGTCACCGACGTGGCCAACGCAATATTCGATGGGACCGACGCAGTCATGCTGTCTGGTGAGACGGCGATGGGAGCTTACCCGTTCGATGCTGTTCGGATGATGGCCAAAGTGGCGTCGCATACCGAGGCTTCGTTGGCGTTTGGCAGGGGCCGCGAGGACGTAGTTACACCCGGCGGGAAGAAGAATACGGAGTCCATTACCAACGCCGTTGCCGACGCGACTTGCGACATTGCGCACGACCTGGGCTGTTCGGCTATCCTGGCGTCGACGAGTTCGGGACGGACCGCGTTGGGAATTTCACGCTACCGCCCGAGCGCTCCGATTATCGCTGCGACCGAGCGATTCCAGACATACCAGAGGTTGGGCCTGGTCTGGGGAGTTTATCCGGTGCTGGTCGGCCCGGCGATCGACGCGGACGGGCTGATGCAAACGTGTCTGGATGCCGCCGACAAGTCAGACCTTGTCCACGAGGACGATATGGTGGTCATTACCGGCGGCGTGCCGGTCGGGAAATCGGGAACCACGAACTTTATCAAGATTCATCGGGTCGGGCAGCCATTACGGCCGGAATAGCCGGGCCGTCGCTGCTGTCTCGTACGTGCAGGCAGTTAGGTCTGGGGAAGTTCTCTATTTCCTATTGCCTGGGGAGAGAGCCTGTGGAACATCAGGGAAGCGAAAATCAGTCAGACCGTTATGACGAGTTCGGGGATGCATTGGACGACGGCGTAAGCCGTCCACGCCGGCGCCGGCGAAAGGCGCATCACCGCATAATCGGGATGTGGGCTCGGATGGCAATACTTGCCGGCGGGGCCGCGCTGCTTCTGGCGATGTCGGTAGCGCTGATCGCAAAGGCGATTGAGCCATATCGCGAAGGCAGCGTGATGCGCGCGGAACTGGCGCAGACAGATCGACAAATTGCAGAGGCGGATGCAGAGAACGACGCATACCGCCGGCGCCTGGCCTATCTGAATACACCTGCGGGAATCACCGCGGAGGCGCGCAAGCTCGGCTATGTGAAGCCGGGCGAAGTGGCCATCGTTGTCGAAGGGACTCCGGGTCAGTTTTCGGAGACGACACGCGTTGACGAAGTGCGGCCGGAGCCGTCGCTCGCCGATCGCATGCGGAGTTTCCTGAACTCGATCTGTCGCCATCTTTAGGTCGTTTCTTCGAACCATTTTCCGGCCAATTGGCCGGCTGGCAACTTTTATGCGCACCGTGGAAGCGTGTGAACCGCGCGTCCCATGAAGCGGCGCATATCGACGATCAGGCGCGAAAGCGCTTTAGTGCGGCAGTCAGTTGCGAACACCTGACTGCACCTTTGTACAGAGGCCGGATGACCGCCGATCTTGCGGAACTCCGGACCCTGCCGGCTCGGCCGGCGCCCCGGCTCTCCGGCGTGGCGCCGACGAGACCATTGTCCGGCCCACGGATCTAAAGATGGGTCGCGGCTACGGCGGGTCCCGAGCGTGCGGGTGGCGGCACGGTCGAGATAGCATTACATGTCAAAAGAAATTATCGTAAACGTCGACAACCGCGAAACCCGTATCGCGGTGCTCGACGAAAAGCAGCTCGTCGAGCTGCATGTCGAGCGGGAACAGCGGGTTGTCGGCAACCTCTATAAAGCGAAGGTGGAGAACGTCCTGCAGGGAATGGACGCCGCCTTTGTCGAGATCGGCCTGGAGCGTAACGCGTTCCTCTACGTCGCCGATATCCTTCCCGAAGACGAGGAGGATGGGGGACGTGGCCGCAGCCGGCGCGACTTGCACATCCGCGACCTTGTGTCTCGAGGCGATCAACTCCTTGTCCAGGTCGTGAAGGGCCCGCGCGGTACAAAGGGATCGCGCGTCTCCACTCGTATTTCGCTTCCCGGCCGCTTTCTCGTCTTGATGCCCGAGGCCAACAACCTCGGTGTTTCCCGCAAGATCGAGGAAGGCAAGGAGCGCGACCGGCTCAAGAAAATCGTCCAGAAATTCCGCGAGACGGGTTTTGGCGTGATCGTTCGCACCGAGGCGGAAGGACGGGGTCTCGCCGAGTTGCGCCAGGACTACCTGATGCTGACCGATACGTGGCGGCAGATCCAGCACAAAGCGAAGACTACCCACGCGCCGGCGTTGATCCACCAGGACATGGGCCTGGTTTACAAGATCCTGCGCGATGCGTTCGGCTCCGACATCGGCCGCCTGGTAATCGACTCGCCGACCGACTATGCCCAGGCGCATGAGATTATTGCCCGGCTGTCCCCCGACCTGCAGGACCGGATCGAGCTTTACGACGGTGAGCGCCCCATCTTCGAGCACTTCAAGATCGAGGATGACATCGAGCGTCTGCTGCGGCGCAAAGTGCCGCTCAAGTCGGGTGGCTCGCTGATCATCGACCAGACCGAGGCCCTTGTCTCGATCGACGTCAATAGCGGAAAGTTCACCGGCAGCACGGGGCTTGCGGATACCATCCTGAAGACCAACCTCGAGGCCACCGAGGAGATTGCCCGGCAGCTCCGGCTTCGGGATCTGGGAGGAATGATCATCCTCGACTTCATCGACATGGAGAACACCCGCGATAAGAAGGCTGTGATGGACGCATTCGTGAAGGCGCTTAAGGACGACCGATCGCGGACCAAGATCTCCAGCATTTCGGCGCTTGGCCTGATCGAGATGACCCGCAAGCGCACCGGTGAGACAGTCGACACGGCGATGACGGAGCTATGCCCGTATTGCCAGGGCCTCGGGCGAGTCTCGTCGGCAGAGACTGTGTCGCTGGCGATCGAGCGGGAACTGCGCCGTCTGGCGGTGACGTCGAGCACGGAAGCGTTCGTGGTGACCGCTCACCCGGATGTCACAGCGCATCTGATCGGCGCCCAGGGCGAGGATATCGAGAGCCTGGAGCGTTCAATCCGGCGCGCCATTTATGTTCGCAGCGTGCCCTCGTGGCATCACGTCGAGAAATACGAGATCGACCCGTCGAGCATCCAGAAGGTCGAGCAGGCGCAGAGTGTGCCGCGCCGCGGCCAGATCGTCGATGTTGGGGTTGCGCGCGAGGACCCGAACGGCGACCGCTCGCCCTGGGCGCTCGGATACCTTCTTCCGGGACGTCAGTTACAGGTCGATATGGTCAATGGTGCGAAGTTTCTCGGACATAGCGTCCGGGTCCGGTTGACCGACGTGCGCCGCTCCGTCGCGGTTGGCGAGGTGCTGACCGGAAACGCCCTGCGCGTTGCAAGTCCGGTTCCCGCGAAGGAAGTTGCGCGGGAAGCACCTCCCGCAAACGGAGCCGAACGCGGCGGCCGCGACCGGGAGCGCGCCGGCGCCGGCGGCGGCCAGCGTCGTGCCGAAGCGGCGTGACCGTGCCCATAATTCGTGCGACAACCGCCTCGGAGCCCCTCCGGCAAGGAGGGGCTCCGAGGCGGACATCTCTTGCCTCTACGGAACAACATGAGCACTATTCCACTCAACAAGATACTCACTGGCGACTGCATCGAGATCATGAACGGGCTTCCCGAGAACTCATTCGACCTGATCTTTGCCGACCCGCCCTATAATCTCCAACTGGAGAACGGCCTGCTGCGCCCGAACCAGACCGTTGTCGACGCTGTCGACGATCACTGGGACCAGTTCGCCTCCTTCGAGGAGTACGACCGCTTCACGCTGGAGTGGCTGACGGCGGCGCGGCGTGTCCTGAAAAAGACCGGCACGCTCTGGGTGATCGGATCGTATCACAACATCTATCGGGTCGGCGCGATCCTGATGAACATCGGCTACTGGATCTTGAACGATGTTGTCTGGGTCAAGAGTAATCCCATGCCGCAGATGAAGGGCGTCCGCCTTTGCAACGCCCACGAGACGCTGCTCTGGGCGAAGAAGAGCAAGGAAGCCACAGGATATACCTTCAATTACCGGGACATGAAGGCCGGCAACGAGGACAAGCAGTTGCGCTCCGACTGGTACTTCCCCATCTGTCTGGGCGGCGAGCGCGAGACGAACGACGATGGGTCGAAGGCGCATGCGACCCAGAAGCCGGAGGCGCTGCTTTACCGTATTATTGCCGCCTGCTCCAGGCGGGGGGATCTGGTCATGGATCCATTTTGCGGTTCCGGCACGACCGCTGCCGTGGCGAAAGCCCTCGGCCGAAACTTCGTCACGATCGACCGCGAGCCGGACTATGTCGAAGTGGCTCGGAGTCGCGTCGACAGGGTCATCCCATTTGAAGCCGGCGGCGGCCTCGGGCTGATCGACCAGCCCAAGCCGAAGGTCCCGTTCCTCAGCTTTGTGGAAAGCGGCGCGCTGCCGCCGGGAACCCGTCTGTTCTCGAAGCCGAGGCGCATTGAGGCCATTGTTCAGGAAGACGGCACGATCGCCGCAAACGGCCATCGGGGATCGATCCACAAGGTCGGCAAACTCGTCCTCGGCCTACCGGCCTGCAACGGCTGGGACCACTGGACCTATCGGGACCCGAAGACCGGCCAGGAACACCTGATCGACAACCTGCGCCCCACCGGCAGTCGCGCGGAAGAGGCCTTTCCGGAGGAAACCGTGGAGTTCCCATCCGCACTTCCAGGCGCCGCCGATCGGTCCGCGTACACGGTGATCTCGTCGCCGGAATCTCCCCTTGCGCCGGCCAGAACGGTTGCTACTGCGGCGCCGGTGCTCGGCGGCGAACTCTATCGACCCCGGCGCGGTCCGGGCCGCCCGCCAAAGTCCGAGCGGATGCCGGCGCCGGACCAGCCGAAGCTGGAGATGTAACGTGCGTATTCGCCCAGCTTGACAGGACGCCGGCATCTTGCGGACATACAAAGTCTGGCCGAAATGCGGGCACGCTGTTCAATAGCCTCGGAATCCGAGAGCTTGGGATTTGAATTGCGTCCTGTCGATCTGAGGACGCCAGACGATTTAAGCCCGTACGTTCGGGAGATCGTGATGGTAGAAGCGGAGCCGATCTATGGCTAGTACCGTGAAAGCTCCAGCAAAAATGCGATTATCAACGCCGATCCGGATAACCGTGCTCGTCGTTGCCATAACGGCGGGCTTGATCCTGGAAATGATGAAGCCTCCGATTCGCGTTCACCCAGGGCCGCCCCTCGATATCGCAGACGTTAAGAACGGTGCGTCGTTATGGGGTTTAGTCTTGCTAAACGCACAGGTTAATAACCGGAACATTATCAGGCTTTCTGATATACGGTACTCGGTCGATGGTGAGCCAAGCCATTTCAGAGCCTCTGTATCGTCCTCTTTTACGCCGGAACCAAGTTCATACATTTCTGCAATAGCAATTTGG